>JAEUHU010000139.1 GCA_016793305.1 Planctomycetota bacterium
TTCGTGCCGTGGCTGCTGTCGTCGCAGCTGCGGGCGAACAACACCCTGTTCGGCTGCGTGGTGTGGCTCGGCGTCGCCTGGGTCGTGACGTTCGGCACGTGGTGGGTGGTGCGCCGGGCCGGGCGGGCGCGGCCGGGCATGATGGTGCCGCTGGTCGGCATGCTGGCGCTCGCCACCGACGCGTGGCTGCTGCGGCGGCACGGGGCCGGGCTCGCCTGGGAGATCAGCGGGGTCGGCGCGATCGCGCTGCTGGTCGCCGTCGGCACCGCTGCGTGGCGGCAGCCGTTCGTGTGCGGCACCGGTGCGGCGTTGTGCATCACCATCGCGCACGTCGGGCTCTTGTGGTGCGGCCACGGGTCGCGCGAGCTGCGTTCCTCGGCGTTCCTGCTGGCCCTCGCGGTGCCGTGGCCGCTGTGGCTCGCCACGGCGAAGGGGCTGGCCCAACGCAAGCGGTTCGGCGCGTTCTGCGTCGGGCTCGCCAGCGCGTCGCTGGCGGCGGTGGCGATCGGACTCGCCTGACCGACACCGGCACCAAGCCAGCGCTGCCTCAGCCCTTCTGCTGGCGGCTCAGGAACTCGATCAGGTCGCGGATCTGGCGGCGGTTCAAGGCGCCGCCCATCGGCGGCATCGCGCTGGCGGCCTGTGGCGTGCGCGCGGTGATGTCGGCAGTGCGCACCTGGTTGGTCTCGCCGAGCGCCGAGACGATCGTGACGACGCCGTCGCGTTCCTGCGTCACGACGCCGACGAAGGTGTCGCCGTCCTTCGTGTCGATCGTCACCGTGCCGAAGCCCTCGGCGATGCGTGCACTCGGCGCGACCAGAGCCTCGAGCAGTTGCTCGCGACCGAGCTTCTTGCCGATGCCGTCGAGGGCCGGGCCGGCGTTGCCGCCTTGCCCGCCGAGCGCGTGGCAGCGCGTGCAACGCGTCGCCTCGAGGTCGTGGAACACCGCGCGCCCCGCCTTCGCATCGCCGCCTTCGCGGCAGGCGAGCCAGGCGCCGAGCGGGCCGGTGCTGGCGTCGGCGCGTTCGCGGGCCTGCAAGCGCGCACGCAGCGCCGCGTCGTCGTGTTTGCCCGCCGCTTCGAGCAGCTCGAGCCAGGCAGCTGCGGGCAAGCTCTCGGCTTCGAGGCGGTCGAACGCACTCGCCAGCGCCGCCGTCGCCGTCGGAACGCGCAGGTCGCCGAGCGCCTGCAGGGCGGCCTGCACTTCGCCTGGGTTGCCGTTCCGCAGCAGCGCCTCGAGCAGCGGCACCGCCTGGTCCGGCGCCGACTTGCTCAGCAGCGCGATGGCGCGCTGGCGCAGCTTCGGCGGGGCCGTGGCGTCGATCGTGGCGAGGGCCGGCACCAATTCGGGGGCGTCGAGGCGCACCAGGCCTTCGAGCGCTTCGATGCGGGTGTCGGCCGGCACCTTGGCGTCGCGCAGCAGCGTCACCAGCTGTGGGGCGGCCTCCCTCAGGCCGAGCTGGGCCGCGGTGCGCGCCGCCGCGGCGGCGACGGTCGGATCGGCGAGCAGCTCGGGCAGGGCACCGAGGAAGCGCTGGGCGACGACCTGCGGGTCGGGATGGTTGATCGGGCGCCAGTTGCCGGTGACGCGGCACTGGCCGTGCGGGGCCTGCCATTCGCCGAGCACCGCCAGCGCTTCGAGGCGCGTCGCCGTCGGCAGCGTGCGCACGGTCGCCGTGTGCACCAGCGCTTCGCCGTGTTCGACCTCGCCGAGCACCCGACAGGCGTTGACGGCGCGCCAGTCGATCGACTCGCCGTCGCTCTGGTCGTCGTAGCAGCGCTGCGCCAGCGCCTGCATCGCTGCCTGCACCGGGAACTCGTAGATCACGTGCGCCGCGTCGGCGCGCAGCGACGCGTCGTCGAGCAGGCTCGCGATCGCGCCGTCCTGCAGGCGTGCCAGCGCCAGCAGCGCCGCGCGCCGCACCGCCACCGACGG
>JAEUHU010000163.1 GCA_016793305.1 Planctomycetota bacterium
AGCACGATGGTGATGAACGACGGGCGCGTGCAGCCGATCTCCACGCTGGCGGCGTTCACGCTCTATGCGGTGCACGGTCGCCGCGACGTGCAGTTCGAGACCGACGACCGGCGCACCGTCAAGCTGTCGCCGACCGAATGGCTGTTGGACGCGTGGTGCTATCCGGCCCAGGCGCAGCGCTACCCATTGTTCCGCATCGAGAACGTCGGCGTGCTCGACGCACTCGGCATCCACCACGACGGGCAGGGGCAGCGCTTCGAGTACCTGTCGTACGAGCGGTTGTTCGAGAGCGCCGAGAAGCTGCAGGGGCTCGTCGAACGCATGGACGGCAAGCCCGAGGCCCAGCGCTCGGTCTTGGAGAAGCAGCTGATGCAGCTGTGGCGCCAGCTGGTCGTCTACCACCGGCTGCACCAGCTGGTCGCGGCCCTGCAACAGCCGATCCGGCTCCAGGGTGACGAGCTCCGCAACCTGTTCGGTGGTCGCGACGACGTGACTCTGTCCGGGGTGCTGCGCAAGGCCAGTGCGTTCCGCGCGCTTGCGGTGGCGGCTGGGGAAGATCTCGGTGCCGAGAAGCACGGCAACCTGGCGCAGGTGCTCGCCTACATCCAGGAGGCGTCGCGACCGACACCGGGGGCGCTGCTGCTGCCGCCAACCCAGGCCGAAGGGCTGACCTGGCACAGCCTCGGCGAGGTGGTCGGCGAGACCATCGCCGGGCGCATGCCCGTCGAGCCCGCCTACCTCGACCTGCTCGGCCACCTCGAGTCGGCCCTGCAGGCCGAGAAGATCGCCGACCGGCAGCGGCATTGGCTCGACTACAAGCGCGGGATCGCGACGGCGGCGCGTGGGCGAGCCGGCACCGACACCGTGGAGACCGAGGCCTACTACTTCGCGGCCAACTGGCACTTCCACGCGATGATGACGTTCGTGCTGGCGTTCGTGCTGGCCTGCGTCTGCTGGGCTGCCCCGCGCAACAAGCTGCTGTGGTGGGCGAGCGTCTGCGCCACCGTGCTCGGGATCGCGCTGCTGACCCTCGACGTGTGGCTGCGTTGTCTCGTCACCGGCCATCCGCCGATCACTCGCCTCTACGACACCTTCCTGTTCATCGGCGGCGTCGCCGCCGTGGTGTTGATCGTCGGCGAACTGATCCTGCCGCGCCGCATCCTGCTGGCGCTGGCCCCGTTCCTCGGCGCCCTGCTGATCCTGTTCGCCCGCCTGTTCGAGGTCGCGGACGCCCAGGACACCATGAAGCCCCTGCAGGCCGTGCTGCTCAGCAACTTCTGGCTCGCGATCCACGTGCCGACCATGAACATCGGCTACGGCGCTGGGGTCGCCGCCGCGGTCGCCGGCATGGCATGGGTGGCGGTGCGCGCGCTGCGCCTGGACAAGGACCCGCAGCAATCGACGCTGAAGGTGCTCGCCAAGGTCACCTATGGCGTCACCTGCTTCAGCCTGGCGACCGGCGTCGTCGGCACGATCCTCGGCGGCGTCTGGGCGAACGACTCGTGGGGCCGCTTCTGGGGCTGGGATCCGAAGGAGAACGGGGCGCTGCTCATATGCCTGTCGCAGATCGCGCTGTTGCACGCCCGCATGACCGGCATGGTTCGCGACGCGGGCTTCGTGCTGTGGTCGATCTTCAGCGGGATGATCGTCGTGTTCTCGTGGTTCCACACGAACCTGCTGGGCGTCGGCCTGCACGCCTACGGCTTCTCGAGTGCGCTGCACAACAGCGTGTGGATCAGCTACGCGATCCTGCTCGGGTTCCTGTGCATCGGCGCCGTCGACCTGCGGATTGCCCCGCAGCTTCGATCCGAGAGCGACGCAGAGTGGGCCAAGGGCTACGGCCGGCTCTGACAGCAGCCGGCAACTCACCCAGAGCGGGTCTGGGACGTTCGGAACGTGCGGTCGCCGGCACCCCGACCCGCGGCGCCCGGGGCTCAGACCACGGCCCCGGCCGCGCGCAGCACGTTGCGCATCAGCATCGACACCGTCACCGGGCCGACGCCGCCCGGCACCGGCGTCAGGTGGCCGGCGACCGCGACGGTCGACTCGAACTCGACGTCGCCGACGATGCGTCCGTTCGGGGCCTGGTTGATGCCGACGTCGATCACGCAGGCCCCAGGCTTCACCATGTCGCCGTGCACGAGGCCGGCCTTGCCGACCGCGACCACCAGGATGTCGGCGCGGCGGGTGTGGTCGACCAGCTTGCGTGTGCCGATGTGGCACACCGTCACCGTCGACAAATGGTGCAGCAGCAGCACGGCGATCGGCTTGCCGACGATCTCGCTGTGCCCGACCACGACCGTCTCGGTGCCGCGCAGGTCGATGCCCGTCTGCAGGATCAGGTGCTGGGCCGCGGCCGCGGTGCACGGCGGCAGCAACGGTTCGCGGTAGAGGATCGAGCCCATGTTCGCCGGGTGCATGCCCTCGACGTCCTTGTGCGGGTCGATCGCCGACTGCACGACGCGCGGGTCGATGCCCGGCGGCAACGGGCGCTGCACCAGGATGCCGGCCACCTCGGGGCGTTGGTTCAGCGCGCCGATCGCGGCGACCAGCTGGGCCTCGGTCGTGCCGAGCGGGAGGTTCTGCACCTCCATGTCGATGCCGACCTCGGTGGCGGCGCGCAGCTGGTTGCGCACGTAGACCGCGGCGGCCGGATTCTGGCCGACCTCGACCGAGACCAGTCGGACCGGCTGGCTGCCGAGCGCGTCGCGGACCTCGCGCAACCGGCTGCGCATGCGCTGGGCGATCTGCTTGCCGTCGAGGAGTTGGGCTGGCACCGATCGAGTCTCCAAGTGGGGTTTCGCCGAAAGGTAGCGATGGGCGATGATCGGCCCATACCGACATGAGCTACGCCGGCCGACGCTTCTACCTGCCGCTGCCGCCCGCCACCAAGACGTTGTTCCTGATCAACGTCGCGGTGTTCGTCGCCAACCTGGTGTCGCTCATCCTCGGCCGCTGGATCGACGCGCTCGCAGGCGGACTCGGCACCTGGACCGCGTTCTCCTGGCCAGGGCTCCTGGACGGCTACGGCCTCGGGCTGTTGCGTGTCGTCACCTACCAGTTCACGCACTCGATCGACCCGATGCACCTGGTCGGGAACATGATCTCGCTGTGGGTGTTCGGCCCGATCGGCGAAGCGCGGCTCGGGCGGCTCGGCATCTATCGCCTCTACCTGTGGGGCGGTGCCGTCGGGGCGCTGGGGTTCGTGCTCGCCGGTTCGCTCGGTGGGTATCTGGCGCACCCGTTGGTCGGCGCCAGCGGGGCCTGCTACGCGCTGTTGGTCTACGCGGCCTGTGTGCAGCCGCACGCGACGATCGTCTTCTTCATCGTGCAGATGCCGCTCTGGGTGCTGGCGGCGTTGTTCGTCGCCTTCGGCGCCTACTGGCAGCTGCTCGAACTGGGTGCTGGCATCCGTGCCGGTGGCGTCGCCCACAGCGCCCACCTCGGCGGTGCCCTGCTCGGCTGGCTCGCGTTCCGCTTCGGCTGGTTCGTCGACTACGCCGACTTCGGTGGCCGGGAACGACCGGGCTTCGTGGCCGGCCTGTTGGGTCGCCTGCGCTCGGCGCGGGCTCGTCGCCGGCAGCAGGCGGCGGAGCAGCAGGACCTGCAGCTCGACACGATCCTCGCCAAGGTGAAGGAGCACGGGCTCGGCTCGCTGACCACTGCCGAACGGCGCTTCCTCGAGCAGATCAGCCAGCAGAAGGGCCGCTGACGCACTGGCGGCGGCGTTCCGCGGCCCGTGCAGCGGCGGTAGCATCGGTGGCACCCCTGAGGTGTCGATGCCGAAGCTCCGCTCGCTGTGTCTCGTCCTCGCCGTGGTCTGCTCGCTGCTGCCGTCGCTGCACGCGCAGTCGGTCGACCAGTTCCGGGCCGCGTTCCTGAAGGGCTTCGACGCCAAGGACGACTTCACGATGGACAAGGCCGTGAAGAACGACGCCCTGATGGCGCTCACCTACTACGAGGAGATCGCCGTGCTGAAGTTCGCCGGCGACGCAGCGGCAGGGGAGAAGGCGGTGGCCCTCGCGGCCGCGTGGAAGCGCGTGTTCGAAGGCGGGGAGACCGTGGAGCGGCTGGACCGCTGGGTCAGCGCCGCCGACAACCAGACGCGCCAGGCGATCCAGAAGTGCCGCTCCGATTCCGTGAAGCTCTGGGGGGACTACGACGCGATGAAGGCGAAGCCGACGCGCGAAGGCATCGCCCAGCTCGCCGGGCAGTTCCGGCAGCTCGCCGGCAACGCCGCGCGCATCGGCCACTCCTTGCAGGTCGCCGAGATGTGGAACCTGAGCGCCGTGGTGCTCGGCAGCATGCCGGAGCGCACGCTGGAGGACCGGCGCGAGGTGCTGGCAGCGGTCGACGAGTTCCTGCGCGCGCGCAAGGAATGGGGCTTCGTGCTCGACACCCACTACCTGCGCAACGCCGACTTCGCGAAGTCCGAGCGCACCAGGATCGAGGAGACCAGCAAGCAGGCCGAGAAGCGCAAGGGCGAAGGCTACGCGGCCGACGCGAAGGGCATCGATGCGATGGTCAAGGCCGGTGTGCCCGAGGTGAAGCAGGCGCTGAAGTTCGAGGCGCTGGCGAACCTCGACGAAACGGACTACGGGCCGCGCAACGGGCCGGTGCCGGCGTTCTGGTGGATGATCTCGCTGACCAAGGAAGGCACGCTGCAGAAGTTCGACTGGTTCCGCCGCAGCCCCCTGTTCCTGGCGCGCACCGGTGCCACCAAGTTCGGCGTCTCGCTGCAGGGCGACAAGATCGGCGACGTGGTCGAGGTCGAGGTCAGCCCGAAGGCCAAGATCGCCACGTTCCACCTCGACGCTGACAAGAAGCAGCCGTACGCGATGGCGTTCTGGATCGGCGCGGATCGGGAACTGGTCAACGAAGCCCAGTGCAACCTGACGGTTTCGCCCGAGGTCGCGAACATCTACTACCGCAGCGCCGCGAGCTGGAAGACCACCATCGGCGCCGACCCGATCGTGCTCTACGACGACGACGTCGACGGCACGCCGGCCGACACCGACCCGTTCGCCGTGCCCTGGAAGGCCGGCCTGCTCGGCGACGCCAAGGATCCGAAGCCGGTGCCGATGATCGACTCGATGCGGGTCGGCAAGGGGCCGCGCGTGCCCTACTCGGAGTTCGTCAAGCTCAGCACCGGCTGGCACCACATGCGGGCCAACCTCGACAGCGTCGGCGTGCGGCCGCTGAACCCCGACTACTTCAAGACCGGCAAGGTCAAGCTGGTGTGGAACGGCCCGAAGCCGTCGGCGCCGAGCCAGCTGGTGATCCGCGGCAGCGGCGACTTCCAGGCCGCCTTCTTCGACGTCGCCGGGGGCAAGGAGGTCGAGGTCCCGGCGGGGCAGTACTCGATCCTGCTCGGGCGCATCGTGGTCGGCAAGGCGCCGCGCGTGCAGATGGCGACGCTGTTCGGCGGCGAGAGCGAAGCGTTCACCGTCGAGGCCGGCAAGACCAAGGAGCTGAAGCTCGGCGCGCCGTTCACCTTGTCGTTCACGCGCGAGGGTGACGACCCGACCACGATCGACGCGCTGTCGATCGTGCTGAAGGACGCGGCCGGCTGCGTGCTGACGCAGTGGCACGGACTCAACCTCGCGTGCGAGGTGCTGGCGAGCAAGGATGCCGACGGCAAGGGCGCCAAGTCGGTCGGCAAGTTCGTGCCGTTCACCGATCCGGAGCTCGTCAACAAGGCCTCGGCTGCGCACAACAACCTGCTGCTGTGGACGGCGTGCTTCCCGATGCCCGAGGGCTACAAGTCCGGGCCGCAGGCGCTGCAGGTCGACCTGCCGGCGGCGGGCATGAAGGTGCAGCTGGTGGTCAAGAAGCACGCCTGGTTCGGCGCGCTGCACTCGCTGTGGAAGTGAGGGGCGGCCGGGCACCGGGGGGCCACGGGGGACCAACGGCCCGCGTGAATCCCGCCGTCGGCACTCCTAGACTGCCGCGCGCATGCTGGACCTCAAAGTGTTGCGCGAGAACCCCGACGCGGTACGCGCGGGGGCGATCAAGAAGCGGATGCCCGACCGTGCCGCCGCGGTCGACGCGGCGCTGAAGCTGGACGCCGAATTGCGGGCGCTGCTGCCGACCCTCGACGGGTTGCGCAGCGAGCTGAAGAGCGGCAGCAAGGAGATCGGCAAGATGGCGCCGGCCGATCGCGAGGCGTTCCTGGCCAGGCAGAAGGAGCGCAAGGCCGAGATGGGCGGACTCGAGGAGCGCGAGAAGCAGCTGCGCAGCGAGCTCGAGCGGCAGCTCAGCCTGATCCCGAACCTGCCCGACAGCGACGTGCCCGAGGGCAGGGACGACAGCGAGAACGTCGAGACCAAGCGCTGGGGCACCGTGCGCCAGTTCGAGTTCGCGCCGCGCCCGCACTACGAGCTCGCCGAGAAGCAGGGGTGGCTCGACTTCGAGCGCGCCTCGAAGATGGCCGGCTCGCGCAACTACTTCCTGTTCGGCGACCTCGCGCTGCTGCACGACGCGGTGCTGCGCTACGCGATCGACCTGCTGGTCGGGCGCGGCTTCACCGCGGTCGACCCGCCGGTGCTGGTCCGCGACGCGGCGATGTTCGGCACCGGCTTCTTCCCGGGCGGCGAGGAGCAGACCTACCGCGCCGAGAAGGACGAACTGAACCTGATCGGCACCAGCGAAGTGCCGGTGACGTCGCTGCACGCCGGCGAGATCCTGCCGGAAGCCGAGCTGCCGAAGAAGTACGTGGCACGCTCGGTGTGCTTCCGCCGCGAGGCCGGCACCTACGGCAAGGACACGCGCGGGCTCTACCGCGTGCACCAGTTCCAGAAGGTCGAACAGGTGATCGTCGACGTCGCCGACCAGAAGCGCTCGATCGAGCACCACCAGGCGATCGTCGCGAACGCCGAGGACATGCTGCAGGCGTTCGAGCTGCCGTACCGGATCGTCGCGGTGTGCGGCGGCGACCTCGGCGTGCCGCAGGCGTTCAAGTACGACATCGAGACGTGGATGCCGTCGCGCAACGGCTACGGCGAGACCCACTCGGCATCTCGCTTCTACGACTACCAGGCGCGCCGGCTCGAGCTGCGCTACCGGCCGAAGGACGGCGGCAAGGCGATCGTCTGCCACACGCTGAACAACACGGTGGTGGCGAGCCCGCGCATCCTGATCCCGCTGCTGGAGAACCACCAACAGGCGGATGGCTCCGTGCGGGTGCCGAAGGTGCTGCAGCCCTACCTTGGTGGACGGTCGGTGCTCGGCAAGCCGGTCTACTAGGCCCTGGACACCAGGCCCCGAATCGCGGTCTAGCGGCCGCCGAAGATCCCGCCCGCGCCGCCGCCGCCACTTCCGCCGCTGATGCCGCGGAAGATGTCGGCCGGGTTGAAGCCTGGCGGCAGTTGGATCGGTACCTGGCTGCCGCCGGTGCTGCCGATGCCTGGGCCGCGGGCCCCACCCTGGCCACCGCGCCCCGAGCCGCCACCGCGGCCGGGATCGCCGCCGCCGCCTTCGCCGCCGGGCTTGCCGCCGATCACGCGCGTCGTGGTCGCGCTGGTGAAGTTGCCAGTGCCCCCGCGGGAGCCTCCTGGTCCGGCCGGGCCCGCGGGGCCAGCCGCACCGCCACTCCCAGCCGGTCCCGTCGGGCCGCCACCTTCCTCGACCGGTTCGATCGGGAACACCGGCATGCGCGCGCTGTTGGCGGCGAGGATGCCGTCGAGGCGCGCGTCGAACACGATGTGCCGCTCGTAGGTGCGCAGCGCCCCTTCGAGGTCGGCGACCTCGATGTCGCTGACGACGTTGCGGCTGCTGCGGCGGCGCTCGATCGAGAACGAGATCTTGATGCGCTTGGGCAGCGCGTCCTCGAGCTTGCTGTCCCACTCGAGCAGCTCTTCCGCGCTCTTGCCGAGGGTCCGGTAGTAGGTGACCTTGAAGTGCTTGATGCGGTCGTGCACCAGCTGGAACGTGCCCTGCGTCACCAGGTCGTCGTCGACCATCGGATCCTCGCGGCGCCACAGCTCGAGCAGGTCGCGGAAGCGTGGGTTCGGCTTCAGCCAGTAGCCGACCTCGCACAGGGTCGGCTTGCGCGGCACGTTGTTGCCGTCGAGCACGGTGCCGACCGCGTCGGTCGTGCACAGGAAGTCGAGGCGGTCGGCTTCCTTGCCGGCGATGTCGAGGTTGCGGCCGCGGAAGATCGCGTTGTCGTGGACGTTGAACGTCCAGATGCCGAGCAGGTCGCGCTCGATCAGGTTCATGATCCGCGGCCCGGCTTCGGTCGACTCGGCGAGGTCGTCGACCACGTCGCGTGCGTTCAGCATCGCGTGGAACGTGGTGGCGACCGTCAGCATCACGACGGCACTGATCGCCGCGGCGAGCAGTACCTCGATCAGCGTGAAGCCGCGAGCCGCGGAACGTCGTGCGTCGGTCATCGGGATGCTCCTCCGGGTGTGGACGATCCGCCGCCGGACGGGGTCGATCCGCCGCTGCCGGCAGGGTCACCACTGCCGGCAGCGGCGCTGCTCTGGCCGCGCGCAGCGGCCTCCAGCTGGGCTTCCTGAGGGGTGCGGCTGCTGATCGCCAGCGTCGACAAGCGGGCCTTGATCATCAGCGCTTCCTTCTCGCCTTCCTGGTCGGCGCCCAGCTTCGGGAAGTAGACGATCACCGCGACTTCTTCGAAGTCGGTGTCGCTCGGCACCTTCTCGGCGAGGCGCAGGTTGACGTCCTCGCTGCGCTGGTCGGAGTATTCGATCGCCGAGAGACCGCGGGAACTGGCCTTGCGGTAGTCCTCGCGCCGCCGTTGCCAGTCGGCTCGGTCGCGGGCTTCGGTGTCTTCGCCGGCGGCGTTGCTGGCCAGCTCGCCTTCCACGTCGGCGACGTTGGTCTCGCCGATCACGATCTCGTACTCGAAGCCCTCGTACTTCTCGAGCGGGATCCGCAGGCCGTTCTCCGGCATGCTGTCGCGCGCCCCGGCCTGCAGCTCCGACATCTTCTCTTCGGCAATCTCGCGGGCGAGGCGCCAGTTGCGGGCCTGGGTGGCGTCGACCAGAGCATTGGTGCGGATGCCGAGGTAGCTGAGCACGATCAGCGACGTGATCATCATGGCGATCAGTGCTTCGAGCAGCGTGAAGCCGCGCTCGGCTCGTCGAGGCGACGGCATCAGAACGCTCCTTCGCCGACGCGCTCGAGGCGAGGTGTTTCCCCTCGCTCCGACTCGACGATGGTGACGCGGCCACTGAGGCCGAGCACGGTCATCGACCAGGTCTCCTCCGGGTCGCTTTTCAACCGCAGATTGATGACCTGGTCGGCTGTGAACCCGAACTCGTCGAACACCAGCCGGTAGACCCCCTTGGTCACGAGATTGTTGCCGGTCTCGATGCCGGCGTAGACCACGTCGTCTTCGAGGTCTTGCCAGTTGTCGAACGTCTCTTCGAGCGTGCCGATGTCCTGGTCGCGGGTCAGTTGCTGCTCCGGTGGATACACGGCACGCCATCGGTTCTTGTCGAGGTCGAACTCGATCGCGATGCGCTTGCCCTGGATCCGCGATTCACTGCGCAGCATGTCGAGGGACCGTTGGATCGTCACCCCGGAGCCGCGCAGTCGCGCCTGCGGCACCAGCATGCCGAGATTC
Source organism: Planctomycetota bacterium (assembly GCA_016793305.1). Next base: position 9,593 of record JAEUHU010000163.1, read on the forward strand.
GGTACGACGACGGCCATCAGCATGCCGGCGAGGGCGACGACGACCAGCACCTCGATCAGGGTGAAGCCGGTCGAGTTGCGGGCCCGTTCGTGTACGCCGTTGCCGGTCATTCCGGTCATCGGACCTCTCTTACGCTCGAGATGTCATCGTCGCCGCCTTCCGAGCCGTCCTGGCCCCAGCTGACGACCCTCCACTGGGACGAAGTCCCGATCACCAGCTTGTAGTCGTTGTTCCAAGGGTCCGGTGGCAAGTTGCCGAGCAGCGGCTCGCGGTGGCCATTCTGCTCGGTGAGCTCCAAGAGGTTCGATGGCAGCTTCCCGGTTCGCTTCTGATGGGTGCTCACCAACTCGTGGAGCTGCTTCACGTCGAACTTCGCCTTGCGGATCTGGAGAAACTCATCCCCTTCGCATACGAAGGAGCCGGAATCGGGCAATCGGGTCCACACCACCAGGCTCGCCGTCCCAACGGTCGCCATGCCCATGACCTTTGCGAGGACACGGGGGCTGACCCATTGGCGAGAGCCTCGTCCGACCATCCCGATCAGTTCTCCTCCTTGACGCTCGAGATGTCGTCGCCGCCGCCTTCGGAACCGTCGGGGCCGTAGCTGACGATCTTCCACTTGCGTTGGGTCTCGACCACCAGCCGGTACTCGTTGTTCCAAGGATCTCGCGGCAGTTCCTGGATGTAGGAGTCACCCTTCTCGTCCTTCTCGGTCAGTTCCGTCAGGCTCTCCGGCAGCTTGCCCTTCTTCATCTGGAAGTAGCGTGCGCCTTCGTGGATGGCCTTCACGTCGAACTCGGCCTTGCTCTTCTGGGAGTCGCTCCAGATGAACTCGAGGTTCGGAGCCACGACCGTGACCAGCAGGCCGAGGATCAGGATCACGACCATGACCTCGATCAGGGTGAAGCCAGCGGAGCGAGAACGACGGGGGGATGGGGTCGCGGAGTTCATGGGCTGAGGTCTCGAAGTCTAGCGCCGGCAGCCGGCGAACGAGCGCCTTCGACGACGAACCTGCCCCCGTCCTTCCCGCCGGGAACGGCCGGTGGCATCGCCAAGGGCCGCGGAGCATGATCGGAACATGCACCTACTCTGCCGTTCCGCTGCGTTGCTGGTGGCGACCGGGCTGCTGGGCCTGTTGCCCGGCCAACAGCTGCTGACCTCCGAGAGCCTGGCCGGCCTGCTGCGCGTCGGCGAACTGGCGTTGAGCCCCGACGGCAGCCACCTGCTCTACACGGTGCGCACGCCCGACCTCGGCCAGAACCGCAGCACCGCGGTGGTCTGGCTGCTGCCGACCGCCCCCGGGGCCAAACCCAAGGCGGTCGGCGAGGGTCATTCGCCGGTCTGGTTGCCACACGGCGGCGGCTACGTGTTCGTCACCAAGACCGGGCTCGTCTCGCAGCCGCTCGGCGACGGGCCGGTGGTCACGGTGCCGATCGAAGGTGGGCTCGCGAACGTGTCCTGGTCGCCGACCGGCGAGCACTTCGCGTTCACCCGCGACGTGGCGATCGACGCGCCGGTGACCGCGGCCCATCCCGACCTGCCGAAGGCGAATGCACGCGCCTACGACGACTTGATGGTGCGCCATTGGGACCACTGGCTCGACGGCAGCTACAGCCACCTGTTCGTGCAGCCGTGGGTCGGTGGTGGGGCGGCGCGCGACCTGATGCCGGGCGAGCGCGTGCACACGCCGCTGCCGCCGTTCGGCGGCGGCGAGCAGATCGCGTGGTCGCCGGACGGCAAGGAGCTGTGCTACACCGCGCGGCGCGTGGGCAACCCCGAGCAGAGCACCGACAGCAGCCTGTGGGTGGTGCCGGTCGGCGGCGGCGAGGCGAAGAACCTGACGGCCGGCATGCCGGGCTACGACCAGGATCCGGTCTACTCGCCGGACGGCCGCTGGATCGCGTTCGGCAGCATGGAGCGGGCGGGCTTCGAAGCGGACCGGCTGCGGCTGTTCCTGCACGACCGCCAGAAGAACCGCAACGTCGAGCTGCTGCCGAACCTCGACGCCAGCGCCCACGAGGTGCGCTGGACCAAGGACAGCCAGCGGCTGTTCTTCACCTGCGAAGTCGAGGGCACGACCCAGGTCTACACCGCGACGCTGACCGAGCGCGAAGCCAAGCCCGTGACCAGCGGGCGCCACGCGCTGAGCGGCCTGCAGGTGGCACCCGACGGCCGCACGCTCTACGCGCTGCGCACGTCGATGGAACGCCCTGCCGAGGTCGTGCAGATCGATGTCGAGAGCGGCGCCGTCACCGCGCGCACCGACCACAACGGGCCGGCGTTCGCCGACCTGTCGCTGCCGCAGATCGACGGCGAGTGGTTCGACACGACCGACGGCAAGAAGGTGCACGCGTGGATCGTCAAGCCGCCCGGCTTCGACCCGAAGCAGCGCTACCCGTTCGTGCTGTATTGCCAGGGCGGGCCGCAGTCGATGGTCGGCCAGGGCTTCTCGTTCCGCTGGAATTTCCACCTGATGGCCAGCAAGGGCTACGTGGTCGCCGCCGTGAACCGGCGCGGCCTGCCGGGCTTCGGCCAGGCGTGGAACGACCAGATCTCGAAGGACTGGGGCGGCCAGGCGATGCAGGACCTGCTCGCCGTCTGCGATGCGATGCAGGCGCGGCCGTACGTCGACAAGGCGCGCAGTGCGGCGGTCGGCGCGTCGTTCGGCGGCTTCACCGTCTACTGGCTGATGGGCAACGCGGGGGATCGCTTCGCGGCGATGATCGCGCACTGCGGCGTGTTCAACCTCGAGAGCATGTACCTCGCCACCGAAGAACTGTTCTTCGTCGACTGGGACCTCGGCGGCCCGTACTGGAGCTCGCCCGAGGCCGCCGACCGCTACCGCCGCTTCTCGCCGCACCGCTACGTGCAGAACTGGAAGACGCCGCTGCTGGTGATCCACGGCGAACAGGACTTCCGGGTTCCGTACGACCAGGGCCTGCAGGCGTTCACCGCCGCCCAGTTGCAGGGCGTGCCGAGTCGCCTGCTGATGTTCCCGAACGAAGGGCACTGGGTGCTGCAGGCGCAGAACGGGGTCCTGTGGCAGCGCGAGTTCTTCGCTTGGCTCGATCGCTGGTGCAAGCCGCAGGGCGGCAAGTGAGCCGGCTCGGCCGCAACGGCTTCGTCGTGCTGGCCTGCGCGGCGGCGCTCGCCGGGTGCCGGACGACGGTCGCCTGGCGGCCGGACACGGTCGCGGCGATCGCCGACGCCCGGGCGGGTGGCCAGGAACTGGTGCTGTTCTTCGCGCTGCCGGGGCGCGAACTCAGCGAGCGCATGCAGCGGCAGCTCGACGATCCGGTCGTGCAGGCGGCGCTCGCCGACGGCGGGTTCGCTGCCGCGATCGCCGACGGTGTGCAGCGCAAGAACCTCTACCAGACCTGGGTCGGCTTCGGCGAAGGCATGGGCACCGTGGTGCTCGGCACCGACGGGCAGTGCCATGCGGCGCGACCGGGGCCGCAGGACCCGGACGAACTCGCGGCGTGGCTGCGCTCGTGCGCGGCTTCGCGAGCGGCGTTGGCGGCGGCGCGTGCCGCGGTCGCCGCCGAGGGCGCAGACCCGCGCGCCCAGCATCGGCTCGGCTGCCTCTACCTGCAGCTCGGCAGCACGCGCCTCGCCGAGCCGCTGCTGCTCGACGCCGCGACCGCCGGGGTCGCCGACGCGCGGCATCGGCTGGCGCGGCTCTACGCGCTCGACGGCAACCTGGCGGCGGCGCGGCGCTGGCTGGTGCACGGCCCACGCACCGGCCCGGCGCTGGTCAGCGAGGGCTACCTGCTGTTCAAGGAACGGCGGCACCACGAGGCGGTCGCGGTGCTGGAGCAAGCACTCGCCGCCGGCGATCTCGGCGACGAGCGGCAGCGCGCGGTGCTGTTCCTCGGCAAGGCGCTGCACGAGGACCAGCAGGACCAGCGCGCCGTGCCGCTGCTCGAGGTGCTCGCGAACGAGGGCACCGGCAGCACGTTCGAAGCGGCGGCGCGGCACACTCTGCAGCACCTGCGCGACCCGCAGCACGGCCACAGCCACTGAGCCGGCGGTGGTGGTGGCGATGCCGCACCGGACGGGACACGGTCGGGCGCTGGATCGATCCGCACGGGTCGCCGTGCTACAAGGACCCCCGTCGCCCATGCGCTCCTTCGCCTTCGCGTTCGTCTCTTCGTCGTGGTGGTTGGCCGGGCTGGCGCTGGCCGCAGCGCCGCAGGAACCGGCACCCGCCGTGGTGCCCGCGGTGCCTACGCCACAGGATCCGCTGCTGCTCGGCTCCGGTGTGCACCAGTACCGCTGGGTGCCCGACTTCGGCCGGCTCGGCGAGGGCAAGGAACTCGGCAGCACGCACGGTGGCGTGGTGATGGCGCGCGACGGCACGATCTACGCGAACACCGATACCGAGCACGCGGTGGTCGGCTTCGCACCGGACGGTCGGATCGTCGGCAGCTGGGGCAAGGAGTTCCACGGCGGTGCTCACGGCATGTGCCTCGTCGTCGAGGACGGCGTCGAGTTCCTCTACCTCGCGCACACGCGGCGGCACGAGGTCGTGAAGTGCACGCTCGACGGCAAGGTGGTGGCGACGATCGGCTGGCCGCAGGCGAGCGGTGTCTACGACAACGAGACGCAGTACCTGCCGACCGCGGTCGCGGTGGCGCCCGACGGCCGGATCTTCGTCGCCGACGGCTACGGCCGTTCGTGGGTGCACGTGTTCGACCGCGACCGCAAGTACACGACGTCGTTCGGCGGGCCCGGCAGTGCCGCCGGCAAGCTGCAGACGCCGCACGGCCTGTGGCTCGACACGCGCGGCAAGGAGCCGTTGCTGCTGGTCTGCGACCGCGAGAACCATCGGCTGCAGTGGTTCTCGCTGCACGGCGACCACGTGCGTTCGCTCGACAAGGTGCTCTCCCGGCCGTGCAACGTGGCCCCGCTGTTCGACGGCGGGCTCGCGGTCGCCGAGCTGACCGGTCGCGTGACGATCCTGGATCGCGAAGGCAAGGTGGTGTGCCGCCTCGGCGAGCAACCCGACGAGACGCTGCGCGCCACGCGCGACGTCGGTCGCGAGCGTTGGCGGGACGGGGTGTTCCACGCGCCGCACGGCATCGCTGCCGCGGCGGACGGTTCGCTCTACGTGCTGGAGTGGAACGCGACCGGGCGCCTCGTGAAGCTGGCGCCGGCTGTGCCGCGACCGCTGCCGCCGGAAGTGCCCGAGGCCCCGGGCGACGCGACGAAGCGGGTCGACGCGCCGAAGTGATCCCGCGGGCTGCGGCGGTGCTGCTCAACGGGGTGGCATCGGGCGCGCCGCGACGCTCGGCTGCACCGTGCCCCGCGTCGCGTCGATCCACAGGTCGCCGTCGCGGCCGGTGACGAACAGCTCGGCGCCGAAGCGTCGGGCGATCCGGCCGAGCGCGGTGTCGCCGTCGGCCCGCGCTGCCGAGGCGAGGCAGACGCGTGGCGCCACGCGTTCGAGCAGGCGCCCCCCGTTGGCGTTGGCGCGGCCGTGGTGTGGGAGCACCAGCACGTCGTGCGGCAAGGCGATGCCGGCGGCGAGGGCCGCTGCGGTGCCCAGTTCCTGCGCGTCGCCGGTCAGCAGCACGCGCAGCGGGCCGAGCGTTGCGCTGACCCACAGGCTCTGGTCGTTGTCGCCGGCTGCGGCCGGCAGTGGTGGGGCCTGGACCCGCAGATGGGCCGCTGGCTCGCATCGCGTTCCGGGCTGCAGCACCTGCACCGCCGTGCCGGCCGCCTGCAGCTGCCGGACGAGCTCGCTGTCGGCCAGGGCCTGTGGCACCACGGCGGCCGCGATCGGCACCTTCTGCAGCAGCACGGCGATGCCGTTGTGATGGTCGTGGTCGGCGTGGGTCACCACCAGCAGGTCGAGGCGGCGGCGCGGTAGCGCCCGCACGAGGCGTTCGGGGGCTGCGAACGGCAGGTGCAGGCTGCCGCAGTCGACCGCCGTCAGGTGCCCGTCGGCAGCTTGCAGCACGCACGCCTGGCCGTGGCCGATCGCCAGCAGCCGGCAGCCCGGCGGCCCGGCCGGCGACCACGGCAGGAAGTGCGGCAGGATCAGCAGGCCGCAGCCGAGCGCCACGTTCCGACGGGTCGGTCGCAACAGCACGAGGCTCCCGGCGAGCAGCCCCGCGAACGCGAGGACCACCGGGGCGGGCGCCAGCAGCGCGTGCACCGGCGTTGCCGGCAGCCGGTCCGCCGCCTGCACGAACGCGGCATAGCCCTGCGCCACGTGGCCGAGCGGCCACGCGAGCAGCGGGGCGAGCCATGGGGCGAGCTGGGCCAGCAGCGCCAGTGCCAGCCCGCCGAGCAGCAAGGCCCCGACCAGCGGCGCCAGCAGCGGCGTCAGCAGCACCGTCCAAGGGGCCAGTTGGCCGAAGAAGAACAGGGTCAGCGGTGCGGTGGTCAGGGTCGCCCATGCCGAGCTGACCAGGGCGCGCCACAGCCAGCGCCCAGCACCGCGTTCGCCGGTGCCGGGCGCCACCAGGGCCAGGCCCGCGACCGCGGCGTAGCTGAGCAGGAAGCTCGGGCCGAGCAGCGCGTCGGGGCGTACGAGGCAGGTGAACAGGGCTGGCGCCAGCAGGCTGGTGGCGATGCCGCACGGACGGCCGAGCCACGCGCCGAGCGCGACCAAGAGGCAGCTGACCAGCGCGCGCAGCACCGGCGGTTCGTTGCCGGTCATCGCCGCGTAGACGGCGAGCAGCAGCAGCAAGCCCGTGGTGCGGCGCGGGTGGGTGCCGAGCCGCCGCTGTTGGGTGCGGCCGGTCAGGCCGACGATCGCCGCCAGCATCGCCGCGTGCGCGCCGCTGACCGCCAGCAGGTGGCTGAGGCCGGTGGCCTGATGGGCCTGCAACAGGTCGCCGGGCGGGCGGGTGCCACGGCCGAGCACCAACGTCGCGACCATCGGTGCGATGTCGGGCGGCAGATGGGCGAGCAGGCTGCGTTCGCACGCCCGGCGGGCCGCGGCGGCGAGGCGGGCCGGCGTGGTGGGGCCGGGCGCCACCGAGACGCTGCGGGCGCGGGCATGGATCGAGGGTGGACTGTCGGGGGCCGGGGCCTCGCCGACGCGCGCCAGCAGGCGCACGTGATCGCCGGGCAGCACTTCGAAGTCGCCGTCGCAGGCGACACGCACCGAGCGGCGGCTGTCGCCGAGGCGCAGCGTCAGCAGGCCGAGAGCCGGCGTGCGCACCACGTCGAGCACGGGCCCGCGCACCTGCACGGGGCCGGTCGGCAGGTCTGGCGGCGGCAGGCTCGGTGGGGTCGCGGCGGCCAGCAGGGCTGGCAGGGCGAGCAGTCCGGCGCGCGCCGCCGGGTGACGGGAACGGAGTGCCGCGAAGGTGCCGGCCAGGGCCAGGGCGGCCGCGAACGGCAGCGCTGCGGCCGCGAGCGCGGCGGTCGGCAGCGCCCACAGGGCACCCCAGAGCAGGGGAGGGATCGGATTGGGAACCATCGACCGCTCCGTGCTCGGTACGGGCCAACGGTTACAGTCGGTTGCATGGTTTCTGCCCTCTACCCCGGCAGTTTCGATCCGGTGACACGCGGCCACCTCGACCTGGTCGAGCGCGCCCTGCCCCTGTTCGACCGGCTGACCGTCGCGGTCGCGATCAACAGCAGCAAGAACACCACGTTCACGGCCGAGGAGCGGGTGGCGATGCTGCGCGAAGTGCTGCCGGCCGATCCTCGGGTGTCGGTGACGACGTTCCGCGGGCTGGTGGTCGACTTCTGCCGGGCCCAGGGCATCGGTGCGATCCTGCGCGGTGTGCGCACCGTGTCGGACTTCGAGTACGAGTACCAGATGGCGCTGACCAACCGCCACCTGGCGCCGGGCATCGAGACGGTGTTCGTGATGCCGAGCGTGCAGTTCAGCTACGTTTCGTCGTCGTTGATCCGCGAGGTGGTGCGGAACGGGGGCGACGTCGGTAGCTTCTTGCCGCCGCCGGTCGAACGCCGGCTGCGTGAACGCCTGCGTCCCAACCCTTCCGCATGAAGCTCGACGTCGTCTCCTCTCCCTCGGCTCCCGCCGCCATCGGTCCCTACAGCCAGGCGATCCGTGCCGGCAACCTGCTGTTCTGCTCGGGCCAGATCCCGCTCGATCCGAAGACCATGCAGCTGGTCGGCAGCAACGCCGCCGAACAGGCCGACCAGGTGCTGAAGAACCTGGCTGCGGTGCTCACCGCTGGCGGGGCGAGCCTGGCCCACGTCGTGCGCACCACGATCTTCCTCGCCAGCATGGGCGACTTCGCCGCTGTCAACGAGGTCTACGGCCGGCATTTCGGCGCCCACAAGCCCGCTCGCGCGACGGTCGCGGTGAAGGAGCTGCCGAAGGGGGCCTTGGTCGAGATCGACTGCATCGCCGCGTCGTGATCCGCTCGGGCGCCGGCGGTCCTGCGGCGACACGCGCGCGTCGGTCGACGGGTTTCGCGACGGCGGCGGTGACGTTGCTGCTGGTGCTGCTGCCAGCCCTCGTGGCGGGTGCGCGCCTCGCCGCACCCGCTGCGCCAGGCGAACTCGAACGGGTGCGCCAGGCCTTGGTGTCGGCCGAGTCCGTCGGGGCGAAGGTCGTGGTGGCGCACAGCGTGGTGGCGCACGCGTTCCTGCGCAGCATGGTGGTCGGGGTGCACGAGGTCGTGTGGGCCGACGAGCCGGCGCTGCTCGCACGGGCGCGCTTCGCCCAGGTGCTGGTGCTGTTCGGCCTCGGCGGGGTGCTCTACACCGTGGTGCTGCTGGCCGGGGATCGGTTGCGGGCGCTGCTCGCCTGTGCGTGGTTCGCAGTGTTGCCGCCGGTAGCGATCGAGGGGCATGTGTTGCGCGCCGAGACGCCGGCCGTGCTGTTCGCCTGGCTCGGCCTCGCCGTGCTGCTCGGCCTCGCCGGGGTGAGGCGGCCACGGCGCGGCCTGTTGCGGCGCGAGTGCCTGATCGTCGGCTGCGCCGTGCCGTGCTCGTGCCTCGGCATCGCCACCCTGCCGTCGCTCGGGCTGCTGCTGTTGGTGCCCGGGATCGTGATGATCCTGGCGGCTGCCCAACTCGCCGTTCGCGTCGTCGTCGTCGTGCGACGGCGTGGCTTCCTGGGTTGGCCCTACATCGCGGCGAACCGGCGGCTGCTGCCGTGGATCGGCACGGCGCTGCTGACGCCGTTGGTCGCTTGGTGGCTGCTGCAAGTCGTCGTGGAGGGGCCGAGCGAGAACCTGTTGCCGACTGCCGCTGGAGTAGGCCTGCTGCCGGCCGGGCAGCCGTGGCGCAGCGTGGTGCTGGTGCTGCTCTGGCTCGGAGGGCTTGGTGGCGTGTTCCGTCTCGGGGTGGCGCTCGGCCAGCGGTCGTCGCTCGCTCCCGCCCTGGTGCTCTGGACCGGGGTGCTGCTGGCGCTGCTCGGCGGGCTCGCCGATGCCAGCGCCGATCGACTGCCGCAGGCACCGGCTGCCGCGATCGTGCTCGCCGAAGGTTGCTTGTGGGCGGTGTTCCTGCTGCGGCGCCGGTGGCGGCCTGGCCGGCCGCGCTGACTTCGTCAGCGGGCCAGGCCGCCGCGCACCAGTTCGGTCAGTTCGGTGCGGGCGTCGTTGGTGCCGGCATGTTGGCCCAAGCCGAGCACCTTGCCGTCGGGACCGACCACCTGCACGGTCGGGCCTTCGACGAACCAGCGCAGCGCCAGGTCGGTCTGGATGCCGAGGCCGTCGCCGACCACCGGGAACTCGAGGCCCAGCGCCTGGACCGCGGCCCGGATCGCCGCGGGGTCGCGGTCGAGGTTGACCATCAGCATGGCGACCTGGTCGCCGTGCTGCTTCTTCAGCGCGCGCAGCACGCCCAGGAGTGTAGGCATGTCCTGGTCGGCGGCCGACCAGAAGGCCAGCAGCACGACCTTGCCGCGCTGCTCCGCCAGCGTGAACGTTCCGCCGTCGAGCGTGCGCGCGGCGACCGGGATCGCTGCGTCGCCCGGCCGCAGCATGGTCGCGCGCAGCCGGTCCTTGGCGACACTGCCCCAGTAGGTGTTCGGCAGTTGGTCCGCCAGCTTGCCGAGTTCCTCGAACGCGGCGTTCTCGGGCAGGTCTTCGCGGTCGCGCATCGCGTCGGCGCGGTGCCAGCGCACGAACGCGCGCTGCTCGTCGTCCTTCGCCTGCGCCAGGGCAGCGGTGAACAGCGCTTCGCCCTTCTCCACCTCGACCAGCACGGTGATCAGCAACCGCGCCATCGCCAGCCGGTCGGTGAGCGGTGCCTCCTTGGCCAGGGCGGCTTCGACCCAGGCCTTGCGCAAGTCCAGCAGGTTGAGCCGCTGGGCCATGGTCGCGGCGGTCACCAGCAGCAGTGCTGGGGCTTGCTTGGCATCGATCTCCTGGAGCGGGGTCGCGGCACCCTTGCGGTCGCCGGCCGCCAGCATCAGGTCGGCGAGCATCAGCCGGCCGTTCCAGCGGTCGTCGCCGGCCGCTGTCGCACCGACGAACGTGCGCAGCCGCCGAATGTGGTCGGCCAGCAGATCGTCGCGGGCCTTGGCCTGGCGTTCGTCGGCGGCCGGGTCGCGCTCGGCCTGCTGGCGGGCCGCCAGCTCGCGGGCCTCGCGGGTGAACTGGTCCTGAAGCTCGGCGAGGGAACGTTGCGCCAGCAGCGGCAGGTTCGCGGCGAGGAGCAACCACCAGACGGCGAGGGAGCGCATGCGGACGAGCATAGCGGCATGGCCGACCCGGGCGTTCCGGCTCGGCCCTTGATGTCGCGCGGGCCATGGCGTCGGATGCTGCCGTGGCGGATCTGCTGAGCATCGAGGACTTCTGCGTGGCTGGACCCGGTGGCTTCCGGGTGGTGCTGCAGCGGCTGGTGCTCGGCCCGGGCAAGGTCGCCGCGGTCTACGGCCCTTCAGGGTGCGGCAAGTCGTCGCTGCTGGCGGGGCTGTTCGGGCTGCTCGAGCGGCCCGGCTTCACCGCGGGTGGGCACGTTCGCTGGCAGAACCGCGACCTCGCCACGCTCGCGCCGGCCGAGCACCAGCACCTGCTGCGCCACGACCTGGTGTTCCTGCAGCAGGACGCCCATGCGGCGCTCGATCCGCTGTTGCCGGTCGGCAAGCAGGTCGAGCAGGCGACCTACCAGAAGCCGGCCGAGGTCGTGGCGATGCTCGAGCGACTCGGCGTCGCCGAGGCGGCGGCCCTGGCGGAACGGTTGCCGCACCAGGTCTCCGGCGGCCAGGCCCAGCGCGTGTTGCTGGCGATCGCGTTCCTGCGGCGGGCGGGGCTCGTGGTCGCCGACGAGCCGTCGGCCAGCCTCGACGGCGGCAGCTACGCGGAGTTGCTGGCGCGCCTGCAGGAGCTGATCGCCGGTGGAGCGGCGGTGCTGCTCGCGACCCACGATCACCGGCTGCTGCGCGACCTCGACGCCGAGGTCCACGTGCTGCAGGACGGTGCGTTCGTGCGCGCCGAACCGTCGGAGCCACCGTGGCCGACCCGGCCGGTGTTCGACCCAGGCGCGCTGCCGCTGCTGCAAGCCAACGGCGTGCGGGTCGCGTTCGGCGCGCGCGTGGTGCTCGACGACGTCGACTTCGAACTGCGCCGCGGCGAGATCGTGTGTCTGGTGGGCGAGTCGGGGGCCGGCAAGACCACGTTGGTGCGGGTGCTGGCAGGGCATCTGCGGCCCGATCGCGGCTCGGTGCAGCGCCCGGCGCGGCGCGCCGCGGTGCAGCTCGTCTGCCAGGATGCCCACGGTTCGCTGACGCCCAAGCGCCCCCTGCGGCAGTTGCTGCTCGAGGCGAAGGCGCCGTTCTTCGACCCGGAGGCGGGAGCGGTGGCCGTGAAACTGCCGACCGCGCTGTTGCCGCGCACGCGCGAAGGCATGTCGGGTGGTGAACGGAAGCGCGCGGCGCTGCTGCGGGCGCTCGCCGTGCAGCCGGACGTGCTGCTGCTCGACGAACCGACGGCGTCGTTGGACCGGGCCACTGCGACCAGCGTGATCGAGACCTTGGTGACGATGCAGCGCAGTCGCGGGCTCGGGCTCGTGGTCGTGACGCACGACCTCGTGTTGGCCCATGCGTTCGGCCATCGGGTCCTCGAAGTGCGGGGAGGGCGGCTTTGGCCGGCGTGAAGGGACTCGGGGCGGCCGTCTGCTTCGCGGTGCTGTTCGCCGCGGCGGGGCCGGCGCAGGCTCCAGCCGATCCCGGGCGCGGCTCGCCGGTGCAGTTCGTCGATGTGCCGAGCGACGCCGTGCTGGTCGCCGCTGCGTTCGCCGGTGGGTACGACGACGCGCCGCTGCAACCGGCCCTGGCCGAGGCCCGCCTGGTCGCGGCGGCAGCGGCAGTGCCCGAGGTGCAGAAGGCGTCGCTGCGGATCGTCGGCGATGCGGCGGTGGTGTTCGCGGTCGGCTCACCAGGCGAGGCGGCTGTGCTCGAGCGCTGGCTACGGGTCGTGCTGGCTCCGCTGCCGGTCGCCGACGACACGCTGGCGCTGGCGGCGGCACGGGCAGCCCGGCTCGCCGACGATGCGGCGTTCCTCTACCCCGGCGAAGTGCTGGCGAGCCGTGCCCGCGTCCGGCTCGGTGGCGCTGCTGCCTGGGCGGTGCCACTGCGCGGGGATCCGGAAGTGTTGCTCGGCGCGTCGCCGGCGCGCTTGCGGCAGGAACTCGAACGGTCGGCACCGGCCGCGGTGCTGGTGCTCGGTGCGATTCCGTCGGAACTGCGTGCGGCGCTGCAGGACCTCGCCGCGGTGCCGTGGCCGGGCGTGCGTTCGCACGATGGTGCGAGGCCGCTGCCGAGTCTTGGCGTTGGCGCAGCCGCGGTCGCGGTCGAGCGCCACGAGCGGGTCGACGCCCCGTTCGTCGCAGCCGCCTTTCCGGTGCCGCCGGGCTCGAACGCCGCACTGGCCTTGGGCCTCGAAGTGGCGCGCAGCCGCGCCGCCCGCCGGTTCGGGGCGCGACGCAGTGGCGTGCTGGCCCGCGCGCCCTACGTCGCCTGGTCGTGGCTCGACGCCGCTCCGATCGTCGTGTTCCACCGGCGCGGCAAGGACCCGGTCGATCGCTGGCCAGGCGAGCGGTTGGCCCACGATGCGAACTGGGCGGCGGCGGCGACCGAGGCCGAGTTGCGTGGCTTCCTGGAGGAATTGCGCACGATGCCGCCGACCTCGAGCGAACTCGCCGAAGCCCGGCGCGGCCTGCTCGCCGAACTGGCGATGGCGCCGGGCGAACCGGCGCCATCGCCGTTGCCGGCGGCGCTGCTGCCGGGCCGTGCGCTCGCGGTGCTGTTCGGCCGGCAACGAGGCCTGGACGCCGATGCACTGGCTCGGGTCGGCGAGGCCGAGGTCGCCGTCGCCATGCAGGCGCTGTTGGTGTCCGAGCGGGCTTCGTTCCACGCGTTGCTCCCGCTCGAGCGCGCCGACCGGCACTGGCAGGACCGGTAGTTTCGCCTTCGGCTCGAGGGTCCGGCTCAGGGATCGCCCTCGCCGTGGCCGATGCTTGGGACGATGCCGACCGTTCGTCGGCGCGGCTTCCCGAACGCAGACGATGGGCTTCATCAACGTCGCCGAGCGCACGATCAACGCCAAGCTGGTGTACTACGGGGTCGGCGTCGGCGGCAAGACGACGAGCCTGCAGCAGGTCCACGGCATCCTCTGCCCGCGGAACGAGGTCCAGCTGGTGTCGATCAACACCGAAGAGGATTCGACGCTGCTGTTCGACTTCCTGCCGATCAACCTCGGGCAGGTCGGAGGGTTCAAGATCCGCATCCAGGGGTTCACGGTGCCGGGGCAGCCCAAGTACCGCCAGATGCGCAAGTACGTGCTGCAGGGCGCTGACGCGGTGGTGTTCGTCGTCGACAGCCAGCGCAGTCGCGTGCAGGAGAACCTCGAGTCGCTGCAGAGCATGCGCGAGAACCTGCGCAGCAGCCCGGGCACCTCCGAGGACATCCCGGTGGTCGTTCAGTACAACAAGCGCGACCTGCCGGACGTGCTCGCCGAGGAGGAACTCGATCGCTCCTTCCGCTTCCGCGACGACATCCCCTCGTTCCCGTCGGTGGCAACCGAGGGACAGGGCGTGTTCGAGGCGTTCGTCGAGGCCGTGTCGATGCTCGTCGAGCGCAAGGTCGCGCTGTACGGGCTCGGGCGCGACCGCAGCGCTCCGGCCGATGTCGCCGACGGCGTGCGGAAGAAGCTGTGGGCGATCTGCGACGAGGTGCGCCGCTCGCGGGCGGTGGTCGCGATCGACGACCTGCCGCAGCAGAGGCTCGCGGTACCCGACGAGGTCGCGCCGCCGAACCCCGCGCCGGCTGGGCGGGGCGACACGAAACCCGCCGAGTCGGTCGAGGATCCGTTGGCGGTGCTCGACCAGGTGCTCGCCGATCCGCACCTGCTGCCGTCGAACAGCGCGTCCGACGAGGAGTTCGACCTGCGCTACGAACTGCGCGACTCGTCCGGCGCTGCGGCGCCGACGCCGTCGCCCGAGGTGATCAGCGACGCCGAACTGAACTTCGACTTCGGCGACGGCCTGCACGAGGCCGAGGCACCGGACGTCGACGAGCACGACCCGTCGCTGTTCGACAAGTCGATGCAGTCGAACCTCGAGCTGGCCCGGCGCTTCGGCGAACTCGACGAGCAGCGGCTGTTGCTCGAGCGCAAGGTCCAGGAACTGGTCGAGGTGGCCCAACAGACCGTGCACGACCTGAACCGGCCGCTGTCGGCGCTGCGTCTGATGCTCTCGACGGTCGACAAGGGCTATCTCGGCGAGGTCGCCGATCCGGTCAAGCAGGCAGTCCAGAACGGCCTGTTGGCGTGCAGCCAGATGGACCGCTTGGTGCGCGACCTGCTCGACAGCTCGCGGCTCGACCACGACGGGGTGCGGCTCGAGTTCGCCGACTGCGACCTGACGCTGCTGCTCGCCGACGTGCTGCGCACGCTGCGCTACGAACTCGAGGAACACTCGGTGCAGGTCCAGGTGGATCCGATGCCGATCGTGCGGGCCGACGCCTGGGCCCTGACCAAGGTGTTCATGAACCTGCTCGGCAACGCCATCACCTACCGTTCCCTGGACCGGACGCCGCGCCTGCGCGTGTTCGCCGAGGATCGGGACGGGGAATGGCTGGTCGGCGTGCGCGACAACGGGATCGGCATCCCGGCCGGCGATCGCAAGCGGCTGTTCCGGCGGTTCGAGCGCGGCAGCAACACCGGCGGCATCAGTGGCACGGGGCTCGGGCTGCACATCGTGAAGGAGATCGCCCAGGGCCACGGCGGGACCGTGTCGTTCGAGTCGACGGTCGGAGAGGGGACCACCTTCTGGTTGCACCTGCCGAAGCAGCCGGTGCAGGCGCCACACTCGCCAGTCAGTGCGGTGGCCAGCAAGCACGACCTTTGAGGCAGCCGGGCCGCAGTCCTTCGCCCCAGCGCGCCGTGCTGCCCAGGCTCCTGCGAATGCGCTGGCTCCTGCGAAAACGGCAGCGGCCGTCGGTTGCCCGACGGCCGCTGCATGTGGTACCTCCGGAAGGGCTCGAACCTTCGACCCGCGGATTAAGAATCCGCTGCTCTACCAGCTGAGCTACGGAGGCGCTGGTTGAGGGCGAGGACAGTAGCGAGTGTTCCGTTCGTCGGCAAGCTTCGCACGGTGCTTTCTCGTCCGTGCTTGACCGTAGCTCGCGCGCGCGGCAGACTCTTCGCCCCGCTTCGCGTGATCGACTGTTCCGCGAACGCACGGTGGCTGTAGCTCAGCTCGGTTAGAGCACCAGGTTGTGGTCCTGGGGGTCGCGGGTTCAAATCCCGTCAGCCACCCCATCCTTCTCTTCTCGGGCACCCCATCTTCATGGGTGCGGCGTGCTTCTCGGGGCGACCAGGACGCGGGGTTCGCAGAATTCTCGGCCCGCTCGAACGTCGGTCTCCAGCGCATCGCTGCTGACTCCGTCGCCCAACCGTCGCCCCGGAGCCCCGCGCGTGTCCAACGACTTCGAGAGCCGCATGCAAGCCGCCGCGTCGGGGGACGCCGCCGCTTACGACGAGCTGTTCGCCAGCAACCTGCCGGCCCTGGTCGCCTACCTGCGCAGCAAGGTCGGCGGGGAACTCGCCGGCCGGGAATCGGTGCGGGACCTGGCCCAGTCGGTGTGTCGCGAAGTGTTGCGCGATCTCGATCAGCTGCGCTTTCGCGGACCCGAGCAGTTTCGGGCCTATCTCTTCCTCCAGGCCTCGCGCAAGGTGGTCGATCGCTATCGTTACCACAAGCAGGAGATGCGCGACCCGGCGCGTGTCGAGCCGCTGCCGCACGAGAGCCAGGAGCCCGAGGTGCTCGGCGTCTACGGCTCGCTGACTCCATCGCGCATCGCTGGTGCCAAGGAGGAACTGACTCGGGTCGAGCAGGCGCTGCAGTTGTTGCCCGAAGCCCAGCGCGATGCCGTGTTGCTGTCGCGGGTCGCGGGGCTTGGCTATCAGGAGATCGCCCGCCAGAAGGGCATCAGCGAAGCGGCGGTGCGAGGCCTGGTGGCGCGTGGCCTCGCACGCCTGTCCGGCTTGCTGGGCATCGAGCCAGAGCGGCGCCCCGACGGCGCCTGACCCACGGCGGTCAGCGGCGATCCACGCCGCGGAGAAAGCGCAGCAGGGCACCTGTTCCGGCCCGCGAGCTCGGGTGGTAGCCACGCAACCTGGCGCTGCGGGCCGGGGCCGGTCGCTCACCGAGCTCAGGGCCGAAGTTGGCGCAGGCCAGCGCCGGATCGACGGTGCGCAGCGAAGCGAGCACTTGTCGGGCGAGACCCGGACGAACATCGGGGGCGACCAGCAGGCAGTCGTGCCCACCGGCCCCGAAGAACAGCGTGCGCGCCGCGGCCAGATCGGTGGCGACGTCCACCAGGATGCCGGCCGTGTGCAGTGCCTGGAGCAGGCCCTGCATCGGCACCGGGTCGGCCAGCAAGGCCAGCACCCCGGGCAGTCTGTCGTTCGGCTCCGTCACCAAGGCTGTTTCGGCACCCGGGTGTTGCCGGATCAAGCCGGCTCGTCGGGCCAGTCGATGCAGCCGGTACCATGGCCCGACACCTGTTGCTCACCGTCGCTGTGTTGGTCGGTTCGCTGTTCGCGCAGACCCCGTTGCCCGTGCCCGGGTCGCACGCGGCACTCGAAGGCAGCAGCAGTACGAACGTGCCGTTCGGGCGCAGCGTGCCGACGCGTGTCCAATACGTCTACGACGGCTCCCTGTTCGCTGGGCCGGTGACCATCACCGAGGTGGCGTTCCGCCTCGATGGCGCCAGTGGTGCTGCGGCGAAGCTGGTCGACTGCGAGATGTCGATGTCCACTTCGCCGTTGTCGCTGCTGCAGCTCAGCGTCGACTTCGCATCGAACCGTGGTGCCAATGCGACCGTCGTGCTGGCGCGCCAGCTGCTGACGTTGCCAGCCCAGGCTTCGGCGGCCGTGCCGAACGCGTTCCTGCCGCCGATCCCGCTGACCACGCCCTTCTCCTACGATCCGGCCCAGGGGCCCCTGGTGCTCGAAGTCGTCGTGTTCGGCCAGCCGCCTGGCACCTACTCGTTGGACGTCACCTATGTCTGCACGAGCCCGATGGTCGAGTTCGGCAGTTCGGCCTGTATTGGTTCGACCGGCTCGGCGGTGCGCGTCGAGAGCGTCACGACGCAGGTCATGTGGGGACGACCGTGGATCCTGCGCACGCTCGATGCGCCGCCGAACTCGGTCGCGTTGCTCGCCTTCGGGACCACGGAGACCGGCATCTGGGACGGCTTCCTGTTGCCCTACGAGATGAGCCCGATCGGCGCCGCCGGCTGCCACCTGCTGATCGACGCGCCGGCGATCCTCTCGACCTTGTCCGACAGTGGTGGAACGGCGACGTTCCCGCTGGCCCTGCCGAGCGTGCCGGCCCTGCAGGGGCTGTGGATCTACTACCAGGGTGGTGCGTTGGACTTGCTGGCCAACCCGCTGGGCCTGGTCACCAGCCGGGCGCACCGCGCCCAGGTCTGTGGTTGGGAGCCGGTCGCGCGCGTCTGGTCGAACGGGATCTCGGCGGCGATCGGCACGCGTGAGATCGGTCTTTCGGCAGTGGTGCAGTTCACCGTGCAGTGACGCGATGGCACCGGCGCTTCGTCGCGCCGGTCAAGAAGGTCGGCGAGTGCGTCGATCTTGAGCTTGCGCGCGGTGCCTTGTCTGGGGGACGGGGCGCTGCGTTGCGCAGACCGTGCGGGATCAGGGGGTCTGCGCACCGGGGATCGGCGGGTGGGGGCTCGCTGGTCACCGGGTGGGAACTGCTGGCTGGCCATGGGGGTGGCTGCCGGTGGTCGGGCGCCCGCGGTGCCACGCAACACCGCGGGGCCGCCTTTTCCTGGGCGGCGAGCCTGGGCGCTGCCGAACTCGGCCTCGACCGGGCCAGGAGCACCTCGTAAACAGCGGCGCATGCGCATGTCATGGGCCGGCGTCCTCGCCGTGATGCTGTTCTCGGCTTGTGCCGCGTCGCCCGACCTGCCGCCCGATCGCGTGGATGGCATGCCATGGGGCGACTCGCGTCTGGACGAGGCCACGATGCGGGCGCGGCTGCTGATCGATCGCGGGGAGCCTGGCGAGGCGCTGGTGCTGCTCGAGCAGGTGCTCGGCGAGCTGCCCGAGCATGTCGACGCCCGGCGTCTCCGGCAGGATGTGCTGCGCGACCGCGGCCGGCGTGGCCGGCTCGTTGCGGAGGCAGAACGAGCGGTCACGCGGGCTCCGGACGACGCCATCGAGCACTACCTGCGCGGCCGTGTGGTGCTGGATCCGGCGGAGAAGCGCCGGTGCTTCGACCTCTCGGTGGCCCTGGCGCCGGGATCGGTCTGGCCGTGGCTCGGTCTCGCCCATTCCCTGCGCGACGACGATCCGCAGCGGGCCGTGCGCATCTACGAGCGGTTGTTCCAGGCGAGCCGCCGCCATCCCCTGGTCGGCATCGCGCTGGCCGCCACGCTGCGGGAACAGCGCCAGTTCGCCGGGGCGCGGCGCGTCTACGGCTGGTTGCGTGACGATCCGCGCAGTGCAGCCGTCGCTTCGCTCGGCCTGGCCCAGGTCGCCGCCAGTGAGGATCACCGTGCCGAGGCGTTCGAAGCCCTGCTCGAGTCGCTGCGGCAGCGGCCGTTCGATGGCGGCGGGAAGGCGTTGGCCCTCGGGCTCCTGGAGGGAGGATCGACCCCTGATCAGATCGCGGCGTTGCTCGACCTGCTGCGCGAGGACCCCGAACGGTGGCGCGAGTTCGCACGCGGTGACGGCGGCATCGTGCTCTCCCTGCTGCTGCAGCGCAGCGGCCGGCCACTCGGCGCGTTGCAAGCGCTCCTCTCGTCGCGGTCACGGCCGCCGACTCCCACCGTGCGACGGCTCGAGCGTCGCCTGCTGCTCGCGAACGGTGACGTCGCCGGGTTCGTGCAGAAGCTCGCCGAGTTCGTGCCACGGCACGTCGTCGACGACGAGCGCAACCAGGTGCGCGGCCGTTGGCTTCGCCTCGTCACCGGGCCTTGGTGTGCGGCCGGCTGGCAGCCGAACGAGGCGAGTGCCGCCGAGTTGCTCGCGGCGCTGCGCGATGCCGGACTGCTGGTCGAGGCCGAGCTGCTGGCCGAGTGTTGGCACGACCGCTGGCCAGAGCATCCCGAAGTGCGAGCGCTGGCCGACGAGGTGCGCCGCGAACTCGCGTTCGAGGCAGGCCTGCGCCGACTGCTCTATCGTGGCTACCAGACCGACGACACGGCCAGCCTGCAGGTGGTCGTGCAGCGGGTGAGGGAGCTGTCGCTGCGCGTCTTCGGCCGCGACGTGGTCGGCGTGCCGGACACGTTCCAGGCGCCGCTGGTCGGCGAGATGCTCGATCCGTTCACGGGAGGGCTCGCCGCACACCTCGCGCGCTACAACCGCCACCTGGTGCTCGGCCGACGGGCGGGCGGCGTCGCCGAGGGCCTGATGGTGACCCGGCTGGCCGTGCAGGAGTTGCCCGAGGCGGAGGGCCTGCACCTCCAGGGGCGCTGCCTCGAGGTCGTCGGCTGCGACCGTGAGATCGCCTCGCTCGGCGGCGTGCTCGGCGGCGATCTCGCCGGCGTCGCCCTGTTGAACCACTTCCTGATCGACCACGATGCCGTGCGCGACTGGGCGCGCACCGTGTTGCTGCGGCGGCAGGTGGCGCGCGAGGACGGTGGGGCGCTGCTGAAGGACCCGCTGCCGGCTTCCCCGGGCGACGATCCGTTGGACGTCGCCTGGCGGTTGGCGGTGACGGCACCCGTCGACGATCGGGACCTCGACGCGGCGGTGCTCGACATGATCCGGATCCACGAGCGGCAGCATCTGGTCGACGCCTTCTACTACCTGCCGGTCGAGGCCAACCTCTGGCGCGGGCTCGGCCTCCTGTTCTCGTTCGGGTTCTCGCCGGGGGCGGTCGAAGCCGAGATGGAACGGCGTGCCGAGCTGGCAGCCCTGGCGCTGTCGCCGCACACCGAGCTGGTGCTGGCCCATGTCGCCGACTTCCTGGCCGAGCCGGGTGGCCCGGCGCCGCACCACACCGGGTTCGCGTGGTTGGCCAGGGACGTCGCCACGGCCCTGCAGCGGCGCGGCGTCGCCGCAGCAGCGGCAGTGCCGGCGCGTTGGCACGAACTGCCGATGGCGACGGTTCGGCAAGCGGCACGCGGCTTGATGGGCCTCGAGTAGCAGCGCCCGACTCGCGATGTGGGGGCCGGCGCGGTATTTGTTCCCCTTGGCTCGTAGCGCGGCATGCTGCACTGGCTGCACTACGTTCCGCCGTGACCCCCGGCCGATTCGTGATGGAGGTTCCGATGCAATCGATCGCCAACCGTTGGTTCTCCGTGATGCTCGCGGCCGTGTTCGCCCTTGGGAGCGGCATGGCCCAGAAGCCGACCCCGCCAGCACCTCCGGCCCCTGCAAAGGGCCCGGACAAGGAGGTGGCGGAGAAGCTCGCCACCCTGAAGGAGGTCGTCGCCGACCGCAAGTTCGCGCGCGACCCGGAAGGGGTGCAGGTGGTCGACTTCCTGTTGCAGAAGCTGCAGGGCGGCACCCTGGAAGCGAAGGACAAGACGGCGGTCGTGAAGGGCTTCGCCGAGGTGTTCACGGGCGGCAAGGTCCGTCCGCCGGACAACTCCGGCCTCTACTACGCCGCCGCGATGGCGCTCGGCTACTGCGGTGCGGACGGGGCCAAGGTGCTGAAGTCGGCCTACGACGACGGTCGCTTCCCCAAGAAGCCCCTGTGGGTGCCGCTGCGAGAGCAGTTGCTCAAGAATCTCGGCCGCACCAAGGACGAGGCGCACGTGAAGTTCCTGACCAACGAAGCCCGCCGTCACCCCGAAGCGGCGCTGCAGGCCGCGGCTGGCGAGGCCCTGGGCAACTTCGAGGACAGCAAGGAGCCGATCCGCAAGGAGATCGTCAGTGAGCTGCTGATCACCTACGGGGAGCTGAACCAGCTGGCCAACGAAGGGGGCATGAACATCAACTCCCAGAACGCCACCGACCGCCTGGCGACGATCAAGGACAAGTGGAACACCACGCTGGCGAAGCTGACCAACCAGAACTTCGACCGGTTCATCGACTGGCAGTCCTGGCACAACAAGCACAAGAACCAGCCTTGGTGAGTCCGGAACCTCGGCAGCGGGCGGGAAGGTCGAGGCCGGTCGGCTCGTCGCAGGCCGCTCCATGAAGAGCTGGTGGCCCATCGTCTGCCTCGCGGCGGCGCTCGTTGCGATCGGATTCCTCGCCACCGAGACGCGGCGACTCGCGGAGCTGGTCGGGATCGAGGAGGTGGCGGCCCGTCGCGCCTCGGACGAAGCCGCCGCCGCCGCCGCGGAACTGGCCCAGCTGCGCGTCGCGAGCCGGCCCGTCGAAGCGCCGGTCGAAGCGCGCAGCTTCGCCGACTTGGCCCTCGAGCTCGCGACCACGCAGCAACAGCTCGCGTCCGTGCAGCAGTTGCTCGCCGAGGAGCGTGCGGCTCGCGCTCGCAGCGTCGCCTCGGCACCGCGCGACGGCCCGATGCCCGAAGGGGTGCGGACCGCGCTGGTCGCGCTCCAGGAAGCGCTGCGTGCCGAGGGCTTCGTGGCGCTGCGCTTCCTGCGCGCGCGAGCGATCGAGGGCCAGGCACTGCACCTGGTCGACGTGCTGGAGCTGTCTCCAGACCAACTGGTGGTCTCCTTCGTGCACGCCGAGCGCATGACCGTCGAGCTCGACCGGTCGGCTGGCCGGTTGTGCCTGCGGTTCTTCACCGGCGAACGGATCGTCGGTGGCGAGGCGGTTCGACTGCCGGATGCAGGTTTCTCAATGCAGTTCGACGACGTCGACGGCCAGCGGTTCGAGCGGGAGTTGCCGTTCCTGGTGCGCGCCGAGGGGACCTATCCGGTCGAGGTGCCGCGGGAGGTCCAGGAGCCCGGCCTCGACCCCGCCACGCGGGCGCAGTGGCTCGATCGGGTCGATGCCTTGCTGGGGCGGAGCGGCACTGCGGCGAAGTGGCGGATGACGCGCTTTCGCACCCTGCGCGACGGCTGGTTCCTCGACTGTGACCTGATCGCCACCGACTCCGCGAGCCACGTCGTCGGCGGGGCGCACTGTGCGCGCGCCGCCATCGAGGTCGATCCTGGCACGGGCGTCGTCTCGCTGCGGATGATCGATGGCGTCTTGCACCAAGGTGGCTCGGAGTCGAGCATCGTCGGCGAGGGTTACCGCATGTTGCTCCCCGATGTGACGCAGAAACAGGCGAACGACTCCATGCAGGGCATGGTGGTGATCCGGTGAGTGCGACTTCCACGCCAAGCGCCTTCGTCGCCTTCGTCGCGACCTGGGCCGAGCCCGTCGAGGCAGCGCTGCGGGCGCTGCTGCCGTCGCCGTCCACGGCGCCGAGCCGCCTGCACGAGGCGATGCACTACGCGCTGTTCCCGGGTGGCAAGCGCCTGCGGCCGATGCTGGCTCTGCTCGGTTGCCAGGCTGCGGGCGGCGATCCGCGCCGGGCGCTGCGGGCCGCCGCAGCGCTCGAATGCCTGCACACCTACAGCCTCGTGCACGACGATCTGCCGTGCATGGACGACGACGATCTGCGGCGCGGCCGGCCGACCTGCCACAAGGTCTACGGCGAAGCGCTGGCGCTGCTGGCGGGGGATGCGTTGCTGACGGTGGCGTTCGAGGGGGTCGCCGACGCCGGGCCTCTGGCCGTGGTGGCCTTGGCGCGTGCGAGTGGCAGCCTCGGCATGGTCGGTGGTCAGGTCGAGGATCTCGCCGCCGAGGGCGATGCCACCCATCACACCCTGGAGCGGGTGCGGTGGATCCACGACCACAAGACCGGGGCCCTGATCACCGCCTCGCTGTTGGTCGGTGCGCACGCCGCCTGCCCCGACGGGGCGCCGACTGCTCTGCTGGAGCCGCTGACGCAGTTCGGCGATCTGCTCGGTCGGGCCTTCCAGATCGCCGACGATTGCCTCGACCTGACCGGTACGGCGGCCGAACTCGGCAAGTCGCCGTTGGCTGACGTGGCCCTCGGCAAGCTCACCTGGCCGGCGATGGTCGGGCTCGAGAAGAGTCTCGCCGAAGCGCACGAACTCGCGGCGGCAGCGGCGGGAGTGGTGCCCGAACTGATCGCCCGGACCAGGTCGTTTCGAGGCGGGGGCGGGAGCATGCTGGACGCAGCTGCAGGGCTGCTGCAAGATGTGGCGTCCTACGCTGTAGCGCGTCGCCGTTGAGCCGCGCCACGCATCCTCACGCCCTGTGGAGCCGGACTTGGACCAATCCTCACCGACCCCGCTGTTCGATCAGGTGGACAACCCGGTCGACCTGAAGCGGATCCCGCGCGAGCAGCTCCCGCAGCTGTGCACCGAGCTTCGCAAGGTGATCCTCGACACCGTGTCGATCACCGGTGGCCACCTCGGTTCCGGCATGGGGGTCGTCGAACTGACGGTGGCCCTGCACTACCTGTTCGACTTCCGCGACGACCGACTGGTCTGGGACGTCGGCCACCAGTGCTATCCGCACAAGCTGCTGACCGAACGCAAGGCGCGGTTCCACACCCTACGCCAGAAGGGTGGGCTCAGCGGGTTCTCGAACAAGTGGGAGTCGCCCTACGACGCCTACCTGATGGGCCACGCCGGCACCGCCGCCTCGGCGGCGCTCGGTATCGCGATGGGCGACCGCATGCTGGGTCGCAAGCGCTACTCGGTCGCCGTCGTCGGGGACGCGGCGATGGGCTGCGGCGTCGCCTTCGAGGCGTTGAACCACGGCGGTTCGCTGGAGAAGGAGCGGCTGCTGGTCATCCTGAACGACAACCGCTGGTCGATCGCGAAGACCGTCGGGGCGTTGTCCCGCCACCTGAACAAGCTGCGGTCCGGCGCCTTCTACAACAAGGCGAAGGACGCGGTACACCACCTGATCCAGTCGATCCCGCTGGTCGGCAACGCGCTCGACGAGAGGCTCGGCGACGCGGTCGACATGGTGAAGAACATGGTGGCGCCTGGGCACATCTTCGAAGCCCTGGGCTTCCGCTACTTCGGTCCGGTCGACGGCCACAACATGGCCGAGATGCTGCAGGCACTCGAACAGGTCAAGGACCTCGACGGCGTCGTGCTGCTGCACGTGCGCACCGAGAAGGGCAAGGGCGTGCCGGGCAGCGAGGATCGCTACGACCGTGCCCACGCCGCGAAGCCCCAGCCGAAGAAGAAGCCCGAGAAGGTGCCGGTGGAGCCGTGCGTGCTCCAGCCGGTGGTGCCGGTGCAGAAGGCTGGTCGGTCCTGGACCGAGTGGTTCGGCGAGGGCCTGCAGCAGCTCGCTGCCAAGGATCCGCGTCTCGTCGCCATCACCGCGGCGATGCCGGACGGCACCGGCCTGATGGAATTCCGCGACGCGTTCCCGGAGCGCTTCGTCGATGCCGGCATCGCCGAGCAGCACGCCGTGGCCTTGGCGTCGGGCCTCGCGACCAGCGGCATGCGGCCGGTCTGCGCGATCTACTCGACGTTCTTGCAGCGCGGCTACGACCAGGTGTTCCAGGAGGTGATCCTGCAGCGCCTGCCGGTGGTGTTCGCGATGGATCGCGCCGGCCTCGTCGGCGAGGACGGCGCGACCCACAACGGGCTCTACGACATCGCCTTCCTGCGCTGCATGCCCGGGATCGTGCTGATGGCGCCGAAGGACGGCACCGAACTGCTCGAGATGCTGCAGTTGTCGCTGCAGTTGCCCGGGCCGAGCGGCATCCGCTACGCCCGCGGCAACGCGCCGACGGTGCCCGAACTGGTCGGCTGGAACGGCGTGCGACAACCGCTGGAACTCGGCCGCATGGAAGTGCTGCGTCAGGGTGCCGACGGGGCCGTGCTCGCCTACGGGCACATGGTGCAGACGGCGCTCGAGGCCGCGGCCCTGCTCGACAAGCAGGGTGTGCACATCGAGGTCGTGAACGCACGCTTCTGCAAGCCGCTCGATGAAGCTGGTGTGCTGGCGCTGTGCGATCGCCACGATCGGATCGTCACCCTCGAGGACCACAGCCGGATCGGCGGCTTCGGCAGCGCCGTGCTCGAGTGCCTCGCGGCCAGCGGGCCGGTGCGTGCCCAGGTGCAGGTGATGGCGGTGCCGGACGACCTGTTGGAACACATGAGCCGGGCCCAGATCCTCGAGCACTGTGGCCTCACTGCGCAACACGTCGCCGCGCGCTTCCTGGCCGAGAAGAACAGCCCCGTGGGGCGCTGAACGGCATGCCGACCCGCGCCCCGAAGAAGCTCCTGCTGGTCGGCGACGAGCGCAAAGGCGGCAGCAAGGCACTGATCCAGCACCACGCTACGTGGCTCACCGGCCGCGGCTGCGAGTGCGAGATCGTGATGGACCGCGAGTCGTCGCTGGAGGACCGCGACGCCGACTGCGTCGTGGTGTGGGGTGGCGACGGGTCGCTGCTCGCGACGGCGCGGCGCATGGGGCAGCACCAGCGGCCGACGCTCGGCATCAACCGCGGCCGGCTCGGCTTCCTGACCTCGTTCGAATACGAGCAGACGCAGCAGGCGCTCGACCTGCTGCTCGCCGGCCGCCTGCACGAGGAGCCGCGATTGATGTACTGGTGTTCGCTGCAGTCGCTGGACGGCACCCACAGCGAACCGGTGCTCGGGCTCAACGACGTGGTGGTCAGTCGCGCCGCTGTCGGCGGGATGATCCTGCTGCGAGCTTTCCGCGGCACCAGCGAACTGGCGACCTACCGTGGCGACGGCCTGATCACGGCCACCGCCCTCGGTTCGACCGCCTATTCGATGGCGGCCGGTGGCCCGGTGCTGGCCCCGGATCTCGACGCCTGGGTGCTGACTCCGTTGGCTTCGCACACCTTGAGTGCGCGCCCGCTGGTGGTGTCGGTCGGTGATGGTCTCGACGTCGAAGTGGTCGAGACCGGCAGCAAGAAGTACGCGTACGCACAGATCGACGGCCAGATCCAGATGCAGGTGCCGGTCGGTGGCCGCATCATGTTGCGACCGGCGCCGATCCGGTTCCGGCACCTCGGACTCGGCCCCGACCACTTCTTCGACGTGCTGCGGGCCAAATTCGGGTTCGCCGCGCTGGCCCGCAAGCCTGGATGATCGGCTCGCCAACGTCGTCTCGAATGGTCGCTGCTCCCGGTTCTCCTGCCGCCACCGAAGTGCGACTCACGGCTCGCGCCAGTGGCTTCCTGCGCCGCGGCCAGCCTTGGTTCTTCGCCGACGACCTGCTGGCCGGCTCCGCCCTGCCGCCGCGGCTGGTGCGCGTGCGGGACGAAGAGGGGCGCGACCTCGGTCTCGGCGTGACCGGAGCCGGCAAGCTGGCGCTGCGCAGTTGCGGGCCGTGGCCGGGCGAGGGTCTGCCCGATCGCGAGACATTCTTCCGGGCCCGGCTCGCCGCCGCGATCGAGGCGCGGGCGCCGTTCCTCGGCCCCGAGGACGGCGTGCGGCTCGTGCACGGCGAAGGCGATCGGCTGCCCGGGCTGGTCGTCGATCGCTACGGACCGGTGCTGGTGGTACAGGCGACCAGCGCCTTCGTCGAGGCTTCGCTCGACGCGATCGTGCCGTTCCTGGTCGAACGCACGGGCGCCACGTCGGTGGTTGCTCGCAACGACGTCGCGGTGCGCAAGCACGAAGGCCTCGCCGAGGAAGTGCGGCTGCTGCACGGGGTGCGGCCGGTCGATCCGGTCGTGTGCGAAGGCGGCGTGCGGCACGTGGTGCGGCCCTTCGACGGGCACAAGACCGGCTTCTATCTCGACCAGCGGCCGGCGCGCGCGCTGGTCGCGAGCCTTGCGAAGGGCCGCAAGGTGCTCGACCTGTTCGCCTACCAGGGCGCGTTCTCGCTGGCGGCACTGGCTGGCGGAGCCGTTTCGGCCCTCGCCGTGGATCAGTCGGAGCCGGCGCTCTCGACTGCGTCGGCCGGCGCCACGGCCAATCGCCTGACGGGGCTGTCGACCCACTGCGGCGACGTGTTCGACTTCCTGCGCGCGCAACGCGAACGCAACGAGCGCTACGACCTGATCGTGCTCGATCCGCCGGCGTTCGCGAAATCGCGGCGCGAGGTCGAAGGGGCGGAACGTGGCTACCGCGACCTGAACCGGCAGGCGTTGCGCCTGCTGGCGCCGCACGGCTTCCTGCTGACCTGCACCTGCAGCCATCACATCACGGCGCTGCGGTTCGAGGAGGTGGTTCGGCAGGCCGCTGCCGGCCTGCCGTTCCAGGTGCTGCTGCGCCAGCGCCTCGGCGCGGGGCCAGACCACCCGGTGCCGATCACGCACCCCGAGTCGGAGTACCTGAAGGTGCTGCTCCTGCAGCGGCAGGACCACGCATGAGCGACGGGTCGCCGGAACTCGAGGTGCTCGTCAACGGGCAGCCGCGACGGCTGCCGCACGGCAGCACCGTCGCGGACCTGCTGGTGGCCATGGCGCTCAAGCCGGCCCAGGTCGCCGTCGAGCGCAACAAGCAGATCGTGCGGCGCGCCGACCACGGGGCGACCCTGCTCGAGGCAGGGGACCGGCTCGAGGTGGTGACCTTCTTCGGCGGGGGGTAGGCCGGCGCGTCCGGCTCGGGCCGGTTCCCGAGGGTTCGTACGGCACGCGCCCTTGTGCGGCTCTGGTGGAGGGCGCACGATCGGGCGCGTGACGCTCGTCGACCAACCGCTGCTCCTCGGCCCGTACACCTTCCGCTCGCGCCTGTTCCTCGGCACCGGCAAGTATCCGTCGATGGAGTCGATGGTGGAGGCGCTCGAGGTCTCGGGAACCCAGTGCGTGACCGTCGCCGTGCGGCGCATGCAGACCGGCGTGCCCGACGGCAAGACCCTGCTCGACTACCTGCCGCGCGACCGCTACGTGCTGCTGCCGAACACCGCCGGTTGCTTCGACGCGGAACACGCCATCCGCACCGCGCGGTTGGGCCGTGAACTCGGCATCGGCGACCTGGTGAAGCTCGAGGTGTTGGGCGATCCGCAGACCCTGCTGCCCGATCCGGTCGGAACGCTCGAGGCCGCCAAGGTCCTGGTCGCGGAGGGCTTCGTCGTGCTGTGCTACACCAGCGACGACCCGGTGCTGGCCAAGCGCCTCGAGGACGTGGGCGTGACCGCGGTGATGCCAGCAGGAGCCCCGATCGGCAGCGGCCAGGGCATCCTGAACCCGAACAACATCCGGATCATCCTCGAGCGAGCGAAGGTGCCGGTGATCGTCGACGCCGGGGTCGGCACCGCCAGCGACGTCGCGATCGCGTTCGAACTCGGCGCACACGGCGTGCTGCTCAACACGGGTGTGGCCCTGGCGAAGGACCCCGTGCGCATGGCGCGGGCGATGAAGGCCGCGGCGGAAGCCGGTCGCGACGCGTTCCTCGCCGGCCGTATCGGCAAGAAGCTCTACGCCTCCGCGTCGTCGCCGACGAGCGGCATCATCGCCGGCGAATGAACGGGGCGCCGGGTCCCTTGCACGGCGAGCAAGCACGGCTCGTCACCGGCTTCGTCGCTGGCTTCTTGCTGCTGGCGTTGGTGCCGTCGGTGGTTTGGCCGTGGTGTCGCGACCTGTTCGCCGTGGCGCTCGCCGGCGACGCCGCGGCGATGGCCGCGCGAAAGGTCGAGGCGAGTGCGTTGGCCAACTTCGCCGGCGTGCTCGCAGTGGTGGGGTTGGTGGGCGTGCTACGTCCCGGAGTGCCGATGCGGCCCCTCGCCCTGCCTCGCACGGTGCTCGCCTACGCGCTGTGGTTGCCGGTGTGGGGCCTGTTCGTCGCGGCCTACCTCGTCGGGTTGCGCGTGTTCGGAGTGGCGATCGACGCTCAGGAGCCGCTTCGTCATCTGGCGCATGCGCCCGCCTCCTCGATGGGCTACTGGTTGGTCGTCGGCACCGTGGCGCTCGGCGCTCCCCTGGCGGAGGAGCTGGTCTTTCGCGGGTTCTTGCAACCGGTCCTGCAGCAGCGGCTCGGTCGGCTCTTGGGGCTGTCGACCACGGCAGCACTGTTCGGCCTCGGTCACGGAGTCGCCTATGCGCTGCCGGTCGGACTGCTCGGTGGCTTCTTCGGCTGGCTCGTGCAGCGGCACGGCAGTCTGCTGCCGGCGATGCTGGCCCATGTGCTGCACAACTCCGTGACAGCGGTCACGATGGTCGCTTGGCCGTCCTTGTTCGATTGGATGTATCCCCGATGAACCCCGCCGATCGTGAGTTCCTGGTCCACCCCGACATGATCGGCCGCCTGCGCCGGCGCGGTGCGGCGATGGTCGCCGACAACGCCACGGTCGTCGGCGATGTCCGCCTCGGGCGCGACGTCGGCGTCTGGTTCGGCGTCACCATCCGCGGCGACGACAGCTGGATCGAGATCGGCGACGAGTCGAACGTGCAGGACAACAGCTGCATCCACGTCGACATCGGCTGTCCGCTGCGGATCGGACGCGGCGTCACGATCGGCCATGGCGTGATCCTGCACGGCGTCGAGGTCGGCGACTACGCGTTGCTCGGCATGGGTTCGATCGTGCTCGGCGGGGCGCGGATCGGCGATCACTCCCTGATCGGGGCGGGGGCCCTGATCAAGGAGAACGCGGTCGTCCCGCCGCGATCGGTCGTGCTCGGCATGCCCGGTCGGGTGGTGCGGCAGGTCAGCGAAGAAGAGATGGAGGGCATGCGGTGGCGCGCCCGGCACTACGTGCAGCGGGCCCGGACCTACTTGGCCGAGGGTTGAGGGCTGGGCGCTCGGATCCCCGCGGACCATTCCGGGTCGACCGGGCCGGTTCGGTCAAGGTTCGGTGCCACGGCGATCGTGGCATCCCGTTGTCGTGGCCTTCGTTCGCCGCATTTCGGCGCGGCGCGCTCGCCCTGCCCGTGTGCTACGCTTCGATCGTCGACGCTTCCCGTCCTCCCCAGATCATGAAGAGTCTCCGTTCTCTCGCCCTGATTCCTCTCGCCGTTGCCGCTGCCTGCGCCCGCCACTCCGGTGAGATCGCCCAGCTCGGCCTGTCCGACATCCCCCTGTTCGAGACGCGCATCGACATCACCACCGGCACCTTCGACCACGCCGACTTCCGGGTCGCGGACTTCGACGGGGACGGGCAACTCGACATGGCGGTTCTCAGCGTGACCGGGGCGTTGCGCATCCTGCTGGGCGATGGCACCAGCTTCGCCACGGGGCAGTCGCTGCAGGTTCAGGGTCGACCGTGGTGGATCCGGGGCGCCGACCTCGATGGCGACCAGGACGAAGACCTGGTCGTGCTGAGCAGTGAGCCGGGTACCGCTCAGGTCTGGTTGAACAACGGCACCGGCACCTTCGAGCAAGGCCAGGCGCTCGAAACCGACGTGGACGCGCTGTCCCTCGAGATCGGCGACTTCGATGGCGACGGGATCGACGACCTGGCGATCTCCCGGCCGAACGCGGCCACGGTGATCGTCGCCTTCGGCAACGGCAACGGCACGTTCGGGAATCAGCTGAGCCTGACGCTGCCCGGTGGTGGGCGGGCGTTCACGGTGCTCGCCGGCGACGCGACGCGCGACGGCGTGGACGACCTGATCGTCAGTGATCCGGACACGGGCCGCATAGTCGTCTACGACGGGCTGCCCCAGGGCTACTTCGGCGGCAGTTTCTGCGAGCTGCGCGTCGGCTTCGGGCCGAGTGCTTGCTCGCTCGGCGATCTGAGCGGGGACGGGGCGGCGGACCTGGTGGTCTCGGCACTCGAAGGCAAGCGCTACGTCGTCATCACCGACATCCTCGGTCCGGTGGGCAAGGGCCAGTTCTTCGATGGAGCACTTCCGGGAGGGATCGAGCTGCCGTTCCTGCGGGAATGCGACTACCTGTCGTTCGAGATTCCGGTGTCCGGGCGCGCTGGCCTTTCGGCAGTCGCAGACGTCACCGGCGACGGCCTGCCGGATCTGATCGGTTGCTTGCAGTTCGAGAACCAGGTCGTGGTGGCCCCGCAGGTGGTGGGCGGCGACTATTCGGAGCAGTTCCAGTTCGACTCACTCGGGCGAGCGACCCGTCCGTTCGTCACCGACGTCGACGGCAACGGCAAGAACGATCTGCTGGTCCTCTCGGCCCTTGCCGATCGCATCAACCTCTGGCTCGCCCGGGACTCGGGCCGCCTCGCCGGTGGACGCAACTACTCGTCAGGCATCGCCGGTTCGAATTGGATCGAGTCCGCCGACTTCGATGGCGACGGCTCGGGCGAGATCGCCGCAGGCAGTGTCGAGGACACGAAGGTCAGCTTCCTCGGCCGCGGGAATGACGATTCCCTGGTTGTCGAAGCCGTGGTCGAGATCGGCGCGTCGGTCAGGCAGCTCAAGAGCGCCGACCTCGACGGCGACGGCCGGGTGGATCTCGTGGTCGGCATCGAAGGTGGCGTGCGCATCCTCCGCAATCTCTCGACTGGCGGTTCCTACGACTTCGAGCAGGTCGTGGCCCCGCTGACGATCGGCAGCACCGCGTTCCCGTTCGGCATCGCGGTCGCGGACCTGGATCGCGATGGAGACTTCGACTTGGCCGTGTGCGACGTGGTTGGTGGTGGGCTGCACTTGTTGCCGGGTACCCCGACGCCGTTCGTGTTCGACGCGGCGACCGTGATCGACCTCGGCGGCGGCCCGATCGACGTGGCGGCCGCGGACTTCACCGGCGATGGCCTTCAGGATCTCGCGGTTTCGCGCTTCTACCAGTCGGACATCCGGGTCCTGCGCAACGACGGCGGGTTCGCATTCAGCTCGCTGCTGGCCGTGCCGCTCGGTCTCAATGACAATCCGAACTACCTCGTCACCGCCGACTTCAACCGCGACGGACGCTCTGACCTGGTGGTCAGTCGGGCTGCTCCAGGGACGATCTCGGTGCTGTTCGGTTCTGACAACGGCTTCAGCGGCCAAGCCTACGAGGCCGGCTTCAACCCGACGGCCCTGATGGCCCAGGACCTGAGCGGCGACGGGGTGCCCGACATCCTGGTGACCTCGATGGTGGGCGGCGACTTCCGCGTCATGGTGGGCGACGGCGTCGGCGGCTTCCCCACGCTGTTGACCTACCCCGGCACCTCCGGCGCCTCGGATGCACTGCTGCAGGACATGACCGGCGACGGGGTCGCGGATCTGCTGATCGGCAGCATCGTCGGCAACCGAATCTCCCTGGTACGCAACATCACCGAGAACTGAGCGTGAACGACGGGT
The DNA here is from genome assembly GCA_016793305.1 of Planctomycetota bacterium. The sequence goes on from JAEUHU010000163.1 coordinate 42,077, forward strand.
TGATGGGGGTGGTCCTCGCCGCCGGCAAGGGCACGAGGATGCGCCCCTTCTCGGAGCAGTGGCCGAAGCCGGTGCTGCCGGTGCTCGGCAAGCCGCTGGTCGCCTACCAGCTCGAGATGATGGCCGCACTGGGCATCTCTCGCGTCGTGGTGGTGATCGGCCATCTCGGCCACGAAGTCGTGCGCGCGCTCGGCGACGGCAGTCGGTACGGTCTGTCGATCCGCTACGTCGAACAGGAGGAGACGCTCGGCATCGCCCACGCCGTGTCGCGCCTCGAGGGTCACGTCGACCAGCCGTTCTTCCTGTTCCTCGGCGACATCTTCTTCGTCACCCAGAACCTCGGCAGCATGCTCGAGCGCTTCCGGCGTGGGAAGCTCGGTGGCGTGCTCGCCTGCCGTCGCGAGCCGAGCCTCGAGGCGATTCGTCGGAACTTCGTGGTGATGACCGACGAGCACGCCCGTGTGCACCGGGTCGTCGAGAAGCCTCGCCACCCGCGCACGGACCTGAAGGGCTGCGGCATCTACCTGTTCGACCAGTCGTTCTTCGACGCCGTGCGGCGCACGCCGCGCACCGCGATGAGGAACGAGTACGAGATCACCGACGCGATCCAGATCTTCCTCGACGACGGCTACCCGGTCGAAGCCGCCGAGGTCGTCGAGGCCGACATGAACGTCAGCTACCCGGCCGACCTGCTCGACCTCAACCTGCGCCTGCTGCAGCAGAGTGGGCAGGAGAACTGGCTCGGCGACGGAGTCCAATGCGCCAGGACCAGCCGCCTCACGCGCAGCGTGGCGATGGCCGGCGCCGAGATCGGGCCCGACTGCGAGCTCACGGAGTGCCTGCTGTTCCCTGGGGCGCGTGTGCCGGCCGGCCGGGTGCGCCGCCGGTCGATCTTCACCGCCGATGCCGAGATCCGGTGCGCGGGCGACGAGGCGTGATCTAGCATCGCGGGCATGTTGCTCGCGACCCTGCTCGCCGTCTCCGTTGCTGGTCCGTCGCTGTTGCCGCAGCTTTCACCCCGCTCCGCCTCCGGCAATCTGCTGCTGGTCGGAGGACGGGTCCACACCGGCACGAACGTCGACTGGCCGGGACCCGTGAACAGCTTCGGCGGCCGGCTGCGCAACGACGATGCGCTCGATCCCGCCGTCGATGCGGTGCGGATCGAGCTGCCCTCCGATGCGTTCGTGATGCCCGGTCTGCAGGACGCCCACGGCCATCTGCTCGGGCTCGGCAGCCTGCTGGCCGAGGTCGACCTGGTCGGTACCACGTCGTTCGACCAGGTGGTCCAGCGGGTCGCCGAGCGCGCGGCCACGCAGCCTGCCGGCAGCTGGGTGATCGGCCGCGGCTGGGACCAGAACGACTGGGCCGAAACGACGATGCCGCACCACCGCGCGCTGTCCTCTGTGGTGCCGAACCACCCGGTCTGGCTGGTGCGTGTCGACGGGCATGCCGGCCTCGCCAACGCGCTGGCACTGCAGCGAGCCGGCGTGACGAAGGCGAGCGTGGTCGCTGGAGGTGGCGAGATCCTGCGCGACGGCGACGGCGAACCGACCGGCGTGCTGGTCGATGCGGCGATGGCGGCGATTCCGCTGCCGGCGCCGACCCAGGAGCAGCGCCGCGAACGCTTGCTGGCCGCCCAGCGCGAGTGCCTGCGGCACGGGCTCACCTGCGTGCACGACGCAGGCGTCGATGCCGCGACCTTGCAGGCGATGGTCGAACTGCATCGCGACGGCCAGTGGTGGCTTCGCACCTACGTGATGCTCGATCCGAACGAACGGGACCTGATCGCGCGCGGGCCGTGGCAGACGCCCGACGGTCGCATCACGGTTCGTGCCGTCAAGGCCTACGCCGACGGCGCGCTCGGTTCGCGCGGGGCCGCCCTGCTCGAGGCCTACCAGGATGCGCCGGGCAAGCGCGGGCTCGTCGGCATGCCGAAGGGTTCGATCCAGGTCCTGGCGCAGTTCTGCGCCGAGCACGAGATGCAGCTGTGCATGCATGCGATCGGCGACGCGGCCAATCGCGCCGTGCTGGATGCCTACGCCGCGGTCGGCAAGCCGGGCGATCGGGTGGCCAGGCGGTTGCGCTTCCGCATCGAGCATGCGCAGGTGCTGGCCGAGGACGACTTCGCGCGCTTCGCCCAGCTGGGCGTGTTGCCGTCGATGCAGCCGACCCACCTGACGTCGGACATGCCGTGGGCAGCACAGCGCCTCGGCCCCGAGCGCACGGCCCGGGCCTATGCGTGGACGCGGTTCCACCGGCTGGGTGTGATCGTTCCGTTCGGCAGCGACTTCCCGGTCGAGTCGGTGGACCCGCGGCGCGGGCTGTTCGCCGCGGTGACGACGCGGGGCGTCGGCGGCGCACCGGGTCCGGGCTTCCGGCCCGAGCAGCGGCTGTCGCGCGAGCAGGCGATCCGCGGGTTCACCCTGCATGCCGCCCACGCGAGCTTCGCCGAGCGGGACCTCGGCACGCTGGAGGTCGGGAAGGTCGCCGACCTGACGGTGTTCGACCGCGACCTGCGCAGCTGCAGCGACGACGATCTGTTGGAGGCGAAGGTCCTGCTGACGGTCATCGGCGGGCAGGTGGTCTACGACGGCCGGGACCGGTAGAACGAAAGCCCCGATGCTGCCCGCGACCGCCGTCCTGCCGTTCGAAGAGAAGCTCGCGTTGTTGCGCAACCACCTCGCGACCCTGCCTGGAGCCGTCGTCGCCTTCTCCGGCGGTGTCGACTCGACCGCGCTGCTGCACGCCTGCCACCGCGAGCTCGGCGAGCGCACCGTCGCGGTCACCGCCGACTCGCCATCGCTGCCGCGGGCCGAACTGGCCGAAGCGCAGGCCTTGGCGCGCGACCTCGGCGTGCGGCACGTGGTGCTGCCGACCCACGAACTGGAGCGACCCGGCTATCGCCAGAACGCCGGGGATCGCTGCTACCACTGCAAGAAGGAGCTGTTCGTCACGGTGGCCCGGCAGCGGACCTCGATCGCACCGGCCGACTGGGCGGTGGTCTACGGGGCCATCACCGACGACCTCGGCGACCACCGGCCGGGGCAGCGCGCCGCGGCCGAACACGGCGTGCTCGCACCGCTGGTCGACGCCGGCTTCGCCAAGACCGACGTGCGGCGCTACAGCCGCGAGGTCGGCCTGCGCACCGCCGACAAGGCGAGCTTCGCCTGCCTGTCGTCCCGCGTGCCCTACGGCTCGCCGATCGATGCGGCCGTTCTGGCCCGCATCGAGGCCGCGGAGCAGGTGCTGCGCGGGCACGGCTTCCGGCAGTTCCGGGTGCGGCACCACGATCGCCTGGCGCGGGTCGAAGTGGGGCCGAGCGAGCTCGAGCGCGCCTTCGCGCTGCGCGAGCCGTTGCGCGCTGGCATCCTGGCCGCGGGCTACACGTTCGTGGCCCTCGACCTGTTCGGCTACCGATCCGGTGGCCTCAACGATCTGTTGCCGCAGGAGTCTTCGTGAAAATCTGGTGGTGGAGCGGTGGTGCGTTGCTGTTGGTCTGTGCCATCGCCCCGGCCCAGGGCACGGCGATCACCGAAGAACGCGTCCGGGAGACGGTCGGTTGGCTCGCTGCCGACGAACGCCGCGGGCGCGACACCGGCAGCCCAGAACTCGTCGCCGCCGGGGAGTGGATCGCGGCCCGGTTCGCCGCCGCGGGTCTGCAGCAGCTGCAGGAAGGGAGCTGGTACCACACGTTCCCGATGGCCGGCCACACGATCGACTCGACGGCCGTCGTGGTGAAGCTGACCCGCAAGCTGCGCGACGACACGAAGGTGTTCGAGCTCGTGGCCGACGTCGACGTGCGGCAACGCAGTGCTGCCGACGCGCTCGCCGGCACCGACGATCCGTGCACGGTGGCGTTGTTCGACGACCCGGTGCTGCAGCGGCTGTTGACGGCACGCAGCGCACGCGCGCCGATCGTCGTCGAGATCCCGACCGACCATCCCGCCTGGCTCGCTGCGGCTGGGCGACACGCCGTGCTGGGCAAGGTTCGGCAGGCCTCGCGGCCGGTGTTCTACGTGCGGCCGGGGCTGCTGCCGGCGAAGCCGAGCGAGGGCGACCAGCCGACCTGGACGGTGACCTGGAGCACGGCCGCCGCCGAAGCCGCCGAGGTGCCGCAGCACAACGTGCTGGCCCTGTGGCCGGGCACCGACAAGAAGGACGAGTTCGTGGTGGTCAGCGCCCACTACGACCACATCGGCGTCGGGCGGGCCGTCGACGGGGATGCGATCCACAACGGTGCGGACGACAACGCCACGGGTACCACCGGGGTGCTGTTGTTGGCCGAGGCGCTGGCGAAGCTGCCGCCGTGCCGGCG
>JAEUHU010000199.1 GCA_016793305.1 Planctomycetota bacterium
TGCCGTGCGAACGCGCCGAAGCGCTCGTGCCGGTGCTGGCGTCGTCGCCGGGCGGGCCGCGGCGGTTGCTGGTGACACCGGGCGTCGACCTGCCAGCGAGCCAGCTGCTGCCGCGGCTGCTCGCCCTGGTGCAGGCTTCGGCGCAGGTCGACGACGGCGACCCGATGCGTGCCCTGATCGTCACCGCGGGTGCGGTCTCGGTCGACGGCGAGCTGCTGCGGCAACCGACGGCGGCGCTGGCGCACGGGTTCGTGCGTGTGGCCCAGCGGGAGTTCCCGACCAGCTCGTGGCGCGCGCTCGACGTCGCGAGCGACGCGCTCGCGCAACCGCACCTGTTGTTGCCCTACCTGTGGGCCGAGCTCGAACGCAGCGAGCCAGGTGCAGTGGTGGCGCTGCGCGGCGGTCGGCGGTGGCAGCCGGGCGAACGTTCGCTGCCAGCCCAGCACAACGCCGCTGCTGGCGGCACGGCACCGTCCGCGAGCGACTGGCGTCGACCCGGCAGCTACCTGGTGAGCGGCGGCCTCGGCGGCATCGGCCGCGCGGTGGTGCGCCACCTCGCCGACGCGGCCGGCGTGCGGATCGTCGTGGTCACCGCGCATGCGTTGCCGCCGGCCGAGCTGCGTGACGAGTGGCGACGGCTGCGGCCGTTCGATCCACGGAGCGAAGCGCTGCAGCTGCTCGCCGACCTGCAGGCGCGTTCCGTCGACGTCGAAGTGGTCGCCGCCGACGTCGGCGACGCGGTGGCGATGGGGGGCCTCGTGCAGCGGCTGCAGCAGCGACACGGCGCGCTCACCGGAGTCGTGCACGTGGCGGGTGTGCTCGACGACGCGCCGCTGCTCGCGACCGACGGCGAGCGCCTGCAGGCCGTGGTGCACACCAAGCTCGGTGGCGCCGCTGCACTCGACGCCGCGACGGCGGCACTGCCGCCGGCCTTGTTCGTGCTGTTCGGTTCGATCAGCGGTCGCCTCGCAGTGCCGGGGCAGGCCGGCTATTCGGCGGCGCACAGCGCACTGGCGTCGTTCGCGACGTGGCGCCGGCAGCAGCGGGCCGGCCGCACGGTGCTGGTCGACTGGGGACCGTGGTGCTCTGGCGGCATGCTGGCGGCAGCACAGCCGGTCGACACACCGCCGTGGCTCGGGTCCCGCACGGCACACGGCCGCGGGGTCACGTTCGCCCGCGAATGGTCACCGCAGCAGGACTGGCAGCTCCGCGAGCATCGGCTGCGCAACGGCGACGCCGTGCTGCCCGGCACGGCGATGCTGGCGATGCTGGTGGCGGCGGCGCGGAGCGAACTGCAGGCGGGGCAGGTTCGCCTGCGCCGGCTCGAGTTCCCCGCGGCGTGCGCGTTCGCCGGCGATGCGGCGCTTCGGCTCGAGGTGCACGTCGTCCGGCACGGCACGGCGGGCGCGGTGGAACTGCAGAGCGATCCTGGCGACGGCTCGGGTCCACGCAGCCATGCGCGGGCCGAAGTGGACCGCGTGCCGGCCGACGCGGGGCGGTCCGGCTGGCTCGATCTCGCCGCGCTGCGCGCGCCGTTGCCGGCGCTCGCGAGCAGCGACCACGGGCAGGCCGCCCACGTGGTGTTCGGGCCGCGTTGGCAGGGTGCGACGAGCTGCCGGGGCGACGCGCGACAGTGCCTCGCCGAGCTGCACCTCGCTCCCGCGTGCGCCTCCGACCTCGACGAGCACGATCTGCACCCAGCCCTGCTCGACCGGGTGCTCGGCCTCGCCGCCCTGCTCGCGCGGCCGAGTCTCGGCCCTGGCCTGCTGGTGCCGATCGGCTGCGACGAGGTGCTGGTGCTCGGACGATTGCCGGCGCACGTGGTCGCGCACGTGGTGCGGCACCCGGCGGGCGAACGCGCGCGCTGGGGTTCGTTCGACGTCACCGTCGCAGGTCCGCACGGCGTCGTCGTGCTGGTGCTGCGCAACCTGCAGCTGCTCGCCGTCGACGAGCGCTTCGGTGCTTCGGCTGCGGACGCAGTGCGACCGCGCGTCGCGTCGGCGCCGCGTCCGTCGGCCGCCGATTCGCGGGCGATGCAGCTCGCGGCCCTCGGGTTCACGGGGGAGGAAGGCCTCGCGGTCCTCGACCGGGTGCTGGCCGGCGCGGTCGACGAAGTGCTGGCGTCGCCGTTCGAGCTGGCTGCGACCGAACGGTGGCTCGCCGGCCCCACGGTCGCGCGGGCGAGTTCGTCGATCGAAGGCGAAGCACCGGCGATGCCCCGGCAGACGCCGGGCGACGACGTCGAGCGGGTGCTGCAAGCGGCCTTCACGCGCCTGCTCGGGGTCGGCGACGTCGGCCTCGACCGCGACTTCTTCGAGCTCGGCGGCCACTCGCTGTTGGCGGTGCGCCTGTTCGCGCGGCTGCAGCACGAACTCGGCGTCGACCTCGAGCTGGCGACGCTGCTGCGCGCCGGCACGGTGCGTCAGCTGGCGGTGGTCGTGCGACGGGCACTCGGCCGCGCGGCGCCAGGCGAAGATGCGAAGACGCCGCCAGCGGCCGAACCGGCGCCGTTCCGGCACCTGGTGCCGATCCAGCGCACGGGTTCGCGCCCGCCGCTGTTCCTGGTCCACGGGGCCGGCGGCAACGTGCTCGGCTTCCGCGACCTCGCTGCGGCGCTGGGCAGCGAGCAGCCGCTGTTCGGCCTGCAGGCACGCGGCGTCGACGGGGCGAGCGAGCCGCACACCAGCATCGCGGCGATGGCGGACGCGTATCTCGACGAGCTGCTCCGGCACCAGCCGAACGGTCCCTATCTGCTCGGCGGCTACAGCGGCGGCGGGGTCGTCGCCTACGAGATGGCGCAGCGCCTGCGCGCGCGTGGGGCTGCGGTGCCGTTCGTCGGCATGATCGACTCGCCGTGTCCGCAGCGGCCGCGTCGCTCCGCGTTCGCGCGCACGCTGGCCCACTTGCAGGGGCTGGTCCGGCAGGGGCCGCGGTATCCGCTCGGCATCCTGCGCACGCGCTACGAGCGCTGGGCCGCCCAGCGCGACACCGAACGGGTGCGGCAGCAGGGCCAGCCGATGCCGCAGGACCAGCGTGGCTTCGCGGTGCAGTTCGCGTTCGAACGCGCGTTCGGCCAGCACCAGGTGACGCCCTACGACGGGCCGGTGTGGCTGTTCCGCGCCGCGGTGCAGCAGCTCGGCGCGCGTTTTCAGGCGAGCCACGACCTCGGCTGGGCGCCGTTCGCGATCCGGCTGCACGTCGAGGTCTGCCCTGGCGACCACTTCAGCATGTGCGTGGAGCCGAACGTCGGCACGTTGTGCGCGCGCATGCACGCGGCGATCGAGGCGGCACTACGCGGTTGACGGCGAACGCCGTTCAGTGCGCCGGCGCACCGCGCTGCAGGTGGCGCGCGAAGCTGGCGGCGTCGACGTTGGCGCCGCAGACGATCACGCCGATCCGCTTGCCGGCCAGCTGTTCGCGCTTCTGCAGCATCGCCGCGGTCGACGCCGCGCCGGCCGGCTCGACGGCGAGCTTGCCGTCGGCGAACAGCAGCCACAAGGCGCGGCAGATCGCGTCGTCGTCGACCAGCACCAGCTCGTCGAGGTGACGGCGGCACAGTGCGTACGAGTATGGCATCGCCATCGGCGCGCCGAGGCTGTCGGCGATCGTCTGGACGCGCTCGAGCCGCTGCGGGCCACCGGCCGCGAAGCTGCGGTGCATGCTGTCGGCGCCGGTCGGCTCGACGCCGTACACGCGGCAGCGCGGCTGCAGTTGCTTGATCGCGCAGGCGACGCCCGCAGCGAGGCCGCCGCCGCCGATCGCGACGAACAGCGCGTCGAGCTGGCCGGTCTGCCTCAGCATCTCCATGCCGAGGGTCGCGGCCCCGAGCGCCATCGCCTCGCCTTCGAACGGGTGGATCAGCGCGCGCCCTTCGTCCCGTTCGATCTGCTGCACGCGCGTGAACGCGGCGGCGATGTCGGGCACCAGTTCGACCTCGGCTCCGAGGGCCCTCGCTGCCTCGATGCGCGCCGGATCGGCGGTCGCCGGCATCACGACCTTGGCGTGGCAACCGATCGCTCGCGCCGCGTAGGCGACCGCCATCGCGTGGTTGCCGCCGCTCATCGCGGTGACGCCGCGTGCGCGCTGGGCCGGCTCGAGGGCCTGCACGGCCAGCAGGGCGCCGCGCACCTTGAACGAGCCGGTGTGCTGGAGCAGCTCGAGCTTCAGCCACACGGTGGCGTCGGCGGGGCCGAGTGCTCCGAGCCGATGGCCGCTCCACGACCACACGGGTGTCTCCCGCACCTGGCCGAGCAGCTGCGTGCGCGCACGCTGGATCGCTTCGACCGTGGGCGAAGGCGGGGACGTGTCGACGTCGGGCATCGGGCTCACCAGCGATGGAAGGCCGGGTGCCCTTCGCGGACCTGCACGAACAGGCCGTCGCAGGTCGCACAGACCTTGCCGCCGGCTTCGAGCGTGCCGGCGACGCGGGCGCGGTCCGGGCCGGATTCGACGACCTTGGCGCGCAGCGTGATCGGCCCGTTGGTCGGCGTCGGCCGCCGCAGCTTGATCGCATACTCGGCGGTGACCGTGCACTGCGGGGCGTCGAGGCCTTGCTGGCGCATCAGGAACACGGCCGCGGTCCAGTTGCAGTGGCAGTCGAGCAGCGCGCCGACGATGCCGCCGTTCAGCATGCCGGGGAACGCCTCGTGCATGGTCGAGGCGGTCCACGTGCAGACCGTCTCGTCGCCCTCCTGGAAGCTGCGGATCCGCAGTCCGTGCGGGTTCGCGGGTCCGCACCCGAAGCACGCGGAGGCCGGCGCGTACTGTTCCTGCAGGCTCTTGCTCATCCGCACAGCCTAGGCGATC
>JAEUHU010000202.1 GCA_016793305.1 Planctomycetota bacterium
GCACTTCGAACTCGGCCGCGCCGAGCTGCTGCTCGACGCCGGACCGGCGGCGGCGGCGGCGTTCGCGACGGCGCGCCGGCTCGGGCTCACGCCCCCGTTGGACGCGCAGGCGCGGCGCTTCGAACGGCTCGCGGCGGTGCCAGGGCTCTGGCCGGCGGCGCAGCTGATCGAGAAGGCGCTGGCGGTGAACGACCTGGCGGCCGCGTTGGCCGCCGCGCGGGCGTTGGTGCGCCGCGTCGGCCCGGTCGCCGAGGCCTGGTACCTGTTCGGCCTGATCCAGCACAAGCTCGGTCGGCTGCGGCGGGCCGAGCGCATGCTGCGCCGCGCGATCTCCTTCGACCCCGATTCGGTCGACGCGTGCAATCGCCTCGGCATCCTGCTGGTCGGCAGCGGTCGGCTCGACGAAGGGCACACGTTGCTGCTGCGCGCGCACGCGCTGGCGCCGCAGGACCCGTCGCCGATGCTGCACCTGGCCCAGGTGTGCGCGCTGCTCGGGCGTGGCGACGAGGCCGAGCGACTGATCGTTCGGGCGGAGACGTGCGGCGCCGATCCGCAGCTCGCGCGGGCGGTGCGCGCCGAGATCCTGGCGAAGCCGGCGTGAGGTCTGGCAGGGAGCGTCGGCGCCGTCTTGGTGCTTGACCACCGATCGCACCCCAGCAGACTGGCCCAGTGATCGGTGTGGCCCTGGAATCGACCCTGGCTCTGGCCGCCTGGGCGTTCGTCTGCCTGGTCGGGCCATTCCTGTGCTTGCTCGTGCACGAGTCGGCACACGCAGTCGTCGGCCGTCTCTGTGGCTTCGACGTGATCGAAGTGCAGTTCGGCAGCGGGCCGGCCTGGTGGGCTCGCTGGTTCGGACGGATTCGCATCACGTTCCACAACTGGCCGACGCACGGTCATGTCGTCGCCCTCTACCGGGGCGAGCGCTGGATGCGCACCCGCATCGCCCTGTTCGCATTGGCTGGACCGGTCTCGAACCTCGCTCTCTTCGCAGCTGCGTGGGCCTGGGCCGCCGTCGCCGGGGACCCTTGGCAGTTCGTCGCGATGTTCTGCGTGATGCAGACGGGGTGGATCACCGCGTGGTCGTTCGTGCCGAGGACTCTCCGCAACGGAGCCAAGTCCGATCTGCAGATCGTGCTGGCTGTGGCCCGGCTCGACCCTTCGACCGTTCCGACCATGGTCGCACACTACGGTGTGTTGGCCGCCCACCACGAATGCCAACGAGCGTTCGAGCTGGGGCGGCTCGATGTGGCCGAGGGGGTGTTGGCAGCGCATCGTGGGGATCCGGTGCACGTCGGGTGGACCGGTTCGATGGCGATCCTGCTCGCCCTGTCGCGTGGCGATCCGCAGCGTGCGCTCGTCGAGTTGGATCGGGGTCGAGCCGCCCTGCTGGCGGTCGTGAACCCTCCTGCGGAGTCTGCCGCTGCACCGCGCGAGCTTGGGCTCGAGTGGGAGATCAACCGTGCGTTCGTGATGGCCGCGATCGGCACCGAAGAAGCGACGGCGGCGGCGATGCGACTGGTCTCGTCCTGGCCGAGCGCGCGCCATGCGCGTGGCGAATCGGCCGTCGCGGCGCAGCGCACACGCGGGCTGGTGCTCCTGCGGCGGGGCAGCGTCGGCCACGCGATCGTCTGTCTTCGCGCGGCCCTGCGCGGCCACGAGCCCCACTGGCTTCGCGCGCTCGGCATGGCCCATCTCGCCGAGGCGTTCGTCCACACGCGCCATTTCGACGAAGCCGCCCGCTGGGCCAGGAAGGCCCGCCGCCTCGATCCGACCGGGCCGTTGTTGCCGCTCTTCCTGCGTCCTGTCGAGGCGGCGTTGGCCCAGCGGCGTGCG
>JAEUHU010000221.1 GCA_016793305.1 Planctomycetota bacterium
CGACGCGGCGATCACCGTGACTTCGCCTCGATGCGCCCGGTGACCTCGCCGTGCCGGTCGAGCAGCGCGAGCCAGTGGCCACCAGCAGCATGGCTCGTGACGACGATCGTCTCGCCGTGTGCGCAGGTCGTGACGTCCTGCCAGTACTTGCTGTGATCGACCCCGAGGTCCGGCAGGGTGCGGCGCCACACGACCTCCCCGGTTCCGGGGGCGTGGGCGGTGACGGTCGCGCCGAGGTCGGCGTTGGGCTGGAACTGGGTCACGAGCAACAGGCCGCTCCGGGTCGCCGTCAGTCGCGTGGTGTTCGGCCACTGCTCGGCCAGGGGCCGCCGCCAGCGTTCCTTCCCGGTCGGGTCGAGCGCGAGCAGTTCCTGGCCGACATGGAGGCAGAAGCCGTGTGTGTCGCCGATGCCCGCGTGCACCTCGCCCGGAACCGCGAACAGCCGCGGACCGGTGCGCGCGTGGCACGTCGCCCCGGTGGAGCCCCCGACCACCAGTCCATGCGGGGCGAGGCAGAGGAACTCGGCGCCGTCGGGCGCCTGGATCGCACAGGACCTGGCGCCATTGGCCAGGGACAACACGCGCACCGTGCGCCCTTCGTCGGTTGTGACGAAGCAGGCCACCAGTTCGTCGTCGTGGACGAGCTCCCCGTGCTCACCGCCGCCGTCGTGCCAGCGGACCTTGCCGTCCGCGAGTGCGATCGCGACGAGGTCGTCCTCCTGGTCGGGAACCAGCACGCAATCCCGGGTCAACCGGGCGCGCGCCAGCTGGACCGGTGGGGCGAGGTGCAGGTCGGAGAGCGGCATGCGCCACAGCTCCCGGTCGGGGGAACGGAGCAGCCGGAGGTGCTCGGCAGCCGCGGTCAGCACGAGGCGGCGCGCCGGATCGACCAGCCCGTCGCCGAAGTGGACCGTGCCGTCGGGCTCGACCCGTGGGCGCAGGTCGTCGAGCGCAGTCAGGGTGGCGCCGGGTTCGAGGGTGCGGGCGTCGTACCAGCGGTTCCCCAGCAGCAGTGCCGGGGTGTCCTGGGCCGGTGCTGTCGCGAGCAGGCACGGGATCAGGGTGGCGAGCGACAGCGACGGGGGGGCAGGGAAGTGGCGGACGTTCGGCATGCGACCTCGCAGTGGGAAAGGGCGCGGCAATGCTCGGCGGAGCGATCGGTTCCCGTATCTCTATCCGCGCCATGCGCCCCCTGCTCGCCACGTTCGTCCTCCTCCTGCTGACCGGCTGCACTTCGGCGCCACCGCCGCTCGGTTCGTTGCCGGGGGAGCGCGTGCACACCTTCGTGCGCCTGCGCACGGGGACCCGCGGCTTCCCGCTGGCGAAGGAACAGCGCGGGGCGATGTTCCAGGGCCACTTCGACAACATGAACCGGCTGGCGCGCGCCGGCGAGCTCCTGGTCGCGGGACCCTACGGCCGACGGAAGAGTGCCGACGACCTGCGTGGGGTGTTCGTGCTGGCGACCGACGAGCCGCTGCAGGCCCAGCAGCTCGCCGAGACCGATCCTGGGTTCCAGCAGGGCGAGTTCCGCTTCGAGTTCACGCGCTTTGGCACCACGGCCGACCTGCGCGCACAGCTCGCGGCGGACCTGGCGGCCGAGGACGCGATCGTCGCCAGCGGGCGCAAGCCCCAGCCGGGCGAAGGCGGGCGTAGCTACGTGTGGCTGTGGGCGAACTCGAACGAGGCGGCGCAGCAGGTCCTCGGCGGCCACCCCAAAGTGCTGCTGTGGGGGCGCTGTGCCGACGGGCGCGGTCTGCTGCTGCTCGACGCCGCGGACCACGACGCGGCGCAGGCGATGCTGGCGCCGGTGGCGGCGCGGCTCGGTCCGCACGAGCTCGACGAGTGGTTCGGCAGCGGGCTGCTGGTCGAGTTGCCGCGCCGTGCGCACGCACGCTGACGTTGGCGCGACCGCGCGCGCCAGCGTTCGCTGGCCGGGACCAGTGGCCTCTCAGCCGGCCAGGTCCTGTTCGGCGTGCTTCAGCATCGCCGCGTAGGCCCCGCCCTTCCGAACCAACTCCGCGTGCGAACCGGCCTCGACGATGCGGCCGCGTTCGAGCACCAGGATCGTGTCGGCGGCGCGCACCGTCGACAGCCGGTGTGCCACCACCAGCGCCGTGCGGCCGCGCAACGACACTTCCAGCGCCGCTTGCAGCCGCGCTTCGGAGGCGCTGTCGATGCTGGCCGTCGCTTCGTCGAGCACCAGCACGTCGGGATCGACGACCAGCGCGCGCGCGAACGCGAGCAGCTGCCGTTCGCCCTGCGAGAACGTGCCGCCGCGCTCTTCCACCGGCGAGCGCAATCCTTCGGGCAGCTTGCGCACGAACTCGGCGGCGCCGACCGTCTCGAGCGCCTGCCAGACGCGCGCTTCGTCGACCGTCGGGTCGAACAGCCGCACATTGTCGAGTACGGTGCCCGTGAACAGGAACAGGTCCTGCGCCACGTAGGCGACGCGGCGCCGCAGGTCGCCGAGCTCGAGGTCGCGCACGTCGACGCCGTCGAGGCGCACAGCGCCCCCCGAGACGTCCCGCAGCCGCGCGACCAGCGACAGCACCGTGGTCTTGCCGGCACCGGTCGGGCCGACGATCGCGACCGTCTGGCCAGGACGGGCGGTGAACGACAGGCCGTGCAGCACCGGCGCGTTGGTGCCGTAGGCGAACACCACCTCGTCGAACTGCACGGTCCCGCTGCCGCGTTTCGCGCTGCGCAGGCCCGGAGCGCCGTTCGCCCGCGGTGGCGGGAAGCGGCCCTCGCCGGGCAGCTGGAACACGCGTTCGCAGCTCGCGAACGCCGCCTGCAGCACGTTGTACTTCTCGCCGAGCTCCTTCACCGGCGCCGACAGCATGCCGTAGTAGAGCCAGAACTGGACGAACTGGCCCGGCTGCAGCGTGCCGTCGAGCACGGCACTTCCGCCGAACCACAGCAGGCCGATCGTCGTGGCCCGCAGGGCCAGGTCGACCAGCGAGAAGAACACCGAGAAGTGCAGCACCGTCCCACGCCAGGACTCGGCGGTCTGCTGGTTGCGCTCCGCGTAGCGGGCTTCGGTGGCGCGTTCGCGCGCGAAGGCGCGGGTCGTGCGCACCCCGCCGATCAGCTCGGTCGTGTACGCGTTCTGCAGGGCGAGGCGGCCGCGCACCGCCCGGTAGGCGCGCTGCGCGTTCCGTCGGAACAGCACGCTCAGCAGCACCACGACCGGCGTGCTCGCCAGCGTGAACCAGGCGAGCCGCACGTCGAGGAAGAACAGGGCGACCAGCACGCCGACGATCTTCAGCAGGTCGAACACCGACTGGAGCACGCCGGTGGCGATCAGCTCGTTGATGTTCTCGACGTCGCTGGTGACGCGCGTCGTCAGCTTGCCGGCCGGGTGGCGTTCGTGGAACGCGAGCGAAGTCGACAGCAGGTGGTCGAACAGGTGGCGGCGCAGGTCGCGGATCACGCGTTGGCCGTTCCACGCGGTGACGAGCCCGTAGACGTAGCCGAGCGCCGCCCCGCCGACGGTCGTGCCGACGAAGCCGAGCCCGCACCAGAGCAGCGTGCGCAGCCGGTCGTCCCTCGGCAGCGCCGTGCTGCGCATCGGGCCGTCGATCGCCATCTGCAGCAGCAGCGGGCCGAGCAGCTCGAGCGCGAACGACACCAGCAGGATGCAGAGGCACAGCAGGAAGCCGCGCCGGTAGGGGCGCACGAACGGCCACAGCCGGCGCAGGAAGTCCAACTGGAAGCGACCCTCGAGCGCGTCGTCGGCGTACGGATCGCTCACGACAAGCCCTCCGGCTCGCTCTCCAGCGCGTGCGCTTCGCTCTGGCGGCGCCAGGCGGCGGCGTAGCGCCCACCGGCCCGCAGGAGGCTGCGATGGTCGCCGCGCTCGACGACGGTCCCTTCGTCCAGCACCAGCACGAGGTCGGCGTCGGCGGTGACCGACAGGCGGTGCGTCGCGACCACGACCGTGCGCCCGCGCCGCTCGCGCGCGAGGCCGGCGAGGATGCGTCGTTCGGTGGTCGGGTCGACGGCCGACAGCGTGTCGTCGAGCAGCAGGCCGGGCCGGTCGCTGAGCAGCGCGCGGGCCAGCGAGACGCGCTGCTTCTGGCCACCGGAGAGCGTCACGCCGCGTTCGCCGACGATGGTGTCGAGGCCGTTCGGCAGCTGCGGCAGATCCTGGTCGAGCGAAGCTCCGGCGACCGCGGTGCCGACCGCTGCGGGGTCGGCGTCCGCACGCGCGAACGCGACGTTGGCGGCGACCGTGTCGCTGAACAGGAACGGTTCCTGCGGGGCCAGCGCGAACAGCGAGCGCACCGCCTCGGGGTGCAGGTCGAGCAGGTCGTGGCCGTCGATGCGCACGGTGCCGCGCGGCGGGTCGTAGTAGCGCAGCAGCAGCGCCAGCAGCGTCGACTTGCCGCTGCCGACCCCGCCGACGAGCCCGAGCTTCTGGCCGGGTGAGAGCGAGAACGACACCGAGCGCAGGGCTGGGCGAGCAGCCCCCGGATAGGTGAACGTCAGGTCGGTGACCTCGATCGCGCCCCGCAGAGCCGGGCGCGCGCCGGCGGCGGGCTCCGGCTCGACCTCGAACAGTTCGGCGATCCGGATGCCGGCGGCATGCGCGCGCGGCAGCGTCGCCAGCGTCCAGCCGAGGATCTCCAGCGGGAACGTCATCAGGCCGAGGTAGCCGAGGAACTCGAACAGCTGGCCGATCGTCAGCTTGCCCTCGATCGTCTGGTAGCCGCCGACGAACAGCACTCCCAGCATCACGAAACCGCTGGTCGAGTGCGTGAGGGCGTTCAGCAGCGAACGCAGCCGCACCAGCTTCAAGTTGGCGAGCAGGTAGCGGCGGTTGCGCCGCGCCAGGGCCGCACGTTCCCGGTCGACGGCGAAGAACTGCTGCACCACGCGGATGCCGGCGAAGTCCTCCTGGGCCCGCTGCGACAGGTCGCCGATCGCCTCCTGGGCCCGTTTGCTGTGCAGGTGCAGCTTCGGCAGCAGCAGCCGCATCACCAGGAACAGCACACCGAACGCGGCGAGGCTCGACAGCGTCACCGGCACGTCCATCGACAGCATGAACCAGGTTCCGGCGGGCAGCAGGCACAGCGTCGAGCCGCCGTGCAGCAGCAGCGGGCCCATCACGAAGCGCACCAGTTCGACGTCCTGCGTCATGCGGCTCGTCACGTCGCCGGTGCGCGAGCGGTCGAACCAGGCGATCGGCAGCCGTTGCAGGTGGGCGATCAGCGCGTCCTTCAGGTCCTGTTCGACGTGTCGCGACGCGTCGATCAGCGTCTTGCGCGACACGTAGCGGCTGCCCGCCTCGACGAGCGCCAGCCAGAACAGCGTGAGGCAGGCGGCCTGCAGCACGGCGTGGTCGCCGCCCGGTTGCAGTTGGTCCAGGGTGCGCCCGAGCAGCTCCGGCATGCGCAGCGACACGTAGGCGTGCACCGGGACGAACGCGGTCCCGAGGGCGACGATCGGCCAGTGGCGGCGCAGCAGGCCGAGGGGCCGGCCGAAGGCGCGGCGGAGCGAGGGGAGCCGGGACAAGGGCCGCAGCATCGGCCAATCGACGTGGTGTTGCAAATCACGACACGGCGCGGGCCGGACGGGCGGTCCCGGAACGGGACCGGGCGCGCGATCGCGGCAAGGCGGGCCGGGCGGCTGCCGATAACCCGTCGACCATGCCGGAGCCCGGACGCCAGGAGAAGTTGCCCATGCGAAACAGACATGCACGCCTCGACGCCGGCTTCACGTTCGTCGAGCTGACCTTCGCGCTGCTGATCATGGTGATCGGCGCGGTGGTGCTCATCAACCATCTCGCCGTCAACTACCTCAGCACCAACACGGAGCGGGATCGGGTGTGGGCCTATGCGAAGGCCCAGGCCATCCTGTCCGAGATCCAGGCCTACGTGGATCGTGGCCAGGTCGACGCCGCGGTCGACCTCGACGTGCTCGACGACGGCATCGTCAACAAGGGCGTCCTGTCGATCCAGACGGAGAGCGGCTCGCTGATCCCGGCCGACCACGTCGTGTCCGGCAACTTCCAGCGCGACGGGCAGTGGCAGTGGTGGCGCCGCATCAGCGTGCAGCCGTTCCTCGGCCTCAACAACCGCAACGTGCGCTACGTGACGGTCAGCATCTTCAAGCGGGACGCGCATGGCGTCGACCATCCGATGGCGGACCTGTCGGCGGTCATCAACTCGGCCGGCAGCGCGTTCCCGACCTCGCAGGTGTTCGACGTCTACCTGCTGGCGATCGAGAACATCCCGGGTTGGTGGGTCTTCATGGACTCGATCCGCCCGTTCGTCGAGTCGATGATCACCGACCTCGAGAACCGCAACCCGGGTCTGGTGTTCCGCACGCACTGGATCACCAAGGCGAGCTTCGGTCGCAACCAGGGCTACCGGCCGTACACCAACGACGACACCGACAGCCACGCGGTCGTCCCGGACGTCTACCACTACCCGGGCCGCATGCCGACAGGGAACGCGTCGTCCTACTACTACGTGCCGGACAACATGCGCGGTCGCATCAACTGCGACGGCACCGAGCGCAACGGCTACGACGCGGACCTCAACCCGCACCCGTACGCGCTGGCGGACTACTTCAACCACGCGATGCGGTACCCCGACGAGCTGGCGCTCTGGCAGCAGCGCGTCGCCGACGTCGAGAAGCGCGAGGCGGAGATCGCGGCGGCGAAGGCCGCCGGTACGGCGATCCCGCCCGAGCTGACGGACATGTCCAAGGAGCCGACCATGCGTCTGTTCCTCGAGGACCTTGTCACCGATCCGGACAAGTACAAGAACGCGCTGGTGATCAACCTGCACGGCGAGCTGATGCCGATGCCGGCGCTGCGCAACTTCAGTGACGCGGCGAAGAGCCCGGTCGCCCACCCGAACCTGCGCGTCGTCACGCATCCGGAGGAGCTGCGCACCAAGCGCGACCCGAGCACTCCGGACCCGGTGATGCTGCGCATGTACTGCTACAGCCAGCACACCGCGACCTATACCGGCCCGGCGATCATGCCGGAACCGATGGTGGTCGAGATCCTGGGTGTCGACCTCACCGACGGCGGCGCGCCGGCGAAGCTCGCGTCGACGTGCGAGCTCAAGAACGTTCCGGGTGGCGTGCCGATCAACGGAAACTCCGACTATCCGAACATTTGGCCGGATGCTCTGCACGAGTCCGATCCGCGATTCACCGACCAGATGTACTACGAAGTGGAGTACGTCGCCCCGTCGGGTGGTGCCGAGGGGTTCACCCGAATCTACCTGCACAACACTCCGGTCGGAGCTCCGCCGGTGACCCAAGGTGTGGATCAGTACGGCCTCGCCAACTCCACGCGAGCTCGCCTCTACGGGATGGACTACATCCCGTCCCCGATCGACGCCGGACCGAGCTTCACCACCGACCTGACCAAGGCCGGAGTCGGCCCGAAGAACACGGCGCGCTGGACCTTGCGCATCGATCCGGATGTGCTGAGCGACGGCTCGTTCGAGGGGGGAGACCCGACCGACGACGTGCTGCTGCGCATCCGCACGCGCATCGCCACCGGCTACGCGAGCGGCGACGACACGTGGAAGTCGAGCGGCACCACCTGGCCGTTGAACGACCCGGACAACCTGTCGATGACCTACACCTGGTGGGCGGACAGTGCCGAGGACGTGCCGTTCACCGAGCGCGCGCAGTTCAACGGCGATCCGCGCCACCTGCCGTACAAGGACTGCTTCAACAGCGGGGACGACTACCCGAATTCGTACAACTGGTACCTCGACAGCCTGGTCAACACGAACAACGCAGCGGCGGACTTCCCGTCGATCAGTGCAGGGCTGCTGCGCAACCGCTGGGGCGCGGCGATGTCCTGTGACGTGCCGCGCTACTTCGAGCTGTTGCGCAACGCGCTGGTACGCAGCGCCTGTGTCTACACGACGCTGACCGGCTGGTCCTACTACTACATGGGAGTCGGCAACGACATCGGCTACGACTCGGCGAACGGCTACCCGAACTCGATCCCGAGCAACCTCGTACCGCAGGGTTCGACCGGCAACGGGTTCATCAACACGATCATCGGGGCGCGGCGCTACGTGCGCGCCAACGGTGCCAACTACTGGTGGGGCATCCCGTGGCTCGGCGAGCTGTATCCCGACAGCGAGTTCGCGACCTGGACCGGCGGCACCACGCCGCGCGGCAACCTGGGCGCCGGCAACACGGCGGGCAACTACTACCAGGATCGATGCCAACAGGTGTACTCGGGCAGCAACCGGCTCGCCTACGGCACCACGATGGCGAACAACATCCAGCGCACCTCGACGTACGGGTGCACCACCTTGTTCAACATCGGCACGAGCTCGTCGACGTTCAACCACCTCGGCGCGTCCGGCAACGGCAACCTGACCACCGTCGGCCTCGAATTGGCGAACAACTACAACATGACGATGCCGACCGCGGCGCCGATCACGCGCCCGTTCCGGATCAACATGTCGACCGGAGTGGCGGAGCACTGGAACTACGCGCCGTACACCACGCGTCACACGGCGTCGATCTACCGGACCTACTACTCGCACGCTTCGGGCACCGGCTCGGGGCTCGTGAAGCTGGTCAACAACACCAACACCAGCGCCGGTTACATCGTCGTCAACGGCATCAGCAACGCCGTCGACAACGGCACCACGTTCATCTCCAAGTTCGCCGTGCTGTCGCTGGTGCACTCGTTCTTCGAGGCCGGCAGCACCACCAATACGCTGCGCATCCCGCAACTGCCGCGGCTCGAGATCGAATCGCCGACCGACATCACCGAGCTGAACGATCCCAGCACGATCGGCATCCAGTACCGCGCCGACTGGACGCGCTGGGACGGGCTCGCCTACGCGCAGTCCGGCACGTTCACCGAGGACGAGTCCTTGCTGCAGTACGTGATCACCTACTCGCCGGACAACGGGGTCACCTGGCTCTACGTGCAGGACGACTCCCCGGCGACGCCGGGCGAGCGACCGGACGACAGCCTCTACATCGTGGCCGACGCGACGACCGGCACGGAGGTCTACGACTGGGACGTGCCCGAGGTCGAGTTCCCGGAGGGCAGCTACCTGCTGCGCATCGACTGCTACCGGCAGGGCGCGCAGGTGCACTACGCGTTCCACCAGACCAAGATCTTCATCCAACGGTGAGGAGGGTGCGATGAACCGTTCCAAGCGATCGCAGTCGGGCTTCTCCATGATCGAACTGGTCATCGCCTCCAGCCTGCTCGGGCTGCTGGTGATGGCCGTCAGCACCCTCGCGGTGAGTGGCGGGCAGGCGCAGGACTTCACGCGCCGCCTGTCGCGAGCCACCGAGGTCACGCAGGACATCGTCGACCAGATGCGTCTCGAGATGGTCTCGTCGGTGCGAGTCTTCGGCAACGACACCGAGGGCAATGCGAACCTGGCGATCCTCGACCTCGACGGGGCCCCGAAGGCCCTGAACACGTCGCGGCTGCCGGTGGTGAGCCCGAACAACACGCTGGCTCGTGACACGGCGGGCGTCAAGATCACCGGCAACTCGCTGTTCTTCACGCGGTTGGCGTGGAGCGACCGATTCGTCTGCACCAGCGGGCAGGAGTACCTGATCGACGTCTATCGTTGGATCCACTACTACCTGACACCCGTCGATGGCGGGCCCAAGGTGGGCAGTCCGTTGGGCTTGAACCTGGTGCGGGTGGTGAGCGAGCCGCTGATCGACGCGGCTGGCGTGGACGGCATCGACGACCCGGCGGACCAGGAGGAGGTGTTGCTGCATCTGGTCCAGGGCACGGCCGACGCCACGGGTGAGGTGCACGCTCCGGCCCAACTCGTCTGGCTGCGTGGGGGCCTGCCGACCGACCTCGGCACGATCCGCCAGATCAACAGCACCAACGGCAAGCTCAGCGACGACCCGATCGAGGGGCGCGAGGACCCGTGGCTGATCCATCGAGCCAACGCCGTGGTCGACGAACTGCTGAGCTACCGGCACCACTCGGTTGCGTCCATCTACTCGCTACCGGCCTACGGGGTCGGTCGCTACGGGGTGGTCGACGAGTCCGACACCGGCTTCCCGCATGGCTTCGAAGTGCAGGTGGTGGGGCCGAGTTCGGCGCGCCAGGTGATGTTGCACCTGGTGGTCGCCAGCACCCAGCGGCAGGGGCAGGTCGCCTGGGCGGACGTGCAGGTCTCGGTGGACGCCCGCGACCTCTGAGACAGCTCGCCCGCGGGGCGACCCGGTCCAGGGCTGGCAAGGACGCCGCAACGCGGGGCCCGTGCACTGCGAGATCGAAGCCACCGCCCCCGCTGCGTCGGCCCTCGGAAGGCTGCGGCGGCTGCCGCGGCCGGGTGTCCGGCGGAGGCCGTCGAACGCGGCCATTGACTGCCGGGGGCGGCTGACTACTCTTCTCGGCCCTCCTGGCCGTCCGCCAGGACCCTGAGCAAGCCATGGAACAGAGCCTCCCCCAGGAGCTGGTGAAGCAAGTCGGCGGTTCGTTCCGCCTCACCGCCCTGCTGCAGAAGCGCGTCCGGGAACTGGTCCGCGGCCAGCGGCCGCTGTTCGAGACCCGCGAGCGCAACTACATCAAGATCGCCAGCGAGGAACTCCGGCGCGGTCTGATCGAGCTGGTGGTAGACGAAGAGCAGACCGGCCCCACCAAGCTGGAAGTCTGATCCGGCTCGTCCGCTCGCGCCGACTCGTTTCGAGCGCCTAGCTTCCCTGGTCCGCGCTGCGCCGCTCCCGCTCGATCGTGGCGATGGCCTCGATCAGCTCGCCGGGCGTGCGGGCTTCGCCGCGCGGTTCGTTGCCGACCGTCAGGTGGACGACCGGCACGTCCTGCGCTTCGAGCCCGCTGCGCCCGAGCAGCACGGGGTCGTGAGCCGGGTCCAGCGTCTGCACGATGCGCGACGGCACGTAGGTGCTCAGCGCCGTGCGCCGCAGTTCGATCGCAGCGGCACTGTCCCGATCGCCGACGATCGTCAGGAACAGCGGCTGGTAGAAGACCAGGTCGACGGCACGCCCATAGCCGGCGACGTAGTAGCCGTACTCCTTGTAGTCGACGGTGAACGCCTCGAGCGCCAAGAGTGCCTCCTGGTAGAGCTCGGGTCGCCGCGACAAGTACGACAAGCGCACCAGCGACTCGGCCATCGTGGCGTTGTCGAGGATCGAGCGGTTGCGTCGCCCCATCGCGGCCGGTCCCCGCGAGTCGTGCAGGATGTCGTAGAAGCCGCCGGTCGGCGCCTTGTGGCGGGCGATCACGTGCTCGGC
This sequence comes from Planctomycetota bacterium, assembly GCA_016793305.1. Next base: position 11,233 of record JAEUHU010000221.1, read on the forward strand.
GATCGCTTCGGCCGGCAGCAGCAGGTCGGCGTCGCCGGTGTTCTGCGATGCGTCGATCAGCGCCCGGATCAGGTGGGCCTGGTCGGCCAGCATGCCCGGCAGGTGGTAGGTGCCGTCCCAGTAGTGGAAGACGTCGCTGCCGTCGTAGAGGTTGTCGAGCAGGAACCGCAGCGTGGTCATCGCGGTGTTCCGCCACTCGGGGCGCTGCAGCACCGCCGCAGCCTTGAGCAGGCCCGAGACCGCCAGCGCGTTGGCGTGGCAGTAGACGGTGCGGTCGAGGGCGGCCGGTTCGCGGCGCGCGCGTTCGGCCGGGTCGACCGCGAACGAGTCCGCATCGCCGTCCTGGCTGCCGCCGAACGCGCCGGTGTGCGCGTCGAGCATCGTCGTGGTCATCCAGCGCACGATCCCTTCGGCCGCGGCCCGGTAGCTCTCGGCGCCGAACACCTGGAAGGCCTCGAGGCAGGCGCGCAGCACCAGCGCGTTCTGGTCGAGCAGTTTCTCGTGGTTGGGCGTCTGCCAGTCGGGCGTGCGCGAGAACCGGAAGAACCCGCCGTCGACCTGGTCGTGCAGGGGGCTCGCCAGCATCTGGTCGAGCGTGCGGGTCACGACCTCGCGCATGCGCGGGTCGTTGCGCTTCATCGCCTGCACCAGCGCGAAGTCGATCACCTCGGGGTGCGGGAACTTGATGCCGTCGCCGAAGCCGCCGTGCCGGGGATCGAACTTGTCGTAGACCGCGTCGACGATGTCCTCGACCATCTGCCGGCGCAGCTGGGTGCGCGTCGTCGCCGGCCGGTCCTGGTGGGCCCACAGGTCGCGCAGCCCGCGCTGGATGTCGTGCTTGTTCTTCTGCCAGCTGGTGCGCACCCGCTCGAGCCGCTGCAGCAGGTTGGTGGCGTCGAGGAAGTTGTCGTGGGCAAGCAGTTCGCCGCTCGGCGTCAGCCAGGCGATCGTCGGCCAGCCCCCGGTGCCGTAGCGCTGGTTGACGTCGGGGCGGCGCTCGGCGTCGACGTGCACCGGCACGAAGCCCTCGTGCACGGCGGCGACCACGCGCGGATCGCTCAGCGGGCCGGCCAGCAGGTCGCGGCAGTGCTGGCACCACGGTGCGGTCAGCAACAGCAGGATCGGCTTGTCCGCGCGGCTCGCCGCGCTGGAGGTCGATGCATCGAAGTGCTGCCAGCGGATCGGGTGGTTCATGGCTCGGGTCGCCGTCGCGAGCTGTCCAGGATGTCATCGGCGGATCGGCCGCCGGACCCGCAGTTCCAAGGCCCGGTCCGCGACCGGGGGCCGTGGTTCTCCGGCGCGTTCAGCGCACCGGCTCTTCGCCGCCGTCGTCGTCGAGGGGCTGGAACGCGCCGAAGCCGTCCAGCGTCGGCTGGCGGAACTCGGTGGGTGCCGCCGCCTGCTTCGGGGCCGGCGTGAACGGCAGGCGCGGCACGTCGGCCCAGAGGGTCTCCATGCCGTAGTAGGCGCGGGCCTCGGGCGTGAACAGGTGCACGACGATGTCGCCGAAGTCGAGCAGCACCCAGTTCGAGTCCTCACCCTCGAGGCCGCCCGTGTTGCGCCGTTTGGCGCCGCGTTCGGCCTTGAGCATCGCGTCGAGGTCCTTGGCGAGTGCTTGGCCCTGGCGCGGGCTCTGCACGGTGGCGACGACGAAGTAGTCGGCGATCACCAGCGGCCCCGACACGTCGAGGATCACGATCTCCTTGGCCTGCTTCTCGTCCAGCTGCTGGGCGATGCGCAGGGCCATCTGCCGGGTGTCGGCATCGGGGGTGTTGATCGGACGCGCGGACTTCGCGGGGGCGGGCTTGCTCAACGGGTCGGTCTCTGGGCGAGGTGGTTCGTGCTGGACTGGATGGCCGGAGGATAGCGGCTGCCGGCCGAGCCGGAACCCCCGGTCCGCCGGGGCGGGCGATTTCGCGGCGCCCCGGAAACGCCGCACCCCGCCGGCACCGGTCGGTGCGGGCGGGGTGCGGAGCGGGATCGGCCCTGCGGTCGCCGGTGCGACCGCCGGAACTTCACACGTTCTTGAACAGCGGCAGCGCGATCAGCGCCGCGATCGTCATCAGCTTCATCAGGATGTTGATCGACGGGCCGGCGGTGTCCTTGAACGGGTCGCCGACCGTGTCGCCGGTGACCGCCGCCTTGTGCGTGTCGCTGCCCTTGCCACCGAGGTGGCCGGCTTCGATGTACTTCTTGGCGTTGTCCCAGGCACCACCGGCGTTGGCCATGAACAGGGCCATCATCACGCCGCCGGCCGTCGAGCCGGCCAGCAGGCCACCGACCGCCGCCTTGCCGAAGATCATGCCCATCGCCAGCGGGGCGACGATCGCCAGCAGGCCCGGCACGACCATCTCGCGCAGCGCACCCTCGGTCGAGATCTGCACGCAGCGGGCGTAGTCGGCCTCGCCACCGGTGCCGTCCTTCAGGCCCTTGATCTCACGGAACTGGCGGCGGACCTCTTCGACCATCGCGTTGGCGGCCTTGCCGACCGCCTTCATCGCCATCGAGCTGAACACGAACGGCAGCATGCCGCCGACCAGCAGGCCCATCACGACGTTGGCGTTGTCGAGGCTCAGGTTGACGTTGCCGGCCGCGACCTTGTAGGCCGAGAACAGCGCCAGCGCGGTCAGCGCCGCCGAGCCGATGGCGAAACCCTTGCCGATCGCCGCGGTGGTGTTGCCGGTCGCGTCCAGCGAGTCGGTACGCTTGCGCACTTCCGGCGGCTGGTGCGACATCTCGGCGAGGCCGCCGGCGTTGTCCGCGACCGGGCCGTAGGCGTCGACGCCGAGCGAGATGCCGAGCGTGCTCAGCATGCCGACGGCCGCGACGCAGATGCCATACATGCCGGCGAGGTCGTTGCAGAGGTAGATCGCCAGCGCCAGCAGGATCGTCGGGATCCAGGTCGAGGCCATGCCGGTGGCGAGGCCGTAGATGATGTTGGTCGCCGCGCCCGTCTGCGACTGCTGCGCGATCATCTGCGCCGGGGCCATCTTCTCCGAGGTGTAGTACTCGGTGACCTTGCCGATCACGACGCCGACCACGAGGCCGATCACCATCGCGAAGTAGACGCTCCAGTGGCCAGCCGTCTCGGTGCCGCCGATCGTCTTCAGCGGCGTCGGCCGCATGATCAGCGTGATGACCGCGCCGCCGATGACCAGCGCCACGGACGCGGCGATCAGGCCGCCGAACAGCGCCGCCGACAGCTTGCTCTCGTCGGTCGCCTTGACCTTGAAGGTGCCGAGGAAGCTCGCGACGATGCCGATCGCCGACAGCACGATCGGGTAGAGCAGCAGGCTCGTCATCTCCGCGCCGGTCCTTTCGCCGAGGCCGAGTGGCACCAGCGCGAAGCCGATGATCGCGGTCGAGACGATCGCGCCGACGTAGCTCTCGAACAGGTCGGCACCCATGCCGGCGACGTCGCCGACGTTGTCACCGACGTTGTCGGCGATGACCGCCGGGTTGCG
>JAEUHU010000248.1 GCA_016793305.1 Planctomycetota bacterium
CGCGGTAGCGGCTGGTGGTGCGGCACGAGGTGCACACCATCGACTCGCGCGCGATCGCCGGGTCGCCGACGAACGCCGCGTCCTCGCCGCACACCGGGCAGCTGCCGAGCCAGTACGTGGCGTTGCCGAACTGCTGGCGCAGCTGCGCGACGAACGGCTTGAACTCGCGCCAACCGGCCGCCGGCAGCACCCCGGCGGGTCGGCTCACCGAGGCGGGGCGCCGCGCCGAAGGCGGCCGGAACAGGTTGCGGAGGCGGTCGAGCATGCGCGGCGTCACGAGTGGACGATCCCCGGCGCACGGGAACTGGCCGGTCGCGGCATGTTAGGCGCGGGCCGCAGCGAAGCCGAGCGCGCACTGGCGAGGAATCGCGGCGGGACCAGTGCCCTGGGTCGGGCCGGTGGACCGTGGTGTTCAGAGCTTCAGGCGCGCGCGCACGGCGGTGACGACGGCGGTCGCCCGTTCCCGCTGTTCGGGGCGCACCGAGTTCGGCAATGCCTCGACCAGGGGCCAGTGGTCTGCAGTGGCGAGGCGCTCGATCGCATCGAACATCTCGCGGCCGATGATCGCGCGGCTACCGACCGAAGCACACAGGTGCGGTACGGCGGCCGGGTGCTCGAGTCTGGCCAGCAGCAGCCCGACGCGATCCTGCTCCGAAGCAGGCACCTCGGCAGCGAGCAGCGTACGGGTCAGCAGTGCCGGGTCGCGGCGCAGCAAGTCGTGGCCGGCCCAACCGGCGACAGCTCCGAAGGCCACGAGGCAATCGGCCAGCGCCTGGTCGGCTTCGAGGCCGGTGAACTCGTCGAGACTCGTCTCGGCGGCTTCGGCCACGGACCAGTCGGCATGACGGGCCCACACGGCCACGCGCGGCAACAGCTGGCGGCAACCCGTGACTCCGACGGCACGGATCGCCCACGGATGCACACAATCGAGGATGCGCTCGCGCCGCAGCACCGCTCCGAGTTGGTTTGGAGCGAACGGTTCGCGCAGTGCCGCGAGCAGCGGCGACCAGGCCGAGTCGGCTCCGTGCCGTTGTTCGAGATCGTGCAGGCTCTGCCACTGGCGGACGATGTGCCGCGGGGCGCGTACGCGCACGAGGACGGAGAGAGCGAGGGCGCGCTCGTCGTCGTGCCCCCGATCGAGAATGGAAACCAGCCGTTCCTCCATCGGATACGGCGGCTCGCCGCAGCCCGACAGCACGGCGTCGGCGACCTCGGGTGACTCCAAGAACTCACGCAATGCCACCGGGCCAAGCCTCTCCGAGCGCACGAGGCTGGTCGGTTCCTTCTCGCCGACCTCGGCAGCCTCGTACGCCACCCAGTCGTCAGGAGGTGTCACAACCTCCGGTTCGGTCCCAGGCTCGTCCTCCGGTAGGGCCGCGGCGCCATCGCGGAGGATGCGCAAAGCGAGGTCGAGGGTCGACGACACGTGCGGCGGCGCGACAGACATCCCCGCACGCGACCCGCAGGCCGCCGCGAGGCCCACCCAAACCAGCGCAGCGTGCCAATTCCGTCGTCTGCAGCGAGGGCGCTCGGCGGTCATCCCCGCATCAACGCTTCAGCTTCTTCTTCAGTTCACCGTCCAGCGCGTCCAGGAACTGCTCGGTCGTCAGCCACGGCTGCTTGTCGCTGATCAGCACGGCCAGGTCCTTCGTCATGCGGCCCGACTCGACCGTCGCGACGCACACCTTCTCGAGCGCGTCGGCGAACGCGACGACGTCCGGCGTGCCGTCGAACTTGCCGCGGAACTTCAGGCCCTGCGTCCACGCGAAGATCGACGCGATCGGGTTGGTCGAGGTCGGCTTGCCCTTCTGATGCTCGCGGTAGTGGCGCGTCACCGTGCCGTGCGCCGCCTCGGCCTCGACGGTCTTGCCGTCCGGGGTCAGCAGCACCGACGTCATCAGGCCGAGCGAGCCGAAGCCCTGTGCCACCGTGTCCGACTGCACGTCGCCGTCGTAGTTCTTGCAGGCCCAGACGAAGCCGCCTTCCCACTTC
>JAEUHU010000312.1 GCA_016793305.1 Planctomycetota bacterium
GCGGATGCCGAAGCCGACACCGGCGGCCAGGATGGCGAAGAAACCGGCCCACAGCAGCCGGCCGGCGTTCGGCGTGATGCCGTCGCGTTGCATGTTCATGGAGAGACGGGGTGAGAGGGACGAGTGGGAGAGGCGGGCGGAGGCGAGGGGCTGCGGCTCGCCGCCGACGGGAACGGTTCAGCGCGCGCCGAGCAGGTGTTCGATCGCCAGCTGGTTGAGCCGCACGTAGCCGCAGCCACGCTGGGCCACCTTGCCTGCGTCGAACGTCTCGAACGCGCTCTTGTCGCGCAGCAGGTCGGCGAGCGACTCGCGTTCGCCGAGCGTCGGCTGCGCCAATTCGGCGAGCTTGCTGTCGCGCATCGCCGCCTGCACTTCGGGGTCCTGGCGGAACTTCGCCGCGCGCTCGCGCAGCAAGCGGTACATGCGCATGTTCGCGGCCGCCGACGCCCACACGCCGGCGAGGTCCTCGGTGCGCGACGGCTTGTAGTCGAAGTGGCGCGGCCCGTCGTAGCCCGCCGTCTCCAGCAGGTCGACGAGGAAGAAGGCCGACACCAGGTCGCCGTGGCCGAACACCAGGTCCTGGTCGTACTTGATGCCGCGCTGGCCGTTCAGGTCGATGTGGAACAGCTTGCCGTGCCACAGTGCCTGGGCGATGCCGTGCACGAAGTTCAGGCCCGCCATCTGTTCGTGGCCGACCTCGGGGTTGAGGTCGACCATCTCGCTGTGCTCGAGCGTGTCGAGGAACGCGAGCGCGTGGCCGATGGTCGGCAGCAGGATGTCGCCGCGCGGCTCGTTCGGCTTCGGCTCGATGGCGAAGCGGATCTTGTAGCCACGTTCGCGGCAGTAGCTGGTCAACGTGTTCAGCGCCTCGCGGAAGCGGTCGAGCGCCACCCGCACGTCCTTGGCGCCGTCGTACTCGCTGCCCTCGCGGCCGCCCCAGAACACGTACGTCTGCGCTCCGAGCTCGGCGGCGAGGTCGAGGTTGCGCATCACCTTGCGCAGCGCGTAGCGGCGCACCTGCCGGTCGTTGCTGGTGAACGCGCCGTCCTTGAACACCGGGTGGGTGAACAGGTTGGTCGTCGCCATCGGCACCTTCATGCCGGTGCGCTCGAGCGCCTGCTTGAAGCGAGCGATGTGGCCAGCACGCGCCGTGTCGTCGCTGCCGAACGGGATCAGGTCGTCGTCGTGGAACGTCACGCCGTAGGCGCCGAGTTCGGCGAGGCGGGTGACGATCTCGACCGGGTCGATCGGCGCACGCGTCGCGTCGCCGAACGGGTCGCGCGCCTGCCAGCCGACGGTCCACAGGCCGAAGGTGAACTTGTCGACGGGGGAGCGTTGCGGGTGCGAGGTCATCGGGGTGCGGTGGGAGTCAGTTCGAACGGTTCTGGTGGGTGCTGCGGTACTCCGACGCCGACTGGCCCAGCTGGCGCCGGAACTGCCGTGCGAAGTCGCTGTGGTCGTAGAAGCCGGACTGCAGCGCCACCTCGGTGACGGGCAGCGACGTCTCGGCGAGCAGCGAGCAGGCGTGCAGGATGCGCATGCGCATCAGGTAGTCGCGCGGCGTGCTCTGGAAGGTGCTGCGGAACTTGCGGCCGAACTGGCGCAGCGACAGGCCGGCCATCTTCGCCAGCCGCGGTGCGTCGAGTGCGTCGCGGAAGTTGCGCTTCAGGTGCTCCGCGACGTCCGCCAGTTCGAGGTAGGGGGCGATCGCGGCGTGCTGTTCCTCGTAGCTGCGCACGGTGCCGCAGACGCCGCAGGCCTGGCCGTCGCGGTCGAACAGCGGCAGCTTGTCGGTGACGAACCACTCGGGGCTGCCGTCGGCGTTGGGGAACAGTTCGATCATGCCCAGCAGGGGCTTCTTCGTCTGGAGGACGGTGCGGTCGTCGCGCCGGTACTTCT
>JAEUHU010000333.1 GCA_016793305.1 Planctomycetota bacterium
GCCGACGGCCTGCGCATGGCGTCGCGCGGCAAGGAACTCTGCCAGCGCCTGCACCAGGTCGACCTGTCCCGCCTCTACCTCGCCCAACCCTGACCATGGAAGTTCGCCCCGACCCGAAGGCGCCCCTGCCCTTCTCGCTGCCGGCCGAGATCGTCGGCTGGTACGGCACGCTCGCGATCCTCGGTGCCTACGCGCTGTCGAGCTACGAAGTGCTGCCCGCGGCGAGTCCGTGGCTCGCGGTGATGAACCTGACCGGCGGCGTCGGCGTCGCGGTGGTCTGCTGGCGCAAGCGCACCTGGCAGGCGTTCTGGCTCGAGACCGTCTGGGCGGCGCTGGCGATCGGCGCCCTGGTGCGTTGGGCCATGGCCTGAGAAGCTCCCGCGAACGGGCCCGAAGGCGTATCGCCGCATGGTCCGTCGCCGTGCGATAGAGAGTCCACCCCGGTGTTCGCGGTGACGCGGACCCCGCACTCAGCCCCAGGGTCTCATGTTCCTCAAGCCTGCCGCCGACGTGGTCGGCCTCGTTCGTTCCGGCCACCGGGTCTTCGTCCACGCGGGAGCGGCCACGCCGCGCGTCCTGCTGCGAGCGCTTGCGGCGCGCGCCGGTGAGCTGCGTTCGGTCGAGCTCGTGCACCTGCACACCGAAGGCGAGCACCCGTGCGCGCAGCCGGGCATGACCGACAGCTTCCACGTCAACGCGCTGTTCGTCGGCCCGAACGTGCGCGACGCGGTCGAACGTGGCGACGCCGACTACGTGCCGGCGTTCCTCAGCGAGATGCCGGCGTTGTTCCGCCAGAAGGTGCTGCCGCTCGACGTGGCGCTGGTGCACGTGTCGCCGCCCGACAAGCACGGCTACTGCTCGCTCGGCGTCTCGGTCGACATCGCGCGTGCCGCGATCGACTCCGCGGCCGTGGTGATCGCGCAGGTCAACCCGCGCATGCCGCGCACGCACGGCGACGGGCTCGTGCACCACAGCCGCTTCGCCGCCGCGGTCGGCGTCGACGAGCCGATCCCCGAGCACGTGCCGGGCGAACTCGGCGACGTCGAACGCGCGATCGGGCGCCACTGCGCCGCGTTGATCGAAGACGGCGCGACCATGCAGATGGGCATCGGCTCGATCCCCGACGCGGTGCTCGCCTCGCTGCTCGACCACAAGGACCTCGGTGTGCACACCGAGATGTTCAGCGACGGCGTGCTCGAACTGGTGAAGCGCGGCGTGATCACCGGCCGCCAGAAGAAGATCCACCCGGGCAAGCTGGTCGCCGGCTTCGCGATGGGCACGCGCAAGCTCTACGACTTCCTCGACGACAACCCGCAGGTGGCGATGCTCGACATCAGCTACGTCAACGACCCGAGCGTGATCCGCCGCAACCCGAAGGTCGTCGCGATCAACAGCGCGGTCGAGATCGACCTGACCGGCCAGGTGTGCGCCGACTCGATCGGTACGAAGATGTGGTCGGGCGTCGGCGGGCAGATGGACTTCTTCCGCGGCGCGTCGCTGTCACCGGGCGGCAAGCCGGTGGTGGCGCTGCCCTCGCAGACCGGCAAGGGCATCTCGCGCATCGTGCCGCTGCTGAAGCCTGGGGCCGGCGTGGTGACGACGCGTGCGCACGTGCACTGGGTGGTGACCGAGTTCGGGGCCGTCGACCTGCGCGGCAAGAACCTTCGCCAACGCGCCATGGCCTTGATCTCGATCGCCCATCCGGACCACCGCGAAGCGCTGGAGCGCGCGGCCATGGAGCGCTTCCACAAGCTGCCCGGCTGACGGTCGGACGGGAACCGCCACGGCCCCGCAGGGATCACCGCGGCGGTCCAGGTGCCTCGCGAGCCGGCGTGGCGCCTTGCCTCGTCGAACCGCTCACGAACCGACGGACGCGTACACGATCGCCATCAGATCCTGGACGCGGAACGGCTTGCGCAGGAAGCCGGCCAGCCCCTTGCCTGCGAAACCGCCGGTGGCTTCTTCCTCGGCGAAGCCGCTGGTCAGCACGACGCGCACGTCCGGTCGCTCGCTGCGCAGGGCGCGGAACGTCTCGGCGCCGGACATGTGAGGCATGGTCAGATCGAGCAGCACCAGTTCGAAGTCGCCGTTCGCGGCGCGGAACGCGGCGAGGCCGGCGCGTCCGTCGACCGCCAGCTCGACCCGGAACCCGACGCCCTCGAGCGCCTTGCGCATGAAGACCCGCAGGTCCTCTTCGTCGTCGACGACCAGGATGCGGCGGTTGCGACCGGTGAGCGGAGCCAGCGGCACCGCGGACCGCAGCGACTGGTCTTCGGTGTCCATCGCGGGCAGCAGCACCTTGAACGTCGTGCCCTTGCCGAGCTGTGTGTAGACCTTGATGGCGCCGCGATGGGCCCGGACGATGCCCTGCACCGCGGCGAGTCCGAGCCCTCGGCCGGTGAACTTGGTCGTGAAGAACGGATCGAAGATGCGCTGGCGCACTTCGTCCGTCATGCCCGCACCGTTGTCCGAGACCTCGACGTAGACGTAGCGACCCGCCTGCATGCCGTCGGGCGCCAGGATGTCGCGCAGGTAGCGGTCGTCGGCCTCGATGAGGCCGGTCGTGACCGTGATCACGCCGCTGCGCTCGCCGATCGCATCCGAAGCGTTGGTGATGAGGTTCATGAACACCTGCCGCAGCTGCGTCGCGTCGGCCTTCACCAGCGGCAGCCCGGTCGTCAGGTTGAACTTCAACACCGCGCGGCGGCTGATGACGGTGGCGAGCAGGTGCGCCATCTCCTCCGTCAGCGTGTTGACGTCGACCGGTGCCACCAGGAACTGGCCGCGGCCCGCGTAGGCGAGCATCTGCTGGCACAGGTCCGCGGCGCGCATCGCGGACATCTCGACCTTCTGCAGGTCCTCGGCGATCGGATCCCCGGTCGGCAGACGCATGCGGATCAGCGACGCGTAGCCGAGCATCGCCGTCAGCAGGTTGTTGAAGTCGTGCGCGATGCCGCCAGCCAGGACGCCGAGGCTCTCGAGCTTCTGCGACTGCAGCATCTGGCGTTCGTAGCGGCTCTGCTGCTCCTTCTCGCGCAAGCTGATCTCCAGTTCGCGCCGCGCCTCTTCGGCGGCCCGGCGATCCGTGACGTCGCGGCCGACGGCCTGCACCTCCGTGAGGGTTCCGTCGGCGGCGTAGAAGCCGCGGTTGACGAACTCCATCCAGCGAACGCGCCCCTGGCCGTCGTGCACCCGGTTCTCGATCCGCACGACCGGGTTGTCGGGCGACATCTCGGCCAGCTTCGCGTGGACCATCGGCAGGTCCGCGGGTTCCACGATCGGACGCCAGGTGTTGCCGAGCAGCTGCTCGGCGGTGCGGCCGAAGGTCCGACAGTAGACGTCGTTGACGAACGTGAACGTGCCGTCGGCGAGGAAGCGGCACACCACCTCCGTCTGGTCCTCGACGACCTGCCGGTAGCGTTGTTCGCTGTCGCGCAGCGCCAGCTCGACGGCCCGGCGCTTGGACACGTCCCGTGTGACCTTCGAGAAGCCGCGCAGTTGCCCACTGCCGTCGCGCAACGGCGTCAGCACCACGTTGGCCCAGAACCGCGAACCGTCGGCGCGGACCCGCCAGCCTTCGTCCTCGAAGCGGCCGTTGCGAACGGCCTCGTCGAGTTCCCGTTCGGCTGCGCCGGTGGCGGCGACCTCCGGCGGATAGAAGACCGCGAAGTGCTGCCCGACGATCTGTTCCTTGGTGTAGCCCTTCAGGCGCTCGGCGCCGGTGTTCCAGCTGGCCACGTGCCCGCTCGGGTCGAGCAGGAAGATCGCGTAGTCGGTGACGCCCTCGACGAGCATGCGGTAGCGCTCTTCGCTGTCGCGCTGGGCGCGCTGCGCCCGGGCCTGGGCCGTCACGTCGGTGCCCACGCCGGCGACCGCGACGATGTTGCCGGCGGGGCCGCGTTCGGCGACCAGACGGGTCAGGAACGTCACGTTGCCGGCCCGCGTTGGCGCCACGAGCTGGTACTCGGCGGGCTCCCCGGTGCGCAGCACGTCCCTGACGTGGTGGTCGATGATGGCGGCGAGTGCGGCGGGGATGCCCGCTTCGGCCGGTGTGCGGCCGAGCATCTCCTGGGGCGCGCTTCCCACGGCCAGCGCCGCCGCCCGGTTCGCGTAGGTGTGCTTGCCATCGCGATCGAGGCGGAAGATCGGCGTCGGCAGCAGGTCGAGCAGGGTGCGCAGGTCCGCTTCCGGGCCGAGCGACGATTCTCCAGTGGCCTTCACGTGTTGACCTCGGCGCGGGGCTCGATTGCTGCAGCCCGAATCCCGCGGCGCGTCGCACGCTCGCGCGAGAGCAGCCGGGATTCAAGGTTGGTCACCGTGCGTGGCATGATCCGGGGAAGAATGCCACGGGCGGCCGACGCAGCTCGGCTCCGCGGACCGCGGCTGCGGCGGAAACACCGCGGTAACGCGGCGGCCGAGGTGGGGTTTGTCGGAGCTCCGATCCGGGGGTTAGCGTCGCGCGCCCCAGATGGCCAAGGTCCTGTTCGTCGAAGACGACCGCCGCATCCGCGTCGAGGTCATGGCGGCGCTCGCCGCCGAAGGGCTCGAGGTCGCGGTCGCGATCGACCTCGCCGGAGCCGAGGCGGCGCTCGACAGCGGCATCGACCTCGTCGTGCTCGATCGTGGCCTTCCCGACGGCGACGGCATCGGCCTGTGCGCGACGATTCGCGAACGGGTGCCCGGCCTGCCGGTGCTGATGCTGACCGCGCGCGACGACCCGGCGGAGCGCGTGCGTGGGCTCGAGGCCGGGGCCGACGACTACGTGGTCAAGCCGTTCCACGCCGCCGAACTGATCGCACGCGTGCGCGGCCTGCTGCGCCGTGCGGGCCGGCAGTCGGTCGACGACGTGGTGCGGCTCGGGCCGCTGTGGGCCGATCGTTCGCGGCGGGTCGCCGGCCGTGGCGAGCGCCCGTTGGCGCTGCGGCGGCGCGAGTTCGACCTGCTGCTGTTCCTGCTGCAGCACCCCGGCCGGCCGTGGTCGCGCGAGCAGCTGCGGCAGCGCGTCTGGCGCGACGACACCGACGAGGACTCGCGCACCGTCGACGTGCACGTGCGGCGGCTGCGCCAGCAGATCGAAGAGGATCCGAGCTGCCCGCGACTCCTGCTGACGGAGTTCGGGGTCGGCTACCGCATGGTGGAGCCGGCGTGACCGTTTCGGCGAAGCGGCTGCCGTGGTACCGCCGCCTGGCCTTCCGGCTGGCGGTACTGGTGACGTTGCTGCTGCTGGGCTTCGACTTCGTGGTGCCGCGGGTGCTCACGGCGCTGCACGGCTGGCTGGTGGAGTCCGAAGGGCACGTCGTGTACTCGCTCACGAGCGAACCGGACGGCAAGGACCTGTCGCTGCGGTCGGCGGTCGGCTGCGAGGCGCTGGCGCTGCTGGACGCCCGCGCCGGCGCGAACGTCTCCCTGGCAGCGATCCAGGCGGCGCTGGTGGCGTGGCGCGAAGGGTTCCCGACCGTGTTCCTGGTCTGCGATGCCGAGTTGCACGTGCGCGCCGCGAGTCCGTGCCTCCGCCTCGTGGTCGGCGAACCGGCGCCGAGCACGCGTCCGGGCTGGGAGTTCCTGCACTGGTTCCCGCTGCGTCGCGACGGCGTCCTGCGCGGTTGGCTGGCCCTGCTGCCGCCGCCGCCGGAGGCGATCGCGAACGGTTTCGCCGCCGAGTGGTCAGGCAAGTCGGCCGTGGTCAGCGAGGCGGAGATGGAGGCGCGCTGCCAGCGCATGATGTTCGCCGGCGAGGTCTCGATCTGGGTGCTCCGCCTCGCCCTCGTCGCCATCGTCGCGCTGTTCTTCTCGTGGCTGGTGACTCGGCGCCTGGCGCGGCTGGCCGCCGTCGCGCGCGCCGACCTCGGCACCACGACCACGGTCGGCGCCGCGGCCGCGGCCCGCGGTTCCGACGAGATCGCGGCGTTGGCCAAGGCGCTCGGCGACTCACGGCAGCGTGTGCAGTCGCTGCTGGACGAACTCGGGGCTCGCGATCGCGCACGGCGCGAGTGGGTGGCGCAGGTGTCGCACGACCTGCGTACACCGCTGACTGCGTTGATGGCCGTGCTCGAACGTGCGCTGCCGGCCGTCGATCGCCTGCTCGTGCAGTGCGCGGCCGGGCCGGCGCAAGGCGACGCGCACGAGCTGCGCACCGCGATCCACGTGGCGCTCGCCGATGCCGACCGGGTGGCGCAGCTGGCGCGCGACCTGCTCGAGGCAGCGCGCCTCGACCTGCCCGACCAGCTGGAGACCGAGCCGTTGCTGGTCGGCGAACTGGTGCTGCGCGTCGGCCAGGAGCTCGCCCCGCTCGCCGCCAAGTCGGGGATCACGTTGTCGGCGGTGCCGGCCGTCGGCCTGCCGACGGTCCCGGGCGATGGCCGACGCCTGCTGCGCGTGCTCGAGAACCTGGTGCGCAACGCCATCGAGCATGCGCACGGTCGCGTCGAAGTGCGTGCCACGACCGCGGGGAGCGGGGTCCACGTCGAAGTGCTCGACGACGGCCCGGGCCTCCTGGCCGATCCCGCCGCCTGCGACGCGCGCCGTGCCGACGCCGCG
>JAEUHU010000339.1 GCA_016793305.1 Planctomycetota bacterium
TGAGGCTCAGGACGGGCCTTCGGTCGGCGCGCGAGGCGCCTGACGGCTCCTGCCCACGTCGCCACGGGATCTGGAGCGCTCGGTGGGAACCGGCTCTGGTACGCCCGGAGGGACTCGAACCCCCGACATCCTCCTTGTAAGGGAGGCGCTCTACCAGCTGAGCTACGGGCGTGCGTGCGCGAACAGCCTAGCGGCCGGCGCGTGCGCCGCCGAGGCCGAACTGGCCTACTGCGGCTGCGACACTGGCAGGGCCGCCGCCTTGGGCTGTTCTGCCGCCGGCATCGGCACCCACTCGTAGCTGTTCACCGGGTCCGTCCCACCGACCCACACGCGCCGGAACGTCCAGTCGAGCGCGTCCGCGGGCATGCCGAGGAACCCGTGGCCGACCGCGGCGAGGCTCAGGGCGGGGAAGAACAGGAACTCGTCCTTGCCCTGTTCGCCGAGCGCATCGCCGGCCAGTTCGCTGATCGGCCAGGTGATCGGCAGCAGCACGATCGAGACCACGCCGCCGGTGATGCCACCGACCCATGCGCCCGCTCCGGCGCAGACGCGCACCCAGGCGGGGCGGCCGAACTCCGGCGGCGGCTGGGCCGAGTCGAGCGACTCGACCGTGTTGGGGATCGCGCAGGCCGACGCCAGGAGTGCGAGCAGTGCGAGGGAGCGCCTCATGCCGGCGATCCTAGTGCGCCGCCGCGACAGCCACAGCGGCATTCCGCGGCGACGACGGTGGACCGGGCCCCCGTCGAGCCCTGGGCCGGGTCGCCGTGAGCAACGACCCTCCGCGACGACGTGCCAGGGTGACGACCCGAGGCAACGGCCACCGAACGGCACGCCGTCGCCGCGCAGGCAGCACCTCAGCCCTCGTCGCGTCGATCACGATCGAGCCCGATCGCGTCCTTGCCGGCCCCGGTCGCCTTGTCGCGCGCGCGCTGCAGGGCCTTCTTGGCCGACATCGTCTCGACCTGCTTCTTCAGTCGCTCGACGACGATCGGGTCCTCGTCACCGAGGTTCTGCAGCACCTGTTCCGCGTGCTCGATCACCGCCGCGGCCGAATCGAAGTCGCCCTTCTGCACCCAGGCGAGCGCCAGGAAGTTCGCAGCCTCGACCGTCTCGGTGCCCGGGTCGGCGCTCTCGAGGGCCGCCTGGAACGCGGCGATCGCCTCGTCGAGCTTCTCCATCTGCTGCAGCAGGCGCGCCTGCCACAACCGCGCCTGCTGGGCTCTGCGCGTGTCCGGATCGAGCGCGGCGGCCTTGCCGTAGGTCGCCAGCGCTTCGTCGCGGCGCTGCTGCCGGCGCTGCATGTCGGCGGCCCCGAGCAGACCACGCTGCCCGTAGCGCGACGGCTCGAACTGCGCCGCCAGCAGGTAGTCCTTCTCGGCGAGGCCGAGACTGCCCTGCTGCCGCCACAGGTCCGCGGCGGTGATCGCCGCGATCGCCGCGACGGCCGGCTCGCCCTGGTGGTCGGCGACCACCTTGTCGTAGGCGGACGCCGCTTCGAGCAGCGCCTGGCCGCGCTCGGGGCCACGCAGGCCGCGCACCTTGCCGGCCAGGTCCTTGGCCGAGGTCAGCGCTGCGCGACCGGCGTCGCTGAGCGGGGCCCGCTCCATCTTCTGCGGCACCGGCTCGGTGACCTTGCCGCCGACATCACCTTGGGCATGGAGCGGCAAAGCCAGGAACAAACCCAGGACACACTTCACCCACACGTTCTTGCTGGTCATCGGGACTCTCCTCGATCGATCGTTCGCGGTTGGTCGTTGCCGAGGGCGTTCGCCACGCTGGCGAACTCCTCGACGCACTGTTGCACGCGTCGACGCGCACGATGGATGCGCGTCTTCACGCACGGCACGGAGCGACGGAACCGCACCGCCAACTCCGCACAGCAGAAGCCTTCGTGGAACGCGAGCAGCAGCTGCTGGTCGAGGTCCGGCAGCTTCTTCAGCGCCGAATCGAACCAAGGCCGCAGCCGATGCTCGGGAACGCGCCGTCCGAGCACTTCGTAGACACGTTCGCCCGACGCGCCGGCGAGCGAGAGCGACCGACCCTGGCAGGCCCGGCGCTCGCGCGCAGCCCGCCACAGACCGCGGGCCCGGACCCGGCGCGTGATCGTGCGGATCGCCGCCCAGAACCGCTTGCCGTCGTGCTGCCGCTGCGACCAGCGCCAGGCGGCGATGCTTGCCTCCTGCACCAGGTCGTCGCGGTGCGTGCGCGTCCACGCGTCATTGTGGCGGCGCAGATGCCCCTCGGCCTGCGACCGCGCCCATCGCCAGAGATCGTCGCCTCGTTCCATGTCGTTCCCTCGTCGTCGACCGCACCACACGGGCGGCTCGCACAGACACGGGAACGACCCCCTCGAAAAACGACATGAACCGCGGCCGAAGCGGGCGCGCGCGAACTCAGCGACGTGCCGCCAGCTGGTCCTCGCGCGCGACCTGCCCACTGAGCTCGGCGATCCTGCGCATCACCGCCATGGTGGCGAGGCGCAGTCGCTGGCGGCGGTCGGCCCCGCCGAGACGCTCGAGATCCGCCGGCGACAGCGGCTCGCCGAAGCGCACCACGACGCGCGCGCGACGCGGCAACGCGCGCCCCGGCGGCAGTGCCACGCCCGCCCCCTCGATGCCGGCCGGCACGATCGGCACCCCGGCCTGCAGCGCCAGCGACACCGCACCGGGGCTGCCGAGCATCAGCCGGCCGTCGCGACTGAGTCCGCCTTCGGGGAACACGCCGACGATGCGACCTTGCGCCAACACCTCGCGTGCGGCACGCAGCGCGTCGCGATTGCCGCCGCGCGGCCGCAGCGGCACGGCGCGGTTCCAACGGTAGAACCAGCCGAGCGCCGGCGAGCGCCACACCACCTCGGTCATCAGGTAGACGATGCGCCGCGGCTGGGCCGCACCGAGCAGCATCGGGTCCAGGAACGAGGTGTGGTTCGCCACCAGCACGCACGGACCGACCGGCAGCGGGCCCTCGACGCGGAGCCGCAGCCACCACCGCAGCAGGCCGCCGACCGTCGTGCGGAACGTGTGGAACGCCGCGTCGTCGAGGGCGCCTGGCGGCCTTGCCAGGGCAATGGGCAGGCGATCGTCCGGCGCGTTCACCGCCGCGCCGCGGCTCCGTTCCTCCCGCGGCAAGCGCCTGCCTGCGATCCTCGCCGCGATCCCGGCTCGACCGGCGACGCGGCGGTTCGATTCATCGGCCGGACCGCGCGCGCTCGGCCCACTCGCTGTTCGGGTACTCGTTGATCAACAGGTTGCGGCAGCGGGCCATCACCAACCCGAACTCAGGGCCACGCCACTTGTCGGCCGCGAGGATCGCGTGGTAGAGCGCGTCGGCCTGCAGGCTGGCCCAGGCGTCCTTGGTCTCGAGGCGCACCCGCAGGAACGTCAACAGCGCCTTGCGGTAGACCTCCTTGTCGTCGCCGGCCTGCTCGTAGAGCGTCTTGCCCATGCCGAGCAGCGCACCGGCACGGGCGTGCACGTCCTTCGTCTCCTCGGCGACCTTCTCGTAGATCTTGCTCGCCTCGCCGAGGCTCTTGGTCTCGCGCAGGCTGTGGGCCAGCTCGACGTTGGCGCGATCCCCGAGCGTCGGATTGCCGCCGGCCGCGGCGACCACGCCGCGCAGCGCCGCCTGGTACTCCTTCGGTGCGGCCCGGCTCGACAACACCTCCATGAACTGCCCCTCGAGCGCCGCCGCCGACCAGCCCTTGGCGGTCGCTTCGGCCTGGAACTTCTTGGCAGCCGCCTGTGCGTTGGCGGCACCCTTGCTGCCCAGGCCCAGGTAGTAGCCGCACCGGAGGCGGAACGCTTCGAGGCCAACGCCGGCATCGGGAATGCCCTTCGCCAGTTCGTCGAGCGTGCCCATCGCCTCGGACGCCTTGCCGGCATCGAAGAACTGCTCGGCCGCACGCAGGAAGCCGAGTTGCGCCATCACCAGCTCCTTGGCAGCGAGCTTCTCGCGGGCCGTGGTGACCATCGCGTCCGGATCGGTCAGCCCACGCGCGTACTCGTCCTTGAACTTGTCGAGCTCGATCTTGTCGATCTGCTCCGAGGCGACGTTCTCCTTCGAGTTGCCCTTCGAGTAGCGCAGGAAGCGCATGTCGTACGACTCGATCTTGACGCCGGCGACCACGGTGCCGTCGGTCTTCACGACCTTGTCGTTCTGGGCGGTGGCGACGGGGGCCAGACAGGCCAACAGCGGGGCCAGGAGCAGGGTGCGGGACTTCATGGGCTTCGCGAAAGCAGGGGAGGGCCGAGCATCATGCCGAACCCGGGGAAGGGTGACAACGGCGCGCTCCCTGGCGCGGTTCGACCTGGCACTCAGGCCTCGTTGGCCGGCAGCTCGCGCACGCCTTCCTGGCGGCCCTTCGGCTTCTGGCGGCCGTCCCAGGTCGCGGCCAGGTCGTGGCCGAGCCGCCGCACGGCGATCAGTTCGGCGACCACCGACACGGCGATCTCCTCGTGGGTCTTGCCGCCGAGGTAGGCCCCCATCGGGGTGCGCACGGTGGCGAGGAAGTCGTCGCCGATGCCCCGTTCGCGCAGGTGCTTCCACAGCAGCGCCTGCTTGGTCTTGCTGCCGATCATGCCGAGGAAGCGCAACCGCTCGCCGGCCGCGAAGCGCCGGCCGAGCCGTTCGAGCACGTGGCCGTCTTCCTTGTGGCCGCGGGTGACGACGATCGCGTAGCTGTTCTGGCGGATCGGCATCTGCGCCACCAGGTCGTCGTAGGGCCCAGCGACCGTCGCGGCGGCCTCGGGGAAGCGCTCGCCGGTGCAGAAGCTCGCGCGATCGTCGGCGACGGTGACGCGGAACCCGGCGAGGGCCGCGACCTGCGCCAGCGACTTGCTGACGTGGCCGGCGCCGAAGATCCACACGGAAGGGGTCGTCAGGGGTTCCACGAAGATGGTCACCTCGCCGCCGCACATCAGCCCCGAGTCCGGCGAATCCTGTTCGGTGAGTCGGAACTGCAACGAGCGCGGCTGCTCGTCGGCCAAGACCTGCAGGGCGGTGTCGTAGACCTCGGCCTCGAGGCAGCCACCGCCGACCGTGCCGAGGAACGTGCCGTCGCCGAGCACCAGGAGCCGCATCGAGGTGCGGCCCGGGGTCGAACCGCGGGTGCCGACGATCGTCGCCAGCGCGGCGGGGATGCCGGCCTGACGCAGGCGCACGATCTCTTCGAAGATGTCGCGGTGGCGGGTCACGTTCGGCGAGCAGGGTAGTGCAACCGTCGAAGTGAGGGAACGGGCTCGCCGTGGTCACGGGCGGGCGACGGAGCAATCGATGCCATCGCAGGCGCCGCGCCCTCACTCGGTGAGCACGTCGCCGAGCAGGTCCTCGTCGAGCGTGCCGTGCGCCTCCAGCTGGTCGGCGATGCGGCACAGCCGTTCCCAACCGTCGGGGTCGTCGAGCTCCTTGCACACGCGCGCGAGCCAGCGGTGCAGTTGCGCCGCCTGCGCCGCCGGCGGGCCTTCGGCACGAAGCGCCAGCTGCACTTCGCGGAAGTCGGCGCGCCACGCCGTCAGCTCGCGCAGCGACTCGAGCTCGCCGCGCCAGCGTGCTTCGGCGACCGGACCGGCGAGCGCCACCAGCGCCGAGCGGCGGCGCCGCTCCGCCGCATCGCCATCTCGCCAGTGCACCGTCGTGCGTCCCATGACGCCACCGTCCTCATGTTCGATCGTGACCGTGACGACGCGCCCACCGAGCCGATGCGCGAGGTACGCGTGCCCTGCTTCGTGGTGGCAAGCGATCGCGGGATCGAGATCCGGGTCGAACATGCGCGCCGTTCCTGAGCGAACGAAGGGTGGTCGTAGATGTCGCCGAGCGAATGGGCGCAGCGACTGGAAGGCGGACACCGTAGAGCCGGTCGCAGTCGTTGGGCAGGTGTGCGCCACGGGCAACGAGCCCGGGATGCGAGTTCTCGCTGGTCCGCGGTGCGCTCACGCCGGCGGCGGCACCCCGGGCATTCGACGCTGCCCCGCCCCCGACATCGCGCCTGCATCACGACAGCCGCGGAGGCTACGAACCACGTACGGTGGCGTCGCCGGCACGTCCGCTATGGTGGCGGCATGTCCGCACTTCGTCTCGTCGCGGCTTGGATTGTGGCACAGCAGCTTTGCCTCCTGCTCCGCGCCCAGGACCTCGAGGCCTACGACGTGGTCTGGCGCACGCCGTGCAGCGGCCCCGAACAGTCGATGCCGATCGGCAACGGCGAGGTCGGCTGCAACGTCTGGTGCACCGCCGACGGCGTGGTGCACGGCTACGTCGCCCGCAGCGACAGCTTCTCCGAGGCCTCGCGGCTGCTGAAGCTCGGCGCGTTCGCGCTGCACACGGGCTCGCGCGGGGGCGAGCTGTTCTTCGAGCAGCGCTTGTGCCTTCGCGATGGGTGCGTGCGCGTGACGCTCGGCCAACCGGAGGACCGGACCGTCGTGACGGTGTTCGTCGACAGCGAGCAGGACGTCATGCACCTCGCGGTGGACGGCCCACAAGGAGCCCATCCCAACCTCTACCTGCACAGCTGGCGCAAGGAAGCACGGCGCCTGCAGGGCGACGAGCTCGCGTCGAGCTGGACGATGAAGGACGCGCCGGCCGACGTGGTCGTGGAGGAGTCCGCCGACTGGCAGGCCGTCGTCGAGCACCTCGGCGGTGGTGACGGACCCAAGGGGCGCTCGCTGATGCACACGAACCGGCAGTCCTGCGTGCCGGCGACGGTGACGCGGCAGGGGCTGCCGGCCGAGTCGGCAGTGGACCTGTTGCAGGGCCGCACCTTCGGCCTGTTCGCCACCTGCAGCGGTGCCACCTTCGGCAACGGCTCGGCGGTCGACTTGGGCACCGTCCCGCTCGGATCCACCCCGGGGAAGCACCTGACGTTCCGCATCGCAGCACCATGCGTCCAGCTCGAGGGCGCGCCAGACGTCGACCATGCGCTCGCAGCGGACGAGTTCCTGGCTGGCGACAACCCGCTGACGCGCACGATCCGCAAAGCACTCGACGCCAGTCCAGAGACGCCCGCGACGACGCGCACCCGTAACTTCTGGCAGGCGTTCTGGCAGCGATCCTGGGTGTTCGTCGACGGCGATGCGCTCGCCACGCAACCCGCCGTTCCTGCGAACGACCACCCGCTGCGCCTCGGCGTCGACAGCGACGGCGGCAACCAGTTCCACGGCAGCATCGAGCGGCTCGAGTTGCGCGACAGCCCGGCGGGCGGAACCGCCGTGTTCACGGCACAGCCAGGCGAGGCACTGCCGCAAGTGCTGCCGGAACACCGCAGCCTGGCACTGCGGCACGGCCTGTCGATCGCTGCGACCATCCGTATGGCCGAAGGCCACCCGATCGGCCGCATCGTCGACAAGCTGACCGCCGGCCGGAACGACGGCTTCCTGTTCGACACGCATCCGGGCAACTCGCTGCGACTGATCGTCGGCGACCGCGAACTGGTCGCGAAGGACGTGCTGCGCCCCGGCCAGCGGCACGAGGTCGTGGCGTCGTTCGACGCGGCCACGGGCATCGCGCAGATCCACTGCGACGGCGTGCTGGTCGCGATGGAGCCGCGCAGCTGGACGCCGTCCGCGGCGGCCGATTCCGTGGCGCCGTCGCGCCTGACGCAGGCGCTCGTGCTGCAGCGCTGGGTGCAGGCCTGTGCCGGGCGCGGCCGCTTCCCGATCAAGTTCAACGGTTCGCTGTTCACCGTCGAGCCGGAGCCGACCGGCGGACAATCGTTCGACGCCGACTGGCGCCGCTGGGGCGACTGCTACTGGTGGCAGAACACGCGGCTGCCGTACTACCCGATGCTCGCGCAGGGCGACTTCGACATGCAGGCGCCGCTGTTCGCGCTGTATCGCGCGACGCTGCCGGCGGCGATCGCACGCAGCAAGGCGTGGCACGGCGTCGACGGCGCCTACTGGCCCGAGACGATGACGCCGTTCGGCACGCACGGCAACTGCGACTACGGCTGGCAGCGCGACGGCGTGCCGGCGAGCAAGGTGCTGTGCCCGTGGTGGGAGTACGCGCGCAACCAGGGGCTCGAGCTGCTGGCGCTGCTGCTCGACCGCTACGACTTCGAACGCGATCCCCGCTTCTTCACCGACGAACTGCTGCCGATCGCGACGCCGGTGCTGCAGTGGTTCGCGAACGCTTGCCCGCGCACCGACGCCGGGCAGCTGCGCATCACGCCGACGCAGGCGCTCGAGACGCACTGGCACGGCGTCGAGAACGACCTGCCGACGG
>JAEUHU010000340.1 GCA_016793305.1 Planctomycetota bacterium
GCTTCGTGGTGCGCGGTTCGCCGGGCATCGTCCGGCTCGGCTTCGGGCTGCTGCGGCCGCGCCAGCCGGTCGTCGGCCAGGACTGTGCTGGCGTCGTGGTCGAGGTCGGCCCAGCGGTGCAACGGCTGCGCCCGGGCAACCGGGTGTTCGGGATCGCCGACGGCAGCTGTGCCGAGTTCGCGCGCGCCGACGAACGCCACCTGGCGCTGCTGCCGATCGGCCTCGACCCGATCGAAGCCGCCGCCCTGCCGACCGCGGGGCTCGCGGCGCTGCACGGGCTGCGCGACGCCGGACGGCTGCGCGCCGGGCAGCGCCTGCTGGTGCACGGCTCGGCCGGCGGGGTCGGTTCGTGCGCGGTGCAGCTCGGCAAGGCGTTCCACGCCGAAGTGACGGCGGTGTGCAGCACGCGCAACGTCGAGTGGATGCGGCGGCTCGGCGCCGACCACGTGATCGACCACACGCAGCACGACTGGACGCGCAGCGACGAGCGCTACGACGTGATCCTCGACAACGTCGAGAACCTGCCGCTCGGCGCGCGGCGCCGCCGACTCGCGAAGAACGGCACGCTGGTATGCAACAGCGGCACGGGCGCGCAGGGGCTGCGGTTCCTCGGCCGGCTGCTGGCGCCGGTGCTGCTGGCGCCGTTCGTCGGACAGCGGCTGCGGCGCTACCTGTCGACGCCGAACGCCGAGGATCTCGAGCTGCTCACGGACCTCGTCACGGCGCGGCAGCTGCGACCGTTCGTCGAGCGAACGTATCCGCTGGCGGCGACGCGCGACGCGCTGTTGCACGTCGAGTCGGGGCGGGTGCGCGGCCGGGTCGTGGTGGTCGTGGCCGGCGATCCGACGGCGCGCCACGTGGACTCGGCACACGATCGGCTGGCACCGCTCGGCCGTTGAGTCGCCGATCGCCGGCGGGGCAGGCCATCGCCCGATCGTTCGTCGCTCAATGCGGCATGGCTTCGCTGCGCACGACCTCGCCTTCGAACGACAGCGTCTTGATCCGCACCTGCTTCGCCGCGCTGTCGTGCCGGAACGTCTGCAGCCCCGAGCCGGTCGGATCCGCGAACAACGTGACGGCTTCGTTGCCGCCGTTGTCGTTCACCAGCAACAGGCTCGATCCGTCCGGCCGGACCAGCATGCCGATGCGATCCGGCATCGCCGCACCGACGCCGGCCGGGGCATCGAGCGCCATCGCGACGGAGCCGTCCGCCATGGTGCCGAAGCCGCCGCGTTCGTGGCCGGTGGCGTCGAACACGAGCAGGGCCGCCGCGGTCGCACGTCGCTCGATGTCGTCGCGGTCCTCGCCGAGGCGCAGCCGCACGATGCCGTTCCGGTCGACGACCTCGATCGAACGCACGCGCAGTTCGCTCGCGGTCCGCGGCGGCAGGACCCAGGGTGCGGCGAGCGCCACGGCGGCGACGAGCAGCGCCAGCCAGGCGAAGCGGCGGGTTCGCTCGAGCCGGTGCTGGAGCTGGGCGAGCGGGTGCAACACGGAGTCGTTCATGGCTCGAGGCGGCGCAAACTGGCGAGATGGAAAGCCGCGCAGGGCGCGCGGCGACGGTCTCTGCGTCGTCCGCGCACCCTGCACGAAAGCCAGGCCTCCCAGCCGGCTTTGCCGCGCCGCGGTGTTCGATCGGCCAGGCGCACGCGTCCGCCCGCCACCACGCGGTGCGCCGCCGAGCGGCGACGACCATGCAGAGGAGAACGGAGCGGCGAGCGCTCTGGTCGAGCCGCCACCAGCTCGCGACGCACGGCAAGGCGCGCTTCTTGGCGTTCGCCCGCCATGTTCTTGCGGCGAATTCCCGGCGACCCAGGCGCCGGATCGGCGAACCTCGCCGGCCGCCCCACCGTTCGCCTCGCGTGCTCCGCCCCACCCTTCTACCGTGCCTGTTGTTCCTGGGCGCGTGCACCACCGAGCCGGTGGAACCGCCGGCCGGGCACATGTTCGTGCAGCTCACCGACACGAACGGAACGCCGCTGCCGGGCGCGACTGCCTGGTGGCTCCCGGACGGTGCGATGCGCGACCGGTGGTGGATCACGGGCGCTGACACGAGTTGGCGCGACAACACCCACGAAGTGCTGCGCCGCCACGGACACGCACAGACGAGTGACTCCACGGGGCGCGTCGCCATGCCGAGCGGTGCGTGGATCGCCGCGAGCCACGGCGAACTTGCGGGTGTGCTGTTCGTGCCCGCGGCACTGCAGCAGGCGCCGGGGCCGTTGGTCCTCGACGACTGGCAGTGGGTCGTTCGGACCGTCGACGAGAAGGGTGCACCGATCGCAGACATGCTGATCCAGGCCCGGCCGAGCCTGTCGGACCGCGACTTCGACAACGTGCTCCTCGGACAGACCGATGCGACCGGACAGCTCGTCGTACGTGCGCCAGGCAGCATCGACTTCGAGCTTCCAGTCAGGGAACCGAGAGAGTCCCACGTGCCATCCCCGAACGTGATCGTCGGGGCATGCTGCCTCGGCGAGAACTCCGAACACGAACTGAGGCCGACGCCACGGCGCTCGGTCGCGTTCACCCTGAAGATCCCGTTGATCGAACGCGTCGAGATCACACCCCCCGAGGACTTGTGGCCTCGGGGGTTCGAGGTCTCAACCCATGCCAAAGTACCGAACTGGTTGGCAGAAACGAGCGAGGCCGCTTCGAGCCTCGTGGTCTACCGCCTGCCAGGGATCTGGATGGACCTGATCGGGTCCCAGTGGGTCTGGGGTCGCTGCAAGGCGGAGGAACCTGACGAGCGCGGCGTCTGCCGCCTGACCCTCCCGATGCCCAGGCAGGTGACAATCGTTCGTGCGCGGTTGTTGGCAGCCGATGGCGCGCCGTGCGACCGCACTCTGTTCCAAGTCGCCCGAGTGGAGCAGCAAATGATCTCGCGCGCCTGGAGCAACCCCGTCGGCGAGGTCGTCCTGTGGCTGAACACCAACCACCCCCTGCCTCCCGCACTGAAGTTGGAAGTGGCCTCCTCCGTCGCCCCGGAGCGCATCGGCCAACGCCTCACGCTGACCCTGCCCGAACTGACCGCCGGCAAGCGCTGCGACCTCGGCACGTTGCAGCTCTCGCGACCGTGAACGAGAGGTGCGACCGCACCACGCCCCCGGCTTCGGCATCCCGCAAACGACGTGGCCCTGCCGGTCCAAAGGTCTGCTTGCCTGCGAACGCGCCGACCGCTCCCATGGCGCGCCATGTTCGCCCACATCACCCCGCTCGAAGCTCCCATCGTCTGGCTCGCGTTCGCACTCGGCCTCACCCTCGGCGCCGTCGCCACCTGGTTCGTGATGCACAAGCGCACCGCCCGCAGCTGAACGGTTCGATGCCCTACAGCGACTTCGAGCGCAGCCTGCTGCGCCACTACTTCTCGACCGTCGACAGCCCCGAGCACGCCGACGTCTACCTCGTGCGCCACCTCCCCGGGGAAGTGGCGGCGACGCTGAACGGCGTCTACTCGCGGTCGAGCAAGTCGATGCGCGACCAGTTCCTCGAACGCC
>JAEUHU010000345.1 GCA_016793305.1 Planctomycetota bacterium
CCCCTGCAAGACAGCCGTCCCGCACAACAACGAACTGCACGAGAAGTTCGGCGAGCGGGGGCTGTTGCTCATCGGCGTGTCCGATGAGGAAGAATCGCTGATCCAGGACGTGTTCCTGACCAAGCTCGGCAGCAAGCACCCCTGGGTGCGCATCAAGCCGTCGGTGGACACTCTGTACGGTGTCGGGGGCTTCCCGACCGTCGTCGTGATCGACGCCTCCGGCAAGGTCGTGCAGCAGGGCATGCCCAGCGAAGCGACCCTCGAGCGCCTGCTGCAGGACGTGTCGTTGGCGCCGAAGATGCCCGACGAGCCGCGCTTCGCTCCGCTGCGCGCGGCGTGGGAGAAGACCGACTACCTGAAGGTGCGCGACCTGCTGGCCAGGCTGGCCGCCGATGCGAAGCTCGACGACGCGACCAAGGCGCTCGTCGCGAGCCAGCAGGAGGAACTGCAGAAGCGCACCGATCGGGTGCTCGCGCGCATCGAAGAGCTCGGTGCCAGCACCGACTTCGCGATGGCCGACGAGAAGCTGGAGCGGATCGTCGCGACCTGGCGTGGCCTGCCGCCGGCGGACGCGGCGAAGAAGGCCCTGGCCGCGATCGCCGCGAATCCAACCGCCAAGAAGGAACTCGCCGCAGCGAAGTCGCTGGCGAAGCTGCGGGCCCAGTTCGATCCGAGCCGCATCGCGCAACGCAAGAAGCTGATCGAGGAGCTGGCGAAGTTCGCGAAGAGGCACGAAGGCACCAAGGCGGCGGCCGAAGCGCTCGCCGAGAGCGAACGGCTCGGCCGCTAGCCAGTGGACCCGTCGTCGGTGCACCGGTCGGCGGTGGAGAGGGCGCTGTTCGTGCGGCGCGGCGCGCTCGGCGACACGCTGCTGGTCGCGGCGGTGCTGCGCGCGTGGCGACGCACCCTGCCGGCCGGCACCGAACTGGTGCTGGCCGGCGTGCACGACCACGTCGCCCTGCTGCAGCATGCGGGACTCGTCGACCGCGCGGTCTCGAGCGAGGACTTCGCCGTCTGGTCGCCGGAACGGCTGCGCATGCAGCTCGCCGGCTACCGGTGGCTCGTGGCCGACGACCCCGCGTTCGTCGCCGCCGGGCCGCCCGGCGGCCGCGCGTTCGATCCGCGGCCCCGCGGCGGCGAGCCGTTGCCCCTGCAGGTGGCGGCGCAGCTGGACCTGCGGCTCGACTGGCCCGCCGACCAGCGGCTCGTGCTGCCGGCGACCCGGGCGGCGAACCACGCGGCGAACCACGCGGCGGCGGCTGCGGGCCGGGTGCTGCTCGCCCCGGGCAGTGGCGCGGTCGCGAAGTGCTGGCCGGGGCCACGCTGGCTCGAACTCGCCGCACGGCTGCACGCCCAGGGCTGGCCCGTCGCCGTGCTGGTCGGTCCGGTGGAACGCGACCGCGACGACCCGCGTCGCTGGGCGTGGCCGGTGCCCATCGCCTTCGCCGAGCCGGCCCATGCCAAAGCGCTGGCACACGAGCTGGCCGCCGCCTTCGCGTTCGTCGGCAACGACAGTGGCCCGACGCACCTCGCCGCGATGCTGGGCTGCACGACGGTGGCGCTGTTCGGCCCGAGCGACGTGCGCGTGTTCGGCCCGATCGGGCCGGGCGTGCACCTGCTGCCGGCCCCGCACGGGGCCCTCGACCAGCTCGACGTCGACCCGGTCACGCGGCTCGTCGGCACGGTGCTGTGCCGCTGAATGCTAGGCGTCACGGCAGGCGGGCGCGCACCCGGCTCCAGTAGCGCCGCGTGCTGTCCTTCTCGGCGCCGCGTGGACCGCCGTTGTGGATGCGCGCGATGGTCTCCGCGTCGCCGCTGGCCCAGGCCGCGGCGGCGTGGTGGCGCATGTAGGCGATCACGACCCGTTCGGCGTAGTCGCGCCGCCGGCAATCCTGGTAGCTGCCGCCGAGCGACGGATCGGCGTGCACCGCGTCGCGCCAGTAGACCTCGTGGATCTGGTAGGGGCCGATCGCGAGCCCGTCGTCGCCGTCGGGCACGTCCTCGCGATCGCGGCTCTCGACCCAGCGGATCGCAGCGAGGATCTCGTGGTTTGGCCAGTAGGTGCGGGAGTCAGGGCCGCGGCAGAGCCACAGCGAGAACAGCACCAGCAAGGCGCCGAACCCGGCCAGCGTGCGACGCCGGCGACGGCGGGACGGCGCATCGCTCGGCCAACGCCATCGCGGCGGCAGGCGGAACGAACCACGCTGGGGCCACGGCAATCGCATCGGAACGAGAGCATCGAACGGCCCGCACTCCGGCGCGTCAATGCAGCAGCTGTGCCCGGCCTGGACGGCGACCCGAACGGGTGCGACGCTGCCGGGCGATGCACCCACCAAGCCTTCGCTCGTCGTGCCTGCTCGCCGGGTTGCTCGCTGCCTCGGCAGGGCGTGCGCAGGGCACGTTCGAGCCACCGCCGGTGCCGCTCGGCACCGTGGTCGAGGCTCCGTTCACGGACCTGCGCTGGCAGACGCGCCGGCTCGCCGAGCTCGGCAAGCCGGCGGCGATCGTGCTGTTCTTCGCCACCGACGAGTGCCCGCTGGTGCAGCGCTACCTGCCGCGGGTCGGCTCCCTCGCCGCCGAGTGGGCGAAGGCCTCGGTGGTGACGGTGGTGGTCAACGTCTCGGCCGGCGACGAATTCGTCGATGCGGTCGCGACGGTGGCCACCAAGGCGCCGGCGGCGGTGTTCGCGCGCGACTTCGAGCTGCGGCTCGCCGCGGCCTGCGGTGTCGATCGCACCGCCGCGGCGGTCGTGCTCGACGGGGAACGTCGTCTCGTCTACCGCGGCCGCGTCGACGACCAGTACGGCTACGGCGGCAACCGGGCGGCGCCGGCGAACGAGGAACTGCGCGCCGCGGTCGAGGCGGTGCTGGCGGGACGCGCCGTCGACACGGCCGAGACGCCGATCAGCGGCTGCCGGATCACCAAGGCGAGCCCGCCGAAGCCTGCGACCGTGCCGACCTATGCCGGCGAGGTCGCCGCGATCGTGCAGCGCCACTGTGTCCGCTGCCACCGGCCGGGCGGCGAAGGCCCGTTCCCGCTGCTCGAGGAAGCGCAGGTGAAGAAGCACGCGGCGATGATCGCCGAGGTCGTGCAGCAAGGGCGCATGCCGGTGTGGTATGGGAGCAGCCGCCACGGAGCGTTCGTGAACCACCGGCCGATGCCGGTCGCCGAGCGCGAGACGTTGCTGGCCTGGCTCGACGGCGGCATGCCGAGCGGCGATCCGGCGCAGTTGCCGCCGCCGCCGGTGTTGCCGACGGGAGAGTGGCGGATCGGCGAACCCGACCAGGTGCTGACGATGCCGACGCCGGTGCGCCTGCCGGCCGACGGCGTGGTGCCGTACCAGTACGTGATCCTGCCGTTCTCGTTCCGCGAGGACACCTGGGTCGAGGCGATCGAGATCAAGCCGGAGAACGAGCGCGCGCTGCACCACTGCAACCTCGCGCGGGTGCGCTGGGGAGAGCGCTTCTCGCAGGACGGCTTCCTCACCGGCTACGTGCCGGGCGGCGATCCGATGCAGCTCGATCCCGGCACCGCGATGCGCATCCCGGCTGGCTCGGTGCTGGCGCTGCAGGCGCACTACGTGACCACCGGCGAAGAGACGACCGATCGGCTGCGCGTGGGGCTGCGCTTCCCGCGCGGGGTGGTGCAGAAGGAAGTGCAGGTGGCGATCGTCGCCGACTTCCGCTTCGCGATCCCACCCGGGGCGATGGCGCACCCGGTGGAAGCGCAGCGCACGCTGAAGGAGGACGCGCTCGGCGTCGGCATGTTCGTGCACATGCACCTGCGTGGCCGCGACCTGACGGCGACGGCGAAGCTCGGCGACACGCGCGAGACGCTGCTGGTGGTGCCGAACTACCACTTCGACTGGCAGCAGTCGTACCGCTGGGCCCCGGGTCAACGACGCTTCGCTCGGGGCACGCGGATCGAAGCGCTGGCGCACTTCGACAACTCGGCGTGGAACCCGTTCAACCCCGACCCGAGCCAGACGGTGCGCTTTGGCCTCGAGACCGACGAGGAGATGATGTACCTGTTCCTGTTCTGGGTGCCCGAGCACCAGCAGCTCGGTCTCTCGGTCGATCCACGCACCGGCCACGTGGTGCCGGCCGCCGGGCGCTGACGCGGGACTCACGAACATGGTGCGGCGGCTTGAGCTGCGGGCCGCTGTTGGCTTGGCTTCCCGGATGCCTTCGCCAAGCACCGTGTTGCTCCTGCTGTCGTTCGGTGGACTCGCTGCGTTCGCGAACGTGCCGCAGGATCCGAGCCGCGACGGGCCGTTGCTGCAGAAGGCGAAGGAACTCGCCGCGACCGGGCCGGAACACGCGCTGCTGGCGCAACTCGCCGGCGACTGGGACGTGGTGTTCACCACGCACGCGACCGGCAGCGAGGCGAAGGAGGAACGCGGCCGCGCCAGCGGTTCGCTGCTGCTCGGTGGCCGCTACGTGCAGGTGCAGTTCCGCATGCAGTCGGGCCAGGTGCCGGTACAGGCGATCCAGCTGTTCGGCTTCGACACGCTGCGCCAGCTGTTCACGTCGTCGTGGCGCGACGACCTCAGCACCTGGTCGGTCGAGTGCAGCGGGCCGCGCCCGGCTGCGGGCAGCGAGCCCGGCGTGATCGAGCTGCAGGGCACCGCGTGCGACGTGCACGACCCGACCGGGCGACCGTTCCGGATGCGGGTGCAGATCGAGCCGGCCACGGTGGCGATCGAGCTTCGCGACACGCTCGACGGCCGGGAGCACCTGGTGCAACGGCAGCGCTGGACGCGGCGGTGAGCGGTGCGGTCGAGCGCCGCGTGCCGTCACCGTGCGGTCACTTCGGCTCGCTGCCCTTTGGCGCCTCGCTCTTCGGGGCCGCATCGAGCCCGAGCTTCAGCAGCTTCGGGCGGATCACCATCCGGCAGTAGCCCTGCTGCGTGTTCCGCCGGAAGTAGTCCTGATGGTAGCCCTCGGCCGGCCAGAACCGGCTCGCGGGGCTGACCTCGGTGACGATCGGAACGGCGAACTGCGGCTGGAACGTCGCGATCGCCTGCAGGGCTGCCTGCCGCTGCACGTCGTCGTGGACGAAGATCGCCGAGCGGTACTGCGTGCCGACGTCGGCACCCTGGCGGTTCAACGTGGTCGGGTCGTGCGAGCGGAAGAACCACGCCAGCAGGTCCTCGTAGCGGATGCGCGCCGGATCGAACGTCACCTGCACGCACTCGGCGTGGCCGGTCGAACCGCTGCAGACCTGTTCGTAGGTCGGGGCGTCGACCGCTCCACCCATGTAGCCGGAGGTGACGTCGAGCACGCCGTCGAGCTGCTCGAGCACGGCCTCGGTGCACCAGAAGCAGCCATTGGCGAAGGTGGCGAGCGCGCGTTCGGCGGGGCGGTTCGGCATGGTGGTCGTGGGAGCGGTCGGCGTGGCTTGGCTCGCAGGGGGTGTCGGCACCGTGGCCGAGGCCGTGCTGGCGGGGGGCGAGCTGGCTGGGGACGAGGCCTCGGCCGCCATCTGCATGGTCGGCTGGGAGCAGGCGGCGCCGAGGCAGAACACGGCGAACCACCTGGGTGAGCGGAGCGGCTTCATGAGGTGGCGAGACTAGGCCGCCGCGGGGCAAGGGGACCAGGGGGAATGTGCGGCCAGCCCTTCCGGCCGGCGCCTTCGGCTCTATCATCCGCGGCGTCCGCGGAGCTCGCTCCGCGGTGGCATGCAGCGGCCGGCCCGCACCCTCGAAGAGGCGGCTTCCTCGACGGCTACTGCATGGGACGCTCTCGCTTGTGCACGAGGAAGTCACACCAGAATGGGCAAGAGACTGTACGTCGGGAACCTCCCCTACGACGCCAACGAGGCGGACCTGCGCGAGGCGTTCAGCAAAGATGGCCGCACCGTCGAACGGGTGCACATCGTGCTCGATCGTGAAACGCAGCGACCGCGCGGCTTCGCATTCGTCGAGATGGCGACGGACGAGCAGGCGCGCGCCGCGATGGCCGCAATGGACGGCCAACTGTTCGGCATGCGCCAGCTGCGGGTCACCGAAGCCGAGGACCGTCGACCCGGCGCTGGCCCTGGGCCCGGCGGGCCGCGTGGTCCAGGGTTCGGTGGGCCGCCTAGAGGGGATCGGCCAGGTGCCGACCGGCCGGCAGGCGGGCCACCTGGACCGAGGCCGTCGGGTGGCCCAGGGCCTGGGGCCGGGGCACCGCGGCCGCCGTTCGACGAGCGCAACCGCTTCGGCCCGGACGCCCGGCCCAAGCGCGAGCGGGAAGAACAGCGGCGGGCTCCGCCGACGCGCCGTCGTCCGGAGGGAGAGAGCGACGACAGCTATGGCGGCCGGCGCGGCAGTCGACGTTTCGACGACGACGACGAGTAGACGACGACGAGTAGTCGGGGCGGCATGCAGTCGGGACGGCGAGCCGTCGGGTGGCGACTGCGGCAAGGGCGCTTCGGCCCGCCGCAGCCCCTTTGAGGTTCGGGTTCCGTTAGGTATATCGCGGACGTGGCCCTGCTGCTCGTCCGCACGCACTACTCGTTGTCGACCGCTCCGGCGTCGCCTCGCGCCCTCTGCGAAGAGGCCGTGCGCCGCGGGCTGTCGCACCTGGTGCTGGCCGACACCAACAACCTCTACGGGCTGTTGCCGTTCGCCCGCGAGATGGCGCGCCTGGGTCTGCAGGCGGGGTTCGGCTGCGAACTGGTGCACGCCGGCCGGCGCGTGGTCGCGATCGCCCGCGACCGGGTCGGCTACCGCTCGCTGTGTGCGCTGCTGAGCGAACGCAACGGCGTGCACCCGGTGGGCGAGGCCGACGGCCAGGCGGCGTTCCAGCTGGCCCGCGCCTGCGAACGGTACGCCGCCGGCTTGTGGTTCCTGTGCAGCGACCCGCGGCTGTTGCCCGAACTGAGTGTGCACGTGCCGGTCGGCCAGCTGCTGGTGGCGCTCGGCCGCGACGACGTGCCGAGTTCGCCGGCGGCGCACGCGCGCGCCGCGGCACTCACGGCCGGCGAACCGGACCGTGTCGGCGAACCGAACCCCGCCGCCGAACCAGACAACGTCCATGACGAGCCCGAAGCCTCGACCGGTCGCAAACTGCCCGATCCGGGGCCCGCGTGGCCGCGGGCGCTGTTGCGCCAGCTCGCCGCCGACCTCGGCCTGCGCTGCTGTGCAGTGCACGACGTGTGGTTTCCGACCGAGGCCGACCGCGCCCTGCACCGATTGTTCCTGGCGGTGAAGTGGAACCGCGGGCTGCGCGGCAGCGATGCCGACGCCGACCTGCGCGGCGTCGGCCAGGCCGGCCCGAAGGCGCACCTGCCGACCGCTCCGACCTGGCGCACGGCGTATCGCGACGAGCCCGACGCACTGGCCGCCGCCGACGAGGTGCTGGCCAGCTGCACGCTGGCGTTCCCCGAGCGGGCCGCCCCGATCTTCCCGCCGGTCCTGCTGCCGCCGTCGACCACCGCGAACGAACGGCTGCGCGAGCTGGTGGCGCAGGGCCTGCGGCAGCGCCATCGCGACGCCGAGGCGGCACGGCGCCGCTGCGACCACGAGCTCGCCGTGATCGAGGCGATGGGGTTCGCGCCCTACTTCCTCGCCGTCGCGTCGATCGCCGAGCTGGCGCGCGCCCGCTCGATCCCGTTCGTCGGCCGCGGTTCGGCCGCCGACAGCCTGGTGGCGCACTGCCTCGGCCTCACCGACGCCGATCCGCTGCGCTACGGCCTGCTGTTCGAACGCTTCCTGAACCCTGGGCGCAGCGACCTGCCCGACATCGACCTCGACTTCTGCTGGCGGCGGCGCGACGAACTGATCGACGCCGTCTACGAGCACTTCGGCCGCGACCACGTCGCGCGCATCGCCACCTACACGACCAGCGGTGCACGCGCGGCCTACCAGGAAGCGGCCAAGGTGCTCGGCCTGCCGCCCGAGGAGGCGGCGCGGCGCAGCAAGCTGCTGCCGTGGCACACGCGCGCCGACGTCGACCTCGCCGCCGTGGTCCGTGACACCCCGGGCTTCTTCGGCCGCACCACCGGCCGCTCGACCAGCGCCGACAGTTCGTGGTTGCCGGCCGAACGCGAAGCCGAACTGCTCGCCACCGCGCAGGCGCTGCTGCAGGCGCCGCGGCACCTCGGCGTGCACCCGGGTGGCGTGGTGATCACGCCGGGGCCGATCCGCGAGCACGCGCCGCTCGAACGCGCGGCGAAGGGCGTCGTCGTCACCCAGTACGACATGCACTTCGTCGAAGGGCTCGGGCTCGTCAAGATCGACCTGCTCGGCAACCGTGCGCTCAGCATCGTCGACGACTGCGTGCGCATGCTGCGCCAGCAGGGCACCGTGGTGCCGGACCTCCAGCAGGTCGCCGAGGACGACGAACGCACCGCCGCCCTGCTGCGCAGCGGCCGCACGCTCGGCTGCTTCCAGGTCGAGTCGCCGGCGATGCGCACGCTGCTGCAGCAGCTGCAGGCGACGACGATGGACCGCGTGATCCAGGCGGTGGCGCTGGTGCGGCCGGGGCCGGCGGCGGCGGGCATGAAGGACGCGTTCGTCGCGCGCGCGCGCGGGCTCGAGCCGGTCACCGCAGCGCATCCGCTGCTCGCCGAGGTGTTCGCCGACACGCTCGGCATCATGCTGTACCAGGAGGACGTGATCCGCGCGGCGATGGTGGTGGCGGGGCTCGACGCGACCGCCGGCGACGGGCTGCGGCGGCAGCTCGGGGCGCGCCGCAGCGGTGCCGACGAGTTCGACACGTTCCTGGTCGCGGGGCTGCGGCGCGGCCTGCCGCGCCGGGCGATCGAGCAGGTCTGGGCGGAGATGGCCCGCTTCGCCGCCTACTCGTTCTGCAAGGCGCACGCGGTCACCTACGGCCGGCTCGCCTACCGCTGCGTATGGCTGAAGGCGCGCTGGCCGGCAGCGTTCCTGGCCGCCTTGCTGCGCAACGACGCCGGCTACTTCGCACCGGGCGTCTACGCCGAGGAGGCCAAACGGCTCGGTGCGTCGCTGCGCGCCCCGTGCGTGCAGCACGGGGTGGCCGAGCACGAACTGTGCGACCCGACGACGATCCGGATCGGGCTCGCCCACGTGCACGGGCTGTCGACGCGCACGGTGCAGACGATCCTGACGGCGCGCGACTGCGGCGGCGCGTTCCGTTCGTTCGAGGACTTCCTGCGGCGGGTCGAACCGGCGCGCGACGAAGCGGAGGCGCTGGTGCTGGTCGGCGCGTGTGCGGCGTTCGGTGCGACGCGGCCGGAGCTGTTGTGGCGCCTGCAGGTCGCGACGCGGCCGGTCGGGCGGCAGGCGGCGGCGCGCGCGGTGGCGGCCGGCCGCGGGGCCCTGTTCGCCGACGCCGTGGCACCGCGCGAACTCGTCTATCCGGTGCTGCCCGAGTTCGACGAGCACAAGCGCACCGAACTCGAACTGCGGCTGCTCGGCTTCGCGCTCGGCAGCCATCCGGTCGACGTGCTGTGGCGCCGCGGCGAACTGCCGGTGCGCCGCGACTGCGTGCCGTGCGGCGACGTCGAACGGCACCTCGGCAGCCGCGTCGCCGTCTGCGGCTTCGTGGTCGCGCAACGCGGGCACGGCACCGAGCAGGGCAGCATGCGGTTCGTCACGATCGAGGACGGCACCGGCATCGTCGAGGCGACGCTGTTCCCGAAGGTCTGGCAGCGGCTCGGTGGACGGCTGCAGGGGCGCGGCCCGTTCGTCGTGAAGGGGCAGGTCGAGGAACGGCTTGGCGGCGTGGGCCTGCGCGTGCTGGACCTGGTCGAGGCGCTGGCACCACCTGCGTGACGGCCTCAGGCGAGCGGTCGGCCGCTGCGCGCGCCGGACGCCTGGTCGTGCAGACGCTGCACCGCGGCGCAGCGCGGGTGCACCGAGCCGATGCCGAGGTCCTTCAGGAAGCGGCACGCGGCGTGGTTCTGGTTCGCGGTCTCGTAGGCGGCGAGCCAACTCTCGCGCAGAGGCAGCCGGTCGGCGGCCACCGGCCAGACGCCACCGGGTGGACGCCCCTTCGGTCCGTTGCGGAGCCGCCACGGCTTGCCGCTGAGCCGGGCGCGGAAGCAGCGCTGCAGCGCACACATCTGCGCGTAGGCCGGATCGGTGCCGAAGCTCGCCAGCAGCCGCTGCACCGCTTCGTCGGCGGGGTCGAAGGTCGTGTGCAGCAGCAGCACGCGGAAGCCGGCCGGGGTCTGGTAGACGGCCGCGCGCGCCTCGGGCATGGCGGCGACCGCGGCCTCGATGCGGGCCAGCGCCAGCGCGTCGCTGCGGGCGATGTTGGTCGGCCGGCGACGCAGCGTCTCGCGCACCGCCACCAGCAGCACGGGCACGAGCACGGTGGCGACCAATGTGGCGCAGCCGAGCAGTTGGCGACGCACCACGATCAGGGTGATGGCGGTGCTGAGGCCGATCCACAGGCAGTGCAGCAGCAGGTCGCGGAACGCGAACTCGAGCCAGCGTGGCAGCCGCGGCTGCCGGTCGACGTCGGCGAACAGCACGTCCGGCTCGTTCAGGCAGCGGGCGCCGTAGGCGTTGCGGGTGACGACCAGGTCGCCGTGCCGCGCGACGATCTGTTCGCGGATCGGCAAGCCTTCGTCGCCGTAGGCGAGCTTCGCTTCGCGCCGTGGCACGACGGTGCCGGCCTGCAACAGCCGCAGCGCCGCCTGGGCGCGCGCTTGTGCGTGCCGTTCGGCCGTCCCGGCGTCGACGTCGGACCAGCCGAACCGGCGGATCACGCGCCGCTTGCCGCCGACCTCGCCGACCACGCGGGCTTCGGCCCAGTGCTGCGGGATCTGCATGGCACGGCGTTGTAGGGACTGGTTCGCCGCGTTGGTAGAACAGGCGCCATGGCTGGTCCTCGCCATCGCGGTCCGCCGCCGCTGCCACCGCCCTTGCGCGCGATCGTCGTCGACGGCTCGAACGTGATCGCGTCGAGCCGGGTCGCTCCGCTCGAACGGCTCGACCTCGTCACCGGCTGGCTGCAGGACTGGCGCCCCGACCTGCCGATCACGGTGTTCCTCGACTGGTCCACCGCGGTCCGCTGCCGCCCGCCGGTGCAGGCGGTGCTGCGCGCCCGCTGCGAAGACGTCAGCGAGGGCCGCCCACGCTACGTCGTGTGCCCGCGCCACGAGCCGGCCGACGAGTTCCTGCTGGCGCACGCCCAGCAGCACGGCGCCCTGGTGGTCAGCAACGATCGCTTCTTCGACCACGACGAGCTGCGCAAGAACCTCGTGCTGGTGCAGTTCGACCTGACCAACACGACGCTGCACGTGCACGACGACGCGGTGTGGTTCCGTTCGCCGGGCACCGCCGAGTGGGTGGCGATGGCGACCCTGCGCGAGCTGGGGCCGGAGCCTGGCGACGGTGCCGGGGCGAAGCCGGCGTGACGTTCAGGATGCGGGTGGCGCGCTGCGCCTGGCCCACAGGAACAGGCCCGCCGACAACGCGCCGAGCAGGCCGCAGCAACTCCACAGCGCCCCGGCTCCGGCCCAGGCGTAGAGGTAGCCGCCGCCGATCGGCGCCAGCACCAGCGCCAGCGTGAAGTTGACGCTGTAGGCGCCGTTGTAGGCGCCGCGCGCATGGTCGGGGGCGAGGTCGTTGACGTAGCTGCCGAGCATCGGCATCTGCAGCAGTTCGCCGCCGGCGACGACGACCATGCCGAGCACGATCGCGGCCAGGTCGAACGGCAGCAGCATGCACAGGTAGCCGAGCCCGACGATCAGGGCCCCGAGGGCGATGGTCGGCAGCGGCCGGTGTCGGCGCAGCGAGTGCACGATCGGCATCTCGCCGAGCACGATCAGGATCGGGTTGATCGCCAGGATCCAGCCGACGGTCGCTTCGTTGTGGCCCTGGTCGACGAACACGCGCGGGCCGGTCGTGAAGTACTGCATGAACGCCAGCAGCACGCACAGGTTGGCGAGCATCAGCGCCCGGAAGTGGCGGTCCTGCATCGGCCGGCCGGGCCGCGCCACGGTGGTGGGGGACGGCGGCGGCAGCGGGTTCCAGCCGCGCAGGCCGAAGTGCAGCCAGATCGCGGCGAGCCCGCAGGTGGCGCCGTCGACCACGAACATCCACGCGTAGTCGTGCACCACCAGGTAGCCGCCGATGGTCGGCCCGAACGCCCAGCCGAGGTTCAGCGCGAAGCGATTCAGCGACAGCGCCTTCCTGCGCAGCGGCAGCGGTGCCGACAGCGCCGCGGCGGTGTTGCTGCCGGGCCGGAACGCGTCGTTGACGACGCCGAGCACGAACACCGCGGCGACCACGCTGATCGGTGTGTCGCACTGCGTCATCAGCAGCATCCACAGCGCCGAGCAGCCCAGCGCCACGACCTGCAGCCGCACCGGACCGATGCGGTCGGTGAGCCGCCCGCCGAGCCAGCTGCCGAGCATGGCACCGATGCCGTAGAGGCCGACCACCCAGCCGGCCTGGTCGGGCGTGAACTGGAACTCCTTCTTCAGGTACGGCCCGAGCAGCGGCACGACCATCGAGCCGCAGCGGTTCAGGAACGCCGCGGCGCACAACAGCCACGTCAGCCGCGGCAGGCCGCCGAAGGCGTCGCGGTAGAGCCGGACCAGGGCGAACATCAGCCGCGGCGCAGCGCCTGCGTCGGCGTCATCGCCGCGGCGCGCCAGGCGGGGAACAGGCCGCCGACGAGGCCGAGCGCCATCGCGAACGACACGGCGGTGACCATCACGAACGGCGTCGTGCGGAACGCGAAGGTCACCTCGGAGAACGTCTCGTTCATCGTGCCGGTCTCCGCCCCTTGGAACGGCAGCACCAGCAGGCAGCCGAGCAGCCCGCCGAGCAGACCGAGCAGCACGGCTTCGCCGAGGAACGACAGGAAGATCGGCAGCGGCCGGTAGCCGATCGCCTTCAGGATGCCGATCTCGTGCGTGCGCGCGCCGATCGCGGCGAGCATCGAGTTGGTGCCGGTGAAGATGGCGCCGAGCCCCATGATGACGGCGAGGAAGCCGCCGAGGATCGAGAACCGCTTGGTCAAGTCCTCGGTCTGGGTCGCCAGATAGGCCCGTTCCGTCATCACCTTCGGTTGGGTGCGCTGGTCGCTCTCGTAGCGCTTCTGCACGGCTTCGAGGTCGGTCCCGGACTTCACCTTCGCCAGCACCCGGCTGCGCACCGGTCGCTGCAACGCTTCCGAGAGGCGCTCGAGGTCGCCCCAGATCTCGCTGCGGTAGCCGCCCTTGCCGGAGAAGGTGCCGACGATGCGGAACGTGCCGGTGTTGATGCGCAGCGTGTCGCCCGGGAGGCAGTTCTGGATCCGGTCGACCAGTCCTTCGCCGACGATCAGCTCGTCCGCGCCGGGCGTCGGCATGCGGCCGTCGACGATGTGCACGTCGTCGCCGTGGATCGCGAAGGTCGCTGGCTCGACACCGCGGATCGCCACGTTGGTCTCGCCGCCGTCGAACTTGCGCAGCCGCACGGCCAGGAAGACCTCGGCGCTCGCGAGCGGCTTGCCGGTCGCGTCGAGCTCGACCTCCGGCACCTCCTTCTGCAGCACGGCACACTGCTCGCGCGTCAGGCCGGACTCGCCTTCGGACTTGGCGCCCTTGCGCAGGAACACCGCGAGGTCGTCGCGGCCGCGCTCCTGGAACAGCACCGCGAAGCCCTGCTGCAGGGACAGCATGCCGGCGAGCACGGCGACCGTGGCGCCGATCGCGCACACCGTCAGCAGGGTCGACGAGGCCCGCACCCAGAGGCTGCGCAGGTTGTAGCGAAGCGGGACGAGGGCCATCAGACGACCTCCCGCAAGGCACCGATCGTCGTCAGGCGGGCGGCTCGGTAGGCCGGCAGCAAACCGGACAAGACTCCGGTGCCGAGGGCGATGCCCGTCCCGAGCCACAGCGTCGTGCGGTCGAAGCCGAAGCCGGGAATGAACGCCGCGGTCGCCGCGGCCATCGGCCCCTCGATCGCCGTCGCCAGCAGACCGGCGAGCAGGGCACCGAGGCAGCAGACCAGCATCGACTCGCCGAGCAGCATGGCTGCCGCCACCCCGTCGGAGAAGCCGAGCGCCTTCAGGATGCCGAGGTCGCGGGTCCGCTCGCGGGCCGCCATCAGCATGGTGTTCAGCACCGCGAAGAAGATCGCGAACAGCACGGCACCACCGACCATCTGCAGCATCGACGGCACGTCGCCGAGCATCGACAGGAACTGGCGGTTGAACTCCGCCTCGGTGGTCGTCTGCACTCGCTGCGGGCCGTTCTCGAACATCGCGTCGACGGTCCGCTGCACCGCCACGGGATCGGCTCCCTTCGCGATGCGCAGCATGTAGACGCCGGCCCCGCGTGGCCCGGAGGCGCCACCCTGCTCGAGCGACTCGTGCAGGTAGTCGAAGTGGAACCACAGGGTCTGCTTGTCGACCGCCGCCGAGCTCGAGGTGTAGATCCCCGCGATCGTGAACTCCCAGGGCTTCTCGTCGGTGCGCTGGAACAGGCTGCCGGTGATCGGCACGGTCTGGCCGACCTTCCAGTCGTACTTCTCGGCCAGCTCGGTGCCGACCAGGCAGGCGGTGCGCCCCTTGGCGAACTCCTCGTAGCTGCCGTCGACGATCGAGACCTCCGGGTAGCTGTTCAGGAAGGTGGCCGAGTCGATGCCGAACTGGGCGAAGTAGCCGCCCTTGTCCTGCTCGTACTTGCCGCCGAAGTACTGCCACTTGCAGATCGCTTCGACCCCGGGCACGCCGGCGAGCTTCTGCTGGTAGCCGAGCGGCAGGTTGACGAACAGGCTGACCGCCGACTGCACCAACAGCCGGTTGCTGGCGGCAGCGTCGATCGTGCGGTCGAGGCCGCTGACCACGGCGTGCAGCACGCTGACCAGGAACACCGCGACCATCACCGACAGCACGGTCAGCAGCGAGCGGATCGGGTGGCCGAGCAGGTTGCGCCAGAGCAGTTTCCAGGGCATCGGCTCAGCTCCTCTTCGGATTGCCGGCCGCCTGGCGGTTGTCCTCGATGCGGCCGAGCTTGCCCTTGTCGAGGTGGATGACCTTGTCGGCGTAGCTGGCCGCTTGCGGGTCGTGCGTGACCATCAGGATGGTCTTGTGCAGTTCCCGGTTCAGCCGCTGCAGCAGCTCGAGCACGCTGTCGGCGGTGGTGCGGTCGAGGTCGCCGGTCGGTTCGTCGGCGAGGATCAGCTGCGGATCGGTGGCGATCGCGCGCGCGATCGCGACACGCTGTTCCTGGCCGCCCGACAGCTCGCGCGGCTTGTGGTCCATGCGGTCCTTCAGCCCGACCAGCTCGAGCACGCGTTCGGCCTGGGCCCGGCGCTGCGCCTTGCTCAGTGGCGCGAGCAGCAGCGGCAGCTCGACGTTCTCGCGCGCACTGAGCACCGGCAGCAGGTTGAAGCCCTGGAACACGAAGCCGACGTTGGCGGCGCGCCACTGCGCCAGTTCGCCCGACGCGAGCTGGCCGAGGTCGGTTTCGCCGACCTGCACGAGGCCCTGGTCGGCCTGGTCGAGCCCACCGCACAGGTTCAGCAGCGTCGTCTTGCCGGAGCCCGACGGCCCCATCAGCGCGTAGAACGTGCCGCCGTCCATCAGCAGGTCGAGCTCGTCGAGCACGCGCAGCGCTTCGCCGCCGCGGCGGTAGGTCTTGGTGACGGAACGGAGCGTGATCGGAACGGCCATGATGGGGGCTCTGGCTGCGCGTCGCAGCGGTCAGGGTTGCTGCTGCACCCGGTCGCCGCTCTTCAGCGACGCCGGCGGGGCGAGCACGATGCGTTGGTTCGGCGACAGGCCGGCCTCGACCGCGATCCGGCCGTTCTTGCGTTCGCCGGCGGTCACCTTGGCGAAGCGCACGAGGTCGCGTTCGAGCACGAACGCGCCGAGCTGGCCGTCGACGGTGACGAGCGCTTCTTCGGGCACCAGCATCGCTGCCTTGGCGGCGCTGCTGTCGGGCTCGGGCGCATCGGCGGCGCGGAACACGATGCGCACGCCCATCTCGGGCCGCAGCCGTTCGTCGCGGCGGTCGAGCTTGACGCGCACCTCGATGGTCGCCTTCTGCCGGTCGGCGGTCGGCCAGATGCGATCGACGGTGCCCGCGTAGCGTTCGTCGGGATAGGCGTCGAGGAACACGTCGGCCGGCGCACCCAGGCGCACCGAGGCGAGCG
This sequence comes from Planctomycetota bacterium, assembly GCA_016793305.1. Next base: position 16,070 of record JAEUHU010000345.1, read on the forward strand.
TCGTCTCGGGCACGTTGGCCTGCACCTCGAGCGAGTCGAAGTCGACCATCGTGCAGACCGCACCGCGGGCGTTGCTGCCGCCCTGCACGTTCGGCGAGACGACCTCGCCGACCTCGGCGTCCTTCAGCACGACGATGCCGTCGAACGGGGCGCGCACGTCGGTCTTGTCGAGCGTGGCCTGCGCCAGGTCGCGGCCGGCTTTCGCGGACGCCAACTGGGCCTCGGCCACCGCGACGTCGCCGGTGGCGACCGCCAGCCGTTGTCGCGCCACCTCGGCGGTGCTGGCGCTGGCGGCGAGCGCCGCCTGGCTGGCGCGCCGCCGCGCGGCGGCGGCCTCCGCTTCGCTGCGGGCGCGATCGGCGTCGCGCTGGGCGCCGGCCTCGGTGCGGGCCAGCTCGGCGGTGCGAGCCCGCTCCTGCTCGGCGAACGCGAGCAACGCCTGGTTGGCGGCGTCCTGGGCGTCGGCGTTCTGCTGGCTGGCGAGCGCCTGTTCGAGGTCGGCGGCGCTGGCCAGCCTGGCGGCCTTGGCCCGCTCGACGGCGGAACCGGCCGCGGCGAGGTCGGCTTCGGCCCGCTGCAGAGCGGCGCGGAACTCGTCGGCGAACAGGCGGGCGACGATGTCGCCCTGCTTCACGACCGAGCCCTCGCGCACCGCGAGCTCGACGATGCGACCCGGCACGTCGGACGAGAGTGCCGCGCGGCGCGCGGCGACCACGTAGCCGTTCGCCGCGGTGCCGCGCACGGCCGCGGCGGCTGCCGGCGTCGCGGCGGTCACCACGAACGTGCGCACGGTCGGCAACCGCAGCCGGTCGGCGGCGCCGAGCAGGGCCGGGCCGAACAACCAGCCAACTCCGGCGAGCACGCCGAGCACGACCACACGGAGCGGCCAGGGGCTGCGGCGACGGGGACTGCGGGTCCCGGGGGTGGGGCGCTCGATCTTCAGGCTCTGCAGATCCACGGCGGGCTCCGGGCGGCGTACGAAGGGCGAGCAGGATAGCCGACGCGGTCTCGAAATGCCGCAGCACGTGCGTATGGTTCGGTGCCATGGTGGCTCCGGTCGTGCGCCGCATCCTGGCACCCGTCGAGATCGCCGAGTCCCGCGACCCGGAGCTCGGCTACGCGATCGCGCTCGCCGCCCAGCTGCGCGCCGAGCTGCTGCTGCTCGTCGTGGTCGACACGCCGGCGACCGTCAACCTGATCGGCCGGCACCGCGCGATGGCCGCGGGCACTCGCGACTTCGACAAGGCGCTGCACCAGGAGGTGCAGGGCATGCTGCAGAAGCTGGTCGACACCGCCGCGGCGTCGGGCGTGCACGCGCTCGGCCACCTGACGTTCAGCGAGGACGTCGAAGAACAGATCCTGAAGGAGGCACTGGTGCAGCAGGTCGATCTGATCCTGGTCCGGTCGCGCGGGCGCACCGGCTTCATGAAGGCGCTGCTCGGCAGCACCGCCGGCGAGATCCTGAAAGCCGCACCGTGCCCGGTGCTGGTGGCGCGCGCTTGAGCCGCTCGTCGCGAACGGGCGCCCGCGGGGAGGCCCGCTCGGCCGCGGGCAAGGCGAACGGCGCACCCAAGGGGACCGCTCGCAGCGGCCGCGCACCGGCGCGGTTGCGGTCGGGGGGTGGCGCCGAACTCGGCAAGGTGCCGCCGGGCGTCTACCGGGTGCCGGCCCAGGAACTGCGCTGGACGTGCGGTCCGTTGACGCCGTCCGGCAAGCCGCCGACCGCCGCGTTCCTGCTCGGCCAGGACCGGCCGATGGCGGCGATCCGCACCGGACTGTCGATCGACGCACAAGGCTACAACCTGTTCGTCTCGGGCCTGATGGGCTCCGGCCGCACCGCGGTCGTCGAGCTGCTGCTGCGCGACATCCAGCCGATCTGCCGGCGCACGATGGACCGCGTGTTCGTGTTCAACTTCCGCGAACCGAACCGCCCGCTGCTGGTGTCGCTGCCGGCCGGCAAGGCGGCGGCGTTCCGCGACGACCTGCTCGAGTTCGGCCGCTCGCTGCACGGTTCGCTGCTGTCGGCCCTGCGGTCGCGCCCGCACCGCATGTCGCGCCGCGTCGTGCGCCGCGCCAGCGGTGGCCGCGAACGCCGCATCATGGACGCGCTGAGCCGCCAGGCGCAGAAGCAGGGCTGCGCGCTGGTGCGCTTCCAGGCCCAGAACGGCGCCTCGACGGCCGACATCTATCCGGTGGTCGACGGCGAGCCGATCACGCTCGACGCACTGTCGGCGCTGGTCCTCGAGGGCAAGGTCGCGGAAGCCGATCGAGCCCGCCTGCTGAACCAGCGCGAACAGCTGCTCGAGCGGCTCGAGGAGGTCAACGACCGCATCCGCCAGGAGCAAGCGCGCATCGACGGCGAGCTGCGCACGATGGATCGCCAGCTGGCCTGGAAGGTGCTGCGCGCCCACCAGAAGCAGTTCCAGCTCCGTTGGCCGCAGCCCGAGGTCGCCGACTGGCTCGACGCCGCCGGCGAGTTCGTCGAGCAGCACCTGCAGCAGTTCGTCGGCGTCGAGCCCGAAGGCGACGAGGAACCCAAGAGCGGCGAAGCCCTGCCGCCGAGCACCGCGGTGCCGCGGCTCGGCGAGTTCATGGTCAAGATCGTCAAGACGTCGTTCCACGACGCCTGTCCGGTGGTGATCGAGACCAATCCGACCTACGGCAACCTGTTCGGCACGATCACGCCGCCGCAGGACGGCACGCCGCCTGGACCGCTGCACGTGAACCCAGGTGCCCTGCTGCGGGCCGAGGGCGGCTACCTGGTGCTGCGCTGCCTCGACGTGCTGCGCGAGAACGGCGTCTGGCAGCAGCTCAAGCGCACGCTGCAGACCGGCAAGCTCGAGATCCGCGAGTTCGACCAGGGTGCTGGGGCGCAGACCGGCTCGCTGCAGCCCGAGGCGATCCCGATCGACCTGAAGGTCGTGCTGATCGGCGAGCCCGGCGTCTACGAGCAGCTCGCCGCCGAGGACGCGCAGTTCCCGCAGATCTTCAAGATCCACGCCGAGTTCGACAGCTCGATCCCGGTCGAGCCGAAGAACCTGACCCGCTACGCCGACTACCTGCAGTGGCTGGTCGACACCGAGAAGCTGAAGCCGTTCGCGGCCTCGGCGTTCGCGGCGGTCGCCGAGTACGGCGCCCGCGCCGCCGGCCGCCGCGATCGGCTGATCACGCGCTACAGCGAGATCGGCGACCTGGCGCGCGAAGCGGCGCACATCGCCGCCACCGCCGGCGCTCGCACGGTGCAGCGCGCCCACGTCGAGCGGGCGGTCGAGATGCAGCGGCAGCGCCACGACCTGCCGCAGGAGCTGACCGACCGCGACTACACCGCCGGCTACATGCGGCTGTCGACGCGCGGCTCGGTGGTCGGGCAGATCAACGCGCTGACCGTGCTCGACACCGGTTCGATCGAGTTCGGCCGGCCCTGCCGCATCACCTGCAACAGCGGCGTCGCGACCGCGCAGCGCAGCGGCCTCGTCAACATCGAGGGGCTCGCCAACCTGTCGGGGCCGATCCACGACAAGGGCGTGATGATCTTGGAAGGCTTCCTGCTGCAGGAGTTCGGCCGCGAAGGGCCGCTTTGCATGCAGGCGACGATCTGCTTCGAGCAGCTCTACAACGGCGTCGAAGGCGACAGCGCGTCGTTGGCCCAGCTATTGGCGTTGCTGAGTTCGCTGAGCGGCGTGCCATTGCGCCAGGGCCTCGCGATCACCGGCTCGGTGAACCAGAAGGGCGAAGTGCAGGCGGTGGGTGGCGTCACCGCGAAGATCGAAGGCTTCTTCCGGCTGTGCCGGTCGCGGCGTCTCGACGGCAAGCAGGGCGTCGTGCTGCCGCGCGCGAACGTCGGCGACCTGATGCTCGACCACGACGTGGTCGAGGCGGTGCAGAAGGGCGACTTCGCGGTCTACGCCGTCCCTTCGGTCGCGGACGCGATCGAGGTGTTCACCGGCGTACCGGGGGCCGAAGTGATCGAGCGGGTGCGCACGATCCTGCGCGAGTTCCGCGGACGCGCTGGCGGGAACTGACCGGCGCCCCGGTCCTCGAGTCAGCCAGTCGCCGTGGGATCGCTGCTGCGGGCTCGGTTCAGCCGGTCTTCTCGGCCGAACGCGCGTCGCGCGGTCGCGCCGCCGAGGGAGCGACCGACTTGCCGTCGCGGGGCCGCGGGGCCTGCGGCGCCAGCACGACGTCCTTGCCCGCAGCCGGGGCAGCCTGGACTTCGTGGTCGAAGTTCTTCTCGAGCTCGACCAGCTGCGGGCGGCGCGCCATCGTCGCGTCGACCAGCGATTGGATCGGCTCGGCGACGGCGATCAGGCGGTTGCGCACGGCGGTCAGCTCCTGCTGCTTCTGCAGCAGCCGCGGCTGGTAGGCCGCCAGCTGCGCCACCAGCGCCTTGGTGGCGGCGGCGAAGAACTTCGCCCCGAAGTGCTCCTTCAGCACCCCGGTGGTCTCCGGCTGCAGCTGGGCGCGGAACTGCGCCACGCACTGGTGCAGGAACAAGCGGCCCGGCTCGCCGAGGCGCGCGGCCTTCTCCTTGCCGGGGATCTTCAGGTCCGGCTTCGACACAGGTCCGAACAGCCGTTCGCGCACCCGCTCGAGCGAGCGGAACGCGACCATGTCGAGCATGCTCTTCTTCAGCGGCATCGCACCGAGGTCGACCGGCACCGAGGTCGAGGCGGGCCACGGCACGGTGCCCACCGCGGCCAGCGCATGGGCCTTGAGCTGGCGCAGGTCGATGCCGGCGCGACGCACCAGCTCGGGGATGCCGTCCGGCAGGTCGAGTCCGGCGTCGAGCTGGCTCGCCGTCTGGTCGAACGTGCGCCGCGCCGCCGCGTGGACCTCCTCGCGATGGTCGCGGACCAGCGGCGTCCACTGGCCGACGGTCAGCCACTCGAGGCTGTGGCTCGACAGGAACCACGTGTCGATCGACGCGCCGAGCGTGCGCAGCAGCTTGGCGCCGGCGTCGCGAGCGAAGCGTTCGACTTCGGCGTCGAGCTCGCGCGTGCCGCGCGCGAACGCAGCGCTCCAGTCGAGCGTCAACGCCTGCTGCATGCGCTTCTGTTCGGCGGCGAGCCAGTGCAGCTGCTCGTCGAGTTCGCGCAGCCGTTCGGCCAGCCGCTGCACGTCCTTGCCGCCGAGGTGCTGCAGCGTCTCACCGAGCAGCGTCTCGGCGCGCTGCAGCGAGTCGCGCAGGAACGCGGCCATGTACTCGTTGCTGGCCAGGTACTCGGACAGGTCCTTGCGGAACGCCTGGAAGCCCTGCGGGGCGTCGCCGAGCGGTGCCTTCTGCAGCACCGAGCTGGCGGCGTGCAGCAGGTCGACCGGGTACATGCGCACGCGGCCTTCCTTGGCGGCCTGCTGCAGCGGGGCCGACATCGCCAGCTGCTCGAACGCACGCAGCACCGCCTGCGGTTCGGACTGCTCGAGGCTCGGCACCAGCTTGCCGTCCGGCGAGACGTCGCGCTTGTGCGCGTCGACGTTGACGACCAGGAAGATGCGGCTGAACAGGTCCAACAGCTGCTGGAACTCGGCGAACACCTGCTCGAGGAACAGCGTGTCGCTCTTGACGACGAAGATCGCGCACGCCGCGGCGTTGCGGAAGTCGCGCGTCATGCGGTCGTAGCCAAAGCGCATGCGCGTGTAGAGGCCGGGCGTGTCGACCAGCACCGCACCGGTCGACGCGAGTTCGCTGCCCGGCACGCGCACGTCGACGCGGCGGATCGCCTGCGGGAAGTGTTCCTGCGGGTCGAACGTGACGCCACGCTGCTCGGCGGTGCGGATCGCGGTGGCGAGTTCGCCGTGCGCCTTGTCGATGTGCTGCGCCAGCGCGCGCGGCTCCTGGAAGAGTCGCGTGCTGCCGTCGTAGGCGGTGACCGCGTACTCGCGCTGCTTGCCGGCGCTGACGAACACGAGGCACGGATAGGCCGGCAGGCTCGACACCTCGCTGACGTAGGCGGCCGCGATCGCGTTCATCAGCGTCGACTTGCCGCTCTTCAGCGGGCCGAAGATCAGCACGTAGGCCTGCTGCTCGGCGACCTTGTCGCACAGCGTCTGCAGCTGGTGGCGCACTTCGCGCAGCGGCGCCTGCAGGCTGCGGCCCGGCACGTCGTCGGCGGCGTGCTCGAGCGCTTGCAGCGTGGTCGACAGATCCTCGAGCAACGGCCGCAGCGTGCCGTCGAACTGCTGGCAATAGGTGCCGAGCTGGGTGCGCATGCGCATGCGAAGGCGAGTGGGGGGCGTGGGCCCGGGCGAGGGGTCGGACGAGCGCGCGGACCAGACCGCGCGGGCGCGCCATTGGAGCGAAGCGCCGTCACGAAGGGAGCAGCAGCTGGAAGGTTTTTTGTCACCACGACCTGGAGAACCTGGAACGTTCTCCACAGGCCGCGCGGTCAGCGCACGGGCGCCAGCGGCATCGTGTCGACCTTGTGGTGGTGCCAGACGATCGCGCCCGACTTCGGCTCGATCTCGCCGGGCAGCACGCGCAGCTCGTCGGTCGCCGAGCGCCGCGTCAGCAGGTCGCTGGCGGCGAGCAGCAGCTCGCGCTGCATCTGCACCACGGTCTTCGGCAGCGGCTGCCGGCGCCGTTCGGCTTCGCGGCGCGCGACCTCGGCGCGGCGCGCCAGGGGATCGGTGGTGGGCGCAGTGCCGTCGGTCGCGGCACCCGGCGAGCCGGGTGCCTGCGCGAGGCTTTGGCAGGCGGCATGGCCGAGCACGAGCACCAGGGACAGCCGCTCGGCGACGACCACGCGTTCGAGCAGGGCGACGGTCTCGGCACCGACGAACGGACCGGGCACGGCGAGCAGCAGCACGTCCTCGCGACGCAGCCCGAGCAGTGCCGGCACGTCGACGTCGCAGTCGGCGCAGACCACCACGGCACAGACGTAGCGACCGGCTCCGGCGGGACGCGGCTTCGGGGCCGGCATCGACTCGGCCTTGGCGCGGGCGGCGACTACGGCGGCATTGCCGCCCTGCACGTGTTCGAAGGCCAGCAACGGATGCAGCGTCAGCTGGGGGTGGTGCTCGGGAAGCGCGCCGGCGCCGCGCTTCCGATCGGCGACCGGCTTGGTCTCGGCGGCAGGTGCAGCGGTGGACGCAGGCGCCTTCACGGGAGCTCCGTTGGCCTCGTGCTGTGCCACCACGCCGGCGAGCGGCAGGGCCACGGCGAAGCAGACGGCGAACGAGACGCGCATGTCGGGATTGTCGGCAGTCGATCGGCGGGTTCTTGACCCGGTTGCTCCACGCCGGGTCGCAGAAATCTGACCCCGGGGCTGGCGGCGGCGCTGGTCCTTCGTTCGCATGGCGGCTCGAACGGCAGCTGGGCATAGTCCCGCGCCGGAGCCAGCGATGAGCAACCCATCCTCCACGACGGCGGGCCACGACAAGGGCCTGCAGGACCTCGATCAGGTCGTCATCCGTTTCGCCGGCGACTCCGGCGACGGCATGCAGCTGACCGGCGACCAGTTCACCCGCACCACGGCCCTGATGGGGAACGACATCGCGACGTTCCCCGACTTCCCGGCCGAGATCCGCGCCCCTGCCGGCACCTTGCCGGGCGTGTCGGCGTTCCAGCTGCGCTTCTCGAGCTTCGACATCCACACGCCGGGCGACGCGCCCGACGTGCTGGTGGCGATGAACCCGGCGGCGCTGAAGGCGCACCTCAAGGAGCTGAAGAAGGACGGCGTGCTGCTGCTCAACACCGCGTCGTTCAGCGCGCTCGACCTGAAGAAGGCGAAGTACGAGAAGGACCCGCGCAGCGACGGCACGCTGTCCGGCTGGCGGGTGATCGAGGTCGACCTCGAAGCGCGCACCCAGGAGGCGCTGGCCAACAGCCCGCTCGACAACCGCTCGCGCGGCCGCTGCAAGAACATGTACGCGCTCGGCATCCTCTACTGGATGTTCCACCGCGACATGGCGCCGACCGAGAAGGCGATCGCCGCGAAGTTCGCCAAGAAGGCGGAGCTGGTCGATGCGAACCTGACGGCGATGCGGGCCGGCTACGCCTACGCGGAGACGACCGAGGTCTTCCAGACCGCCTACCGCGTGCCGCCGGCCCCGATGAAGCCCGGCACCTACCGGAACATCATGGGCAACCAGGCGCTGACGCTCGGCGTGCTCGCCGGCGCCCAGAAGGCCGGGCTGCAGCTGTTCCTCGGCAGCTACCCGATCACGCCGGCGTCGGACATCCTGCACCAGCTGAGCACCTACAAGCACCATGGCGTGATCACGTTCCAGGCCGAGGACGAGATCGCCGCCGTCGCCGCCGCGATCGGCGCCAGCTACTCGGGGTGTCTCGGCATCACCTCGACCTCCGGCCCGGGCATCGCGCTGAAGAGCGAGGCGATCGGGCTCGCGGTCATGGCCGAACTGCCGTTGGTCGTGCTGAACGTGCAGCGCGCCGGCCCGAGCACCGGCATGCCGACCAAGACCCAGCAGGCCGACCTGCTGCAGGTGATGTACGGCCGGAACGGCGAGTCGCCCGTCTGCGTGATCGCCGCGTCGACGCCGGCCGACGCGTTCGAGGTCGGTTTCGAAGCGGTCCGCATCGCCACCAGGTTCATGCTGCCGGTCGTCGTGCTCAGCGACGGCTACATCGCCAACGGCAGCGAGCCGTGGCTGCTGCCGGACCCGGACAAGCTGCCGAAGATCCCGGTCGCGTTCGCACCCGAGGGCAAGGCGGGCGAGAAGTTCCTGCCATACCAGCGCAACCCGGCGACGCTGGCCCGGCCGTGGGCGAAGCCCGGCACGAAGGGGCTCGTGCACCGGATCGGCGGGCTCGAGAAGGCCGACGTCACCGGCAACATCTGCTACGACCCGGAGAACCACCAGCACATGGTGGACACGCGCGCCCAGAAGGTCGCCAACATCGCGGCCGACCTGCCGCCGCTCGCGGTGATGGGCGAGCGCACCGGCGACCTGCTGGTGCTCGGCTGGGGCAGCCCGCGCGGCGCGATCACCGCCGCCGTGCAACGCCTGCAGAAGCAGGGCGAGAAGGTCAGCTGCGCGTTCCTGCGGCACCTGAACCCGCTGCCGAACGACCTCGAGGCGCTGATGCGCGGCTTCCAGCGGGTGGTGCTGCCGGAACTCAACAAGGGCCAGCTGGCGATGATGCTGCGCGCGAAGTACCTGATCGACGTGCAGAGCCACAGCCAGGTGAACGGGCAGCCGTTCAAGAGCCACGAACTCGAACAACACTTGACCCGCGTGCTCGCCAGCGTGAAGGAGACCCGCCGATGACCAGCGTCGATCGTCCGGTGATGCAGAAGAAGGACTACAAGACCGACCAGGACGTGCGGTGGTGCCCCGGCTGCGGGGACTACGCGATCCTGAACGCGGTGCAGAGCGCGTTCGCGAAGCTCGGCAAGCAGCTGCACGAGACGGTGATCGTCAGCGGCATCGGCTGCAGCTCACGCTTCCCGTACTACATGGAGACGTTCGGGTTCCACACGATCCACGGGCGCGCCCCGGCGATCGCGACCGGCGTCAAGCTCAGCAACCCGGCGCTCGACGTCTGGGTGGTGACTGGCGACGGCGACGCGATGTCGATCGGCGGCAACCACTTCATCCACGCGATGCGGCGCAACGTCGGGTTGAAGATCCTGATGTTCAACAACCGCATCTACGGGCTGACCAAGGGCCAGTTCTCGCCGACCAGCGAGCAGGGCAAGGTCACCAAGAGCTCGCCGCTCGGCGTCGTCGACTACCCGTTCTCGCCGATCGCGCTGGCGCTCGGGGCTGGCGGCACGTTCGTCGCGCGCGGCGTCGACATCCTCGGGCCGCACCTCGAGGACACCATCACCAAGGCGAGTGCGCACCACGGCACCGCGGTGGTGGAGATCTACCAGAACTGCAACATCTTCAACGACGGAGCCTACAAGGGCTTCACCGACAAGGACGTGCGCGACGAGCGGCTGCTGTTCCTCGAACACGGCAAGCCGCTGCTGTTCGGCGCGCAGAAGGACCAGGGCCTCGCGTTCGACGCGAACTTCCGGCCGTACGTGGTGCGTGGCGCCGAGCTCGGCAAGGCCTACGTGTGGGACGAGACCGCCGAGACGCCCGCCCCGGCGATGGCGCTCGCGACGATGAGCGAGAGCGAGTTCCCGGTGCCGATCGGCGTGTTCCGCCGCCGCGAGAAGCCGACCTTCGAGTCGGGCGTGCAGGCGCAGATCCACAGCGCCCAGGCGAAGAAGAAGGAGTCGCTGCGCGACCTGCTGTTCGCCGGCGAGATCTGGGACGTCAAGTGACGCGTGCGGCGAGCGGCCCGAGGGTCGCTCGCCGACCTCTCGCCCCAGACCCCGGGGCTCAGCTGCCGAGCCGCTGCGCGCGCGCCTGCGGGATGCTGCAGCTCTTGCAGTGGTCGAGTTCGAGCAACCGGCCTTCCTGCATCGCCGTGCGGTAGCGCGTGAAGATCGGCCCGTTGTAGACCTCGAGGAAGTGCTGCTCGAACACGCTGCCGTGCGGGAAGAAGCCGTTGTAGTCGGCATCGCAGTGCGACACGGTGCCGTCCGAGAACACGATCAGCCGGTCGAACAGGTCCTCGCACTCGAACACCTTGCCCTGGCCGTAGAGGGCGAGGTTCTGCTGCCAGTTCTCCAACTGGCCGCCCCAGTTGTGGATCGGGAACTGCAGCACGCCGTCGCCCTTCGCCGGATCGAGGCGCGCCCGCCAGAACGCCTGGTAGTCGTCCCACTCGTGACGGTTCTCGTCCTGCAGGATCATGCGCACCAGCACGCGTGTCGCCGGCAGGCCGCGCCCCGCCCGTTCGTCGCGCAGGGCCAGGAAGCGCTCGACGTTCTGTACGATCGTCTCGAAGTGGGTGCGATGGCGGATCGCCTCGTGGGTCGCCTTGGTGAAGCCGTCGATCGAGCAGATGATCGTGTCGAGCCCGGCTTCGAGCAGGGCCCGGGCGCGGCGTTCGTCGAGCAGCGTGCAGTTGGTCGCGAAGCCGGTGCCGCGGAAGCCGTGCTGCTTCAGGAACGCCACCTTGTCGTGCAGCCGCTTGTCCATCAGCGGCTCGCCATTGCAGTGCAGCGTCACGTAGTCGATGTGCTCCTTCCACGGGGCCAGGTCGAGCACGAACTTCTCGAACTCCGCCTGCTGCATGATGCGCGGCGGCTTCTGCCAGTCCTCGATCGTGCACATCGTGCAGCGGGCCGTGCACATGCCCTTGCCGCCGACGCTCTCGATCTGCACGTGGCGGGGCATC
>JAEUHU010000352.1 GCA_016793305.1 Planctomycetota bacterium
GACCGGCAGCTTGGCGGCATCGAGCACGACGCACAGCAGATCCGGCGCCGGCCCGTCCTGGCCGCGCAGGTAGCGCAGCGCCACGTCCTCGTCGCGGCTGCCGGCGACCAGCGAGCCGATGCCCGGAAGGTCGACGACGCGCAGCAGCACATCGCCGACGTGCACTTCGCTCTCGACGCGTTCGACCGACGAGCCGGGGAAGTTGACCGGCCGCTGCAGGCTGCCGGTCAGGTGCATCAGCAGCGACGTCTTGCCCGAGTTGGCGCGCCCGACCAGAGCCACGGTGCGGCCGCTGGTCGCAGCTCCGGCAGCCGCGGCGCTCACGAAGCCGACTCCGGCGATGCGATCAGCACGACCGCGGCTTCACTGCGGCGCAGCGCCAGCCGGTAGCCGTGCAGGCGGAAGCGCAGCGGATCGCCGAACGGTGCCGCGCCGAGGCACTCGACCTCGGCCCCTTGCCACAAGCCCGCGGCCACCAGCGAGGCGGCCAGTTCGGCGTCGGTGCCGTCCGCGATCGTGAGCACGACGGCGCGCGCCCCGGGTGCAAGTTGGGCGAGCGAGAGCGGGCGACCCGCAGCGGGGTCGATGGCACGAACGGCGGTGGCGGCGGTCACGGATCGGGGGTCTGTTGAGACACTATCTCAACATGGGCATGATGCCTCGGCGCGCTGCGGAATGGAAGTGCGTCGTCGTTCGTAGGCCGCGGTGCACGAACGCCCCCAGCCGACCGTTGCCTCGCCGCCGCCGATGCCGAGACTGCTCGCCCCATGCAGCCCACCGCCCACCGCACCGAGGTCCGCATCGCCGGCACCACGGTCCAGTTCGAGACCGGTCGCATCGCCCGGCAGGCGCAAGGTGCCGTGTTCGCTCGCTCCGGCGACAACGTCGTGTTGGCGACGGTGACCGCGGCGCAGACGCCGAAGCCAGGCCAGGACTTCTTTCCGCTGACCGTCGAATACCGCGAGAAGTGGAGCGCCGCCGGCCGCATCCCCGGCAACTACGGCCGCCGCGAAGCGCGCATCAGCGACCACGAGGTGCTGGTCAGCCGCCTGATCGACCGCACGCTGCGCTCGCTGTTCCCCGACGAATGGAAGGCGGAAGTACAGGTGCAAGTGCAGGTGTTCAGCGCCGAGCCGAGCAGCGACCTCGAGAGCCTGGCGATCCTCGCCGCCTGTGCCGCGCTGCACGTGAGCCCGGTGCCGGCGAAGGGCCCCGGCGGCGGCCTGCGCATCCAGCGGGTGCACGACCAGTGGGTCGCGTTCGGTGGCCGCACGCAGCGCGAACTCGCCGACCTCGAGTTCTCGGTCGGCGTCGGCCCCGACGGCCTGGTGATGCTCGAAGGGCAAGCGCAGGAGGCGACGGAGGACGACGCGGTCGCGGCGATCGCGCAGGCCACCGAGTGGATCCGGCGCTGCCACAAGGCGATCGACGAACTGCGCACGCTCGGCGGCCAGCCGAAGTGGCCGCTGCCGGCGCCGGCCGCACTGCCCGAAGTGCCCACCGCTTCGCGCGAGGCCCTGCGCACGGCCCTGCGCACCGCCGGCAAGGCCGAACGGCGCGCCGCGATCGCGGCGGCGCAGACGGCGTGGCTGGCGACGTTGCCGGCCGAACAGCAGGCCGATGCCAAGACCGCCTTCGGCAACGCGGTGTGGACCGAGACGCGCGAACTGGCGCTCGGCCACGGCGTGCGCCTCGATGGCCGCAGCACCACACAGATCCGGCCGATCTGGAGCGAGGTCGGCTTGCTGCCGCGCGCCCACGGTTCGGCGCTGTTCACGCGCGGTGAGACGCAGGCGATCGTCACCTGCACGCTCGGCAGTCCCGACGACGCCCTGCGACTCGACGGCCTCGGCGACGAGAGCGGCAGCACCGAGCGCTTCCTGCTGCACTACAACTTCCCGCCCTACTCGGTCGGCGAGATCAAGCCGCTGCGTGGCCCCGGCCGCCGCGAGATCGGCCACGGCTCGCTGGCGCGGCGCGGCCTGCGCGCGATGCTGCCCGGCAGCGACTTCCCGTACACGATCCGCGTCGAGAGCGAGATCACCGAGAGCAACGGCAGTTCGTCGATGGCGACCGTCTGCGGCGGCACGATGGCGATGCTGCACGCGGGTGTACCGCTGCAGCGGCCCGTCGCCGGCATCGCCATGGGCCTGATCTCCGACGGCACGCGCCACGCGGTGCTCAGCGACATCCTCGGCGACGAAGACCATCTCGGCGACATGGACTTCAAGGTCGTCGGTACCGCGGTCGGCATCACCGCGATCCAGCTCGACAACAAGCTCGGCGGGCTGCCGGACGAAGTGCTGGCACAGGCACTGGCGCAAGCACGCACCGGCCGGCTGCACATCCTCGGCGAGATGCAGAAGACGATCGCGGCCCCGGGCACGCCGTCGCGCTTCGTGCCGCAGGCGATGCGGTTGTCGATCATGCCGGACGCGGTCGGCGCGCTGATCGGCGCACGCGGCGCCAACATCAAGGCGATCACCGAGAGCACCGGCGCCCGCGTCACCGTCGGCGACGATGGCGAGGTGTTGATCTACGCTACCGACGTCGCCAGTGCGACGCGCGCGCGCACGCTGGTGCAGCGCAGCGCCGGCGTCTTGAAGGTCGGCCGCTGCTACCGCGGCACCGTCACCGGCGTGAAGGACTTCGGCGCGTTCGTCAAGATCAACGCCGTCAACGAAGGCCTGGTGCCGATCGAGGAACTCGACCGCATGCCGGTGCGCAGCGTCTCCGACATCGCGCGCGAAGGCGAGGAGATGATCGTCGCCGTGCTCGGCGCCGACGACCGCGGCCGGCTGCGCCTGTCGCGGCGCCAGGCGCTCGGCGTCGACGAAGCCCAGATCGAGTTCTGACCGGGCGGAGTCGCGCGATGACCCTCACCGAACCGCAGGTCGCGACGCTGCTGCGCACGTTGACGGCGCCGGTCACCAAGTTCGACTGCGGCACGCTCTGCGCGCCCGGCAACGGCGGCGTGCCGGTCTGCTGCCACGCGCCGTCGATCCTGCCGGTGCTCTACAAGGCCGAACTGGTGCTGCTGCAGAAGCGCAGCCAGCTGTGGCGGAAGCACGTGCCGACCGGTGCCGGCGCCCCGCTCTTGCAGGCGGCGCGCGCCTGCGACGTGTTCGCCGTCTGCAAGGGCCACACGCACTGCGAACGCGACAACCGGGCGCTGGCCTGCCGCACGTTCCCGTTCGAGCCGTACCTCGACCACGACGGCACGTTCGTCGGCATCGTCTTCGCCTACGACATGGCGCACCTGTGCCCGCTGATCACCAGCGCGCACGAGATCGAGGCCGACTTCGTCACCCAGTGCTGCGCGATGTGGCGGCAGCTGTTCGCGTTCGACGACGACGAACGCCGCTTCTACGCCGGCCTCAGCCGCACGCTGCGCCGGCAGTTCGGACGCCGCGGCGAGGCGATCCCGGTGTGGACCGAACGCGGCGTGCTGGCCTGCCCGACCTCGCGTCGCAAGCGGCGCCGACGAAGCTGAGCGCGGCGACGCGATCAGCCGGCGAGCACGCCGCGCGGCGCCACCACCACGACCTCCGGCCGCACGCGCGCTACGCGCTTCGTCGCGTCGAGACCGAGCAGCCGGTAGGTGTGCGTTCCCGGCTTGCCGCTGCGCACGACGCACAGCTGGCCGGCGCGCACTTCCTGCGCCTCGCGCGGCGACAGCTCGAGCCACGGCAGCGCCCCGTCTTCGGCGGCGAAGTAGAACTTCACCGCGCCCGGCCCCGGCTTCTTGGCGTCGGCGAGCAGCACGGCGACCGCAGCGACCTCTTCGCGCTGCTTCTTCGCCTGCTCGGCCTTCTCCTGTTCGAGCCGCGTGCGCTCGCGCTCCTGTGCCGTCATCGCCTCGATCTGCTGCTGGCGCTGCGCGGCTTCCTGCTCGAGCACCTCGCGGCCCTTCTCCTTGCGTTCGACGCGGGCCTCGTGGGCGAGGCGCTTGCTGTCCTTCTCCGACAACAGGTTCGCTTTCTTCAGCTGGTCGCGCAGGCTCATGCGCACAGGCTATCGACCGGCGACGGCGACGTCACGCCGCCGCGACCAGCCGCCGGCGAACCCGTGGCCACGCGCGAGCAGCCGCGTCAGGCCGTCGGCGGCACCATGCCCGGGTGCGGCTCGTCGAACAGCACCGCCAGACCGGTCTGCCCGTCGCCCATGTTGTCGAGGCGGATCAAGCGACCGCCAACCTCGCCGTGGCCTTCGACCTGCACGCGCACGCGCAGCGACGACTGCGTCTTCAGGTAGACGCCCTGCACGCTGATGTTCTGGCCGCTGCCGGTGATGCTGCCGGCGTCGAAGCGGATCGTCACCTGGCCGTCGAGTTCGACGCGCGGGCTGCGCCGCGCTTCGACTCCGGTCCTGCTGTCGCCGTCGTGCATGGGATGCCTCCGGCCCGGCATCGACCGTGGCTGTGCCGCGACTGAACTGCCGGTGCGAGCGGCTATCCTGCGTCGGTGACCGAGACCCCCTACCGACGCGAAGCTGGCTACGCCGAACGCTACCGCGACCGCCGCTTCCACAGTGGCTCCGGGGCCGGCACCGACCGCCGCGAACGGGCGGCGCTGCGCCGCCTGCTGGCGCAAGCGACCTGGCAACCGGGCCCCTGGCTCGACGCGCCGTCGGGAGCCGCGCGCATGAGTGCCGAACTGCCTGGTCCGGCCGTGCTGGTCGACCGCGACCCGGCGATGGTGCGCGCCGCCCCCGGCGACTGGCATCGCGCCTGCGCCAGCTGCCACGCGCTGCCGTTCGCCGACGACACGTTCGCCGGCGCTCTGTGCCACCGCTTGCTGCAGCACATTCCGACAGCTGTCGAACGCTGCGACATCCTGCGCGAGCTGGCGCGCACCACCCGCGGGCCGATCGTCGTGTCCTTCTTCGATGCGTGCAGCGTGCAACACCTGCGGCGGTTGCTGCGGCGGCGCCTGGGCAAGGTGCGCTCGGGCCGTTCGGCGGTCACGCGACCACGCTTCCGCGCCGAGCTGCGCGCGGCTGGGCTCGAGGTGGTCGCGATCGTGGCGCTGCGGCGCTTCCTGGCCGAGCAGACGCTCGTGCTGTGCCGGCGCGCCGACTGAAATTCGTGCCCCTCCGCTCATCGCCCCGGCGGCAGCGGGTCGATAGCCCAGGGAGGAGAGCCCCCAGCATGAAGACCCTCACCCTGCCGATCGTGGACGCGACCGCGGTCCCGCAACGCACCACGACCAAGGCGAAGACGCAGCGCAGCACGCAGGTGCTGCTGGTCGAGGACGAACCGCTGACCGCCGAAGTGTTCGCTCGCGCTCTGTCCCGCGACGGCCACGAAGTCGAGGTCGCGCGCGACGGCCTGCAGGCGCTGCGCCGGCTGCGCGACCGCGCGCCGAGCCTCGTCGTTCTCGACATGAGCCTGCCGACCTTGTCGGGCGCCGAGGTGGTGCGCGAGATCCGCGCGATGGGCCGCACCCGGTTGCCGATCGTGGTGGTCAGCGGCAGCGATCGCCGCCAGACCAACCTGACTCCGGGCGAGCTGTGGCCGGGCACCTGGCTGACCAAGCCGATCAAACCGCGCGATCTCGTCGCCGTGGTGCGCGAGCTGCTGCAGCACGCCGACGATCCACATCACGACTGACGGTCCGTTCGGGTCAGCGCGCGAGGCACTCGGTGAGGAAGGCCTCGAGTGCCGGCGCGAAATGCGGCACCGCAGCGATCCACGGGGCGGGCTCTCCGGGCAACATCGCGAGCGAACTCGGTTCGCCCTTGGCGCCGGCTTCGCTCGCGGCGAACGCGACCAGGGAAGCCATCGCGTCCCCCGACGGCATCCCGGCCACCGCGCCGAACCGCACCGGCAGCGCCCCGAGCTTCGGCAGATGGGTGCGCGGGAACAGACCGCCGCCGACCAGCGCGACGCCACGCAGACGATCGGCGAAGCGCGGCAGGTGCAGGCCGAGCACGCTGGCTGCCTCCCGTTCGGCGACCACGAGCAGAGGGCCTGCCCCACCCGGCAGCACCGTGGGCAGATGCGTCAGCAGCGCTTCGATCGACGCCAGGTAGTCGCGGCCGCCGCCCGGCGATTCGACGAACACCTGGTGCCAACGCTGCCCCGCCGCGAAGCCTCGCATGGCGTCGGCGAGCCACGCGGGATCGCACGTCGCCGGCGCCGCAGGCCGCCGCATCGTCAGGTCGTAGGTCGGGGTACCCGGGAGGAACACCACCACCGGCCGCGACGAGGCCTCGGGTTCGACCGGGGCGGCGCGCACGACCACGTGCAGCGGCGGTGCGTCGCCCGCGGGCAGGCCGATCGCACGATCGCCGGCGAGGCCGTCCAACAGTGGCTTCTCGGCAGCGAGATTCTGCAAGGCGCGCTCGAGCCGTTGCAGCTCGACCACCGCGTCGCTCCGCACCGCGAACGCTTCGCCGTGATAGGCGCGCCCGACCTGGTCGGCGAGCCCTCCGAGCATCGCCTTCGGCAGCACTGCGAGCCCCGGCTGCACCTTCACGACCTCGCCCATCGCCTTCTCGGCGCGCTGCTGGTAACCGCGCAGCACGTGGAAGGTCCACGCCAGCTGCGGGTCGGTGGGCACGGGCTCGGCGTCGGCGATGCGCGTGCGCACCTCGAGGGTGTAGGCACCGTCCGCCAGTTCGCGACCCGGCACGGCCAGGTGGGCGCGTGCCATGCGCAGGTCGGCGAGCGAGGTGCCCTCGGTGATCCGACCGCGCCATCGTTCTTCGCCCTTCTGGTCGCGCACCCGCACGTCGAACGACAGCGTGCCCGGCAGCGGCAGCGAGCACGGCAGGAACACCGACACCTGCACGTCGCGGCAGGTCTCGGTGCGGGCCTCCGGGTCGCACACCTCGGGGAGCACGTAGCAACCCATCGAGGCTCGCACCAGCCAGGCCGCGTCGGCCGGCCGCCCGCGCAGGTGCGCGAGGGCGCTGGCGACCGGAGCGAACGGCACCCCCTGGTCCGGCTGCAGCAGAAGGCCTGCGACCGTGCGGCGCGCCTCCGCCGAGGCGGCACGCAGCTCCTGCCACAGCTCCGCGCGACGGTGCGCGAGATGCAGGTAGCCCCAGCGCTCCCGGTAGACGGGCCCTTGCGCCGCGACATCGCCGGCAGCGCAGAGGGCGAGGCCTAGCGTGGTGGCAGCGGCGAATAGGTTCGTTTGACCCATGACTGGAACTCGGCATCGATCGACAGCGGGGTGAAGCCGAAGGCCGCCGGCAGCGCGTCGCGTGTCTCGGCGCCTCCCTTCACCGCCCGCAGGAAGTCGCGGAACTTGGCGCCACCGCGCTCGGCGAGCAGGAAGTCGACGTGGGCGAAGGCGAGCGCGTGGTCGACGAACTGCAGCTCGTCGCTGTGCTTCTGCGACAACGCCGCGAACGTGCCGGCCTCGCCGGCGTCGACCAGCCGCCGCACCGCCGGCCGCCACTTGCCACCCTTCCAGCCGGCTCCGGCCTGCAGCGCGATCTCCTCGTAGCAATAGGTCGTGCACTTCTCGGTGACCTTGTCCTCGAACCAGTGCGCGACGCCTTCGTCGAGCCAGCCGTGCTTCTTGTTGCCGAGGTAGAGCGCCGGCCTGCTCATCGACAGCAACAGGTGCGTGACGTTGTGCACGACGTAGCGATGCACGGCTTCGTCGTTCGGCAACGAGCTCCGCTGCGGCCACATGCTGAACACGTAGGTCGGCCCCATCAGCTTCAGGCCGACCGAGTTCGGCCCGCCCATGCCGGTGAGGCGCGGCCCGATCACGCCGTGGTCGCGTGCCTCTTCGCTGAGGCAGACGAGCATGCGGTCCGGCAGGTCCTCGGCGGGCAGCTGCAGCGTCTCGGCGAACAGCGTGAACAGCGCCTCGAGCCGCTGCCCGTAGAGGTGCAGCCGCGCGTGCGGATCGAGCTTGTCGTTCCCGACCGAGGCGCCCTTCAGCGTCGACGCGAGATCGAAGTGGGCCGTGCGCAGGTGCGCGTACGGATCGCGGCCGGTCAACGCGTCGACCTGCTGGCGGCGCTGCTGCAGCCACTCCTGCAGCAGCCGCTGGCGCTCGGCGAGCGACGCTTCCCGCTCGGGGGCTTCGCAGTGCTTGCAGTCGACCTGCAAGGCACCGAGGCAGGCCTTGCACTCCATCGCCACGCTGCAGCCGAGCACGCCTTGCTCCGCCGGCAGCAGCTTGCCGTGCTTGCCGCAGGGGACCACGCCCTGGTCCTGGCAGCTGCGACACTTCGGAGCCTGCGCGTTCGCCGGGGCGAGCGGTCCGACGAGGACCGCAAGCCAGGCGACGAACAGCAGCGATACGACCCGCATCATCGCCAGCACGATAGCAGAGGCCGGCCCGACGAAAACCAGCGCGCGCGACGGCTACGGGACCTGCAGCTGCTTGTGCACCTGGGGCAGCACCCGCACGTCGAACTGCCGGCGATTGGCGAGCGCCAGGAAGCGCTCGAGCTCGGCCCGGGCGACGGTGCGCGTCACCGGACCGAACGGCGTCACCGGCTGCAGCACCAACAGCAGCTTGTCGCGCAACGGCGCCAGCTCGGCGAGGGCCTGCTCGAAGCTCGGGTCGGCGACCTTGTCGGTCAGCACGATCTTCACGTCGACGGTCGCCCCGCGGCGCTGGGCGAGTTCGATGCAGCGGCGGTGCTGCTCGCCGTAGGAACGGCCGGGTGCCAACGCCAGCTCCGGCTTGGCGGGCGCGCCGAGGGTCTCCGGCAGCTTGTAGTCGGCGCTCAGGTGGTCGACCTGGTCGATGCACTGGGCCAGGGCGTCGGGGTCGATCGCGGCCGTCTCCAGATGCAGCCGCACGCCCTTGCTGCGCACGCAGCGACCGAGGTCGCGCACGAACTCGGGGAACACCAGTGGCTCGCCGCCGGTGACGCTGACGCGGTGCGCCTTGGCGCCGGGCTCGCAACTGCTCAGCACCTGCCGCACCAGTTCGGCCGCGCGATCGGCGGCGACGGGATTCGGCTCCTGCAGGTCGCGCACGCCGAGCCGGACCGGGAAGCGGGCTGGCGCCGTGTAGCTGTTCGGCGTGTCGCAGTAGAGGCAGCGCAGCGGACAGGTCGCGACCCGCAGGAAGGCCATCGAGGCGCCGACGAAGCGCCCTTCGCCCTGCACCGAGTGGAAGATCTCGATCAGCGGCGCCTTGGCCAGCTTGCCGGTCGGCGGCGGCGCCATGTCCTTCGGCGCAGGCTCGGACTCGGAGTTGGCGGCCGGACCGCGGTCCTTGGCCTGCAACTTCTGCAGCGCCTGCTTCAGGTCCACGGCGACTCCTAGGCGAAGCGCCGAGCCAGATCGTTCAGCACGGCGATGCCGCGCTGCAGCACGTCGTTCTCGGCGGCGAACGACAGCCGGAAGTGCGTGTCGCGGGTCGAGAACGCCTTGCCGGGCACGATCAGCAGCTTCTGCTGCAGCGCCGCCGACAGGAACGCGCCCGACTCGGCGCCCGGTGGCAGCTGCGGGAACGCGTAGAACGAGCCTTCCGGAGCCGCCAGACCGTAGGCCGGGTGCAGGGTGTTCGTCACCAGGTCGCGCTTGCGCCGGTATTCCTCGCGGTAGGGCGCGAGATCGATGTCCGGCATCGCCTCGAGCAACGCGTACTGGAACGGGGCTGGTGCGCAGACGAACGAGAACTGCTGCAGCGTCTTCATCGCCTCGAGCACCACCGCCGGTCCGGCCGCGTAGCCCATGCGCCAGCCGGGGATGCCGTAGCTCTTGCTGAAGCCACCGAGCTGGATGCAGCGATCGCTGTAGGCGACCGGCGACGCGTAGTCCGGAACGTAGGTGAACAGGTCGTAGATCTCGTCGCTGATCAGCCACGCCGAGCGACGTTCGACGATGCGTGCGATGCCCTCGATCTCCTGCCGCGTCAGCACGCCACCCGTCGGGTTGCTCGGCGAGTTGACGAACACGATCTTCGTGCGCGGCGTGCACAACGCCTCGATCTGTGCGAGATCGACGCCGAATCGCCCGCCCGGTTGCCGCGGATACAGGTCGTAGTAGCGGATCGTGGCGCCGCAGAGCGTCGCCAGGTGCCGGTACATCACGAACCCAGGGTCCGGCAGCAGGATCTCGTCGCCTGGGTTCAGCAAGCACAAGAAGCTGAGCACGATGCCGCCCGACACCCCCGCGGTGAGCAGGCAGGTCTCAGGGCGCGCGCCGTGCTGGCGCTGCACGGAGTCGAGCACCAGCTGGTTCAGCTCGGGCAACCCCTGCGTGACCGTGTAGCGGTTCTTGCCCGCGCGGATGGCCCGGCACGCGGCTTCGACCAGCACCTCGGGCGGGTCGTAGTGCGGCTGCCCGATCGACAGGTTGATCGGGTCCTCCATCGTCGCCATCAGTTCGAAGATGCGACGGATGCCGCTCGGTTCGATGCCGCGAACCCGGTCGGCGAGCGGAGAGGAAGAGGAGCTCACGGCAACCGGGCGACGGAAGACGACGGATCGCTCACTTCTTCGGCGCCGCAGCCTTCGCCGCTGCGGGCTTCGCTTCAGCCGGCGCTTCTTCCTTCTTCTTCTTGGCACCCTTCGACTTGAACGCGGTGCGCACCTTGGGCAACCCTTCGACGCGCTGTCCGTCCTGCCAACGGCCGGCCTTCTTCAGGGCGGCGAGGCGCTCGACGCGCGTCCAGACATTGCGGTTGCCACCGCCGGACTTGGAGCTCTTCAGACTGCTGTGGATCGACATCGCTCGGACTCGGTTCGGACGAAAAGGGCGAGCAGTCTACCGGATCGGGCACTCGCGAGGCCACTCTTCTCCCTGGTTTCGTAGCCGCAGGAACTCGGGATCGGGGACGTCGCTGGCGGGCAAGCCGCGCAGCCGGTCGATGGTGGCGCGGCGTTCGTTGGGACCATCGTAGTAGACGACCGACAACCAGGCGGTGCCACGTGCCGTCGCCATGGAGTAGGGACGCGCCTTGGCGAGCCCCCGGGACTGCAGATACTTGCACAGCTCCAGGGCGGCAGCCTGGTCCTGGTGGGCCGTGACGGCCAGGGCCGTCGAGCCGAGCTTCTGGCTCGTCGGGTCCTGGCCGGCCGCATCCTGGGCGCCCGGGTCGATCACCTGCGGCGTCGCACCCGACACGTTCGCCGGGCTGGAGCCGCCCTTTGCGTGCAGTCCCGAGTTGTCGATGGGACCGGCGAAACGGCCGCCGGTGAAGAACCCGACCGCGAACGCGGCGAGCACACCGCCGAGCGCCAGCCAGCCGGGAATCGCGCGACCGCTGCGCGCGCGCTGCTCCGAGCGCCAGTTGCGCTGGAACAGGCCCTGCACGGCCGACACGACCGAACCCAGGAAACCACCACCACCGCCGCCGCGACGCTGACCGAGCCGGCCACGCGCCCCGAGCAACAACGCCATGTCGCTGGACTTGCGAACCACGAAACACCCCCGAAGGACGGACACCGGACGACGAGATCCGGGCGACTGCCATCGCCCGGTGCGACGTGGCGCACCACGGCGGCGCACCACGAAGGACCAGGTGCCGCGGACCAAGCAGCACCTGCGCGCGAACGTAACCAACGCGACCGCCCTTCGCAACGCAGGAAGGCGAGCCCTCGATCAGTCGTCCAGCAGGCGCCGCAGTTCCTCGACGATCTGCGGAGTCGCATTCGCGGGCGACGCGTCCAGGTAGCTGCGCGCCACGGCCTTCGCTTCGTCGAGGCGGCCGGCACGACCGAGCGTCGTCACCAGCACCAGGGTCACCGGGCCGGCATCACGCGCCGATTCCTCGCACCACTTCTGCACCCGACGGCACAGGCGCTCGACTTCGGCGAGGTCGGCGTCGGCATCGGCGCACAGGATCACCGCGAGGTGCCACGAGGCGTCGACATGCTCCGGATCCCGGGCGAGAGCCTCCCGCAGGGCCGCGATCGCCGCGGCCTGTTCGCCGCGATCTCGCGCCGCGAGGGCTCGCTCGACCGACTTGCTGGCGAGGCGACGCAGCTGGTTGTCGATCTCCGCGTGGTCGAAGCCGGGCGGCGCCTGCTCCACCACCGCGTGGAAGGCCATCGCGGCCCCGTCGTCGTCGCCCCGCAGCAGGCGCCGGTAGCCGACTTGGGCGAGCGTGTGGACGTAGAGCTGGCGCGGTTCTTCGAGGTCGGGCAGGCGCGTCATCGCCAACCGGAAGTGCTCGAGCGCGGCGTCGAGCCGCTCGTCGTCGCGCGCCAACCGGCCGAGCACGAGTTGGGCGCGCGGCTCCTCGGGGAAGAAGTGCAGCGCGTCGGCGACCAGCCGTTCGATCTGGTCGCGCGCCGACGGACCGACGCCCAGGCGCTGGTAGGCGCGCACCGACAGCACGTTGGCGAGCACCCGCGCCATGTCGGAGTCCTCGGGATGCGCGCGCAGGTAGGCCCGCAGGTGGATCTCGGCGTCGTCGATGTGCCCGGTCGACACCAGCGCCAGCGCCACCGCCTGGCGCAGCACGGGATCCTGCCGGTGCTGCAGCCCCTGTTCGGCCACGGCCCGCGCTTCGTCGTGCAGGCCACGCTCGCGCAGCAGCGAGACCTCGCCGCGCCAGGCTTCGAGGCAACCCGGGTCGGCCTCCCGAGCCTGCTTGTAGTGGCGTTTGGCCGACAACACGCGCTCGCGCGCCCGATCCCACTCGGCCTGGGCCAACGCCAGCAACGGCTGGCGCGGAGACCTCGCCCTGGCCGTGGCGAGTTCGCGATCCACCGCTTCACCGCGTGGATCGTCGTCGCGCAGGCGCACCTCGCCGCGCTCCCGCAGCTCCTCGATGCAGACGGCGAGCTGCTGCAGGGCCGCGAACGCGATCACGCGCGGATCCGCCGGCGCGTCCTGTTGCAGGGCGGCGACCACCTCGGCGGCGGCCGCGTGGCGCGAACCGAGCCGCAGTGGCCCGACCGCGGCGAGGCGCACCGTCGCGAGCAGCTGGCGCGCCTCGTCGCGCCGGCTGCCCTGCGCCTCTGCGAACAGCCGCTCGGCCAGCGCGATCGCCGCGAGCGCTTCGTCGGCCGCCGCCGCGTGGTCCCCCGTGACGGTGAGCCGCTGCGCCAGCTTGTCGCGCGCCCGCAGTTCGTGGATCGGGTAGCGCGCCGCCGCCACAGCCCGGCGCAGGTGTGCGACGCTGACCGACACTTCGGTGCCGGTGCGTTCGAGCGCGGTGACGAGGTTGAGGTGCGCCACCGCGTTGGCGTCGTCGACCGCGAGGCTCGCGCGCCACAGGGTCGCATCGTCGCGGAACTCGCGCGCGCGCAGCCACGTCGCGGGCAGCAGCGGCAACGCCAGGGCCCCGGCGACCAGCGCCCCGTGCCGCGGCAACCATCGCTCGAGGGCCACCACCACCGAGAGGGCGAGCCCCGGCAGCATCAGGTAGAGGTAGCGATCGGCGGCGGCGATCGACGACGCCGGATACGCGGTGTTGAACGGCAGGAACGCGAGCCCGAACGCGAGCCCGCCCAGCGCGGCGAGGCGCCAGTTCGGCGACCGCCAGCCGAAGGCCAGCAACGCGCCGAGGCCGGCCAGCAGCACGAAGCCGAGCGCGCCGAACCGCGCGAACCGTTCGAGTGTCGCGACCTCGGGATAGAGCACGTTCAGTCGCGTCGGCCACAGCGCCGTCGTCAGGTAGTGCACGAACGCACCGGGCACCTGCAGGAGCCGTTCCGCCGCGGACCCCGCCGCCAACGTGCCTTCGGCTGCGGCGATCGACTGGTGGTGGACGGCGATCGGCAGCACGGTCAGCAGGGCCACCAGCGGCAGCCGGAAGCGGCCCGGCCGGCGATCGACCGCGAGCGCCACCAGTGCTGCCAACAGCGGCAGCACCACCGCGGTCGCCTTGCTGTACATCGCCAGCGCCGCGAGCAGCACCATGAGCGGCAGCTGGACCGCTCGCGGTGCCCGGGCCCGCGCGACCACCAGCTGCAGCGCCAGCAGCACGAACAACCCCGACAACAGGTCCTTGCGCCCGCTGACCCACGCCACCGATTCGGCGAGGGCCGGGTGCAGCAGGAACAGCGCGCCGGCGGCGCAGGCTGCCGGGGTGCGCAGACCGAGACCCAGCAGCAGCCGCACCAGGGCCGCGCCGACGAGACCGTGCAGCAGCAGCGCGTGCAGGTGCGGCCACAGCGGGGCGGTCCCGGCGAGCACGAAGTCGACGTAGAGCGACAGGTGCGCCACCGGCAGGTAGGCATTGGCGATCGGCTGCGTCGGGTCGAACACCGCCGCCATGCCGCGCAGGAACTCGGGGTTGGTCGGCGTGGCGAAGCCGTCGTTCCACTGGCCGAAGAAGGCCAGATCGTCGAAGCCGAGCAGCTGCGCACCGACGGCCGCGGGCCCGTAGGCGATGGCCGCGAGCAGTACGGCGAGCAGCGTGGTCGCGGCGACACCCAGGGCAGCGCGCGGCGGTTCCGTCGAGTCGTTCATGGCAGAGGGGGCAGAAGAGCGTAGCGACGAACGCTTGCGCCAGTGCTGCCGGCGGGCAATCTCCCTGGCGTGCTGCTCCCCGTCCACGCCCGCCATCTCGCACCCGAGCAGCACGACCTGGTCGCCGCACTGCGCCGCCGCGGCCGCGCCGTCTGGCCGCTGCACCGCCGCGGCGCCGAGCTCGGCTTCGCCGTCGAGGTCGATCGGCGAGCCCCCTCGAGCGCCGAAGCGCTCGCCCGCTGGCGCGCCGGCGAGCCGGTGTTCCTGCCCGGGGTGCTCGGCGAGGCCCCGCAACGCGTGGCCGGGTCGGTGACCGCGAGCCTGCGCATGTTCGACCGGCTGCGGCGCGGCGGCCGCCTGCTCGACGAACTCGAACGCCGCCTCGCCGACGACGACGAGCTGCGCTACGCCGGCTCGACCGTCGACAAGGTCGACACGCGCGAGATCGAACGGGTGTTCGTCGACGCGGCCCCCGGCGGCGAAGTCGTGGCGCAGGATCTGTGGGCGATGCTCGCCTGGATCGCCCACGACGACAGCGACCGTTCGCTGCGGATCCGGTTCTCGGCCGGCGCCGATCGGCTCGAGGACTGGATGCAGGCGAGCGACCTGACCGCCGGCTGGGTCGACCAGTTCGCGACCCGCGCGTTCCCGGAGTGCCTCGCGATCCTCACCTGCGCACCGCTGCGCCGCACGCTCGACGCGCTGCTGGCGCGGCCGTACCGGATGTCGGAGCGCATCCTCTACAACAACGCCCCCGACGGGGGCGCCGTGTTCCACCACGACGCCGAACCCGGGCAACTCGGCGTCTGCTTCAGCCAGCTCCAGGGCCACACGGCGTGGCTCGCGATCGGCAAGCGCCGGCTCGCCCGCCTGCTGGTCCGGGCGGGGCACGCCCGCGACGAACGGCTGGCGATGGCGGCCCTCGACCA
The DNA here is from genome assembly GCA_016793305.1 of Planctomycetota bacterium. The sequence continues at coordinate 15,280 of JAEUHU010000352.1, forward strand.
GGGCGATGACCGGCGGCTGTGGCGGCTGCTGAACCGCGATGCCGCGTTCACCGCCGAGCTGGCGGCGCGGGCGGCGCTGTTCGTGCTGCACGCCGGCGACAGCATCCTGCTGCCCTCGCACGGCATCGACGACGTCGCCTGGCACAGCGTGCTGGCGCTCGGCGAGCTGCCGAGCCTGGCGCACAGCTACGGGCTGTTCCCTCGCGCGCCCGACTATCCGGTGGCCGCCGATCCGTGGCGCGGCTAGAACGCGCCTCGTGGTGATCGAACGGCGGCACCTGCGGCAGCACCTCGAACTGGCGGCGCAGGCCTACGGCAGCGACCTGCCACTGCCGCCGGGCACGGTGGCCGAAAGAACGGCGCAGGCCGCGCCCGCGGCGACCGCGCCGACCGACGCGGCAATGGCCGTCGCGCCACGCCCGTTCGCGCCACTCCCGGCAGCCCTACCCCAGGAAGCCCCGCCGCCGCCCCCACCGCTCGTGGCGCCAGCGGCGACGACCAGGGGCGACCCGGCCGCCCTGCTGCAGGAACTGCGGCGGGAAGTGCAGCCCTGCACCCGCTGCAAGCTGCACGAAGGACGCCAGCACACGGTGTTCGGCGAAGGCGATCCGGCGGCCGAGGTGATGTTCATCGGCGAAGCCCCCGGCGCCCGCGAGGACCAGACCGGGCGACCGTTCGTCGGCGAAGCCGGCCAGTTGCTCGACCGCATCCTCAGCGGGGCGATGGGCCTGCAGCGCAGCGAGGTCTACATCGCCAACATCAACAAGTGCCGGCCGCCCGGCAATCGGGTGCCCGAGCCCGACGAGGTCGCCGCCTGCCTGCCGTTCCTGCGCCAGCAGATCGCCATCGTCCGGCCGAAGGTGCTCGTCTGCCTCGGCCGGACCGCAGCCCAGAACCTGCTGGCCACCACCGCGTCGACCACCGCCCTGCGCGGCCGCGACCTGGCCTACGAAGGCATCCCGGTGGTCGTCACGTGGCACCCGGCCTACCTGCTGCGCGAACCGGCCCACAAGCGCGAGACCTGGGACGACATCAAGCGGGTGAACCGGCTGTTGGGCCGCCCCGAGGTCCCACCACCGGCCGGGTAGAGGCCGCCACCCGATCCGGACCGGACGCGCGGACCCGCGCCGGCCTCCAGAACGCGCGAAGTGCCGCACTGTGGGTCGCTTCGCCGTGCCGAGCTCGTGCGGAACGGGCCGGCAGCAACCTTGACCGGCTTTCCCGACCTCGCTACGGTCCCGCCACTCCTGCGGCCTGGTAGCGTCCCTCGACGGCGCAGGAGTGCTCGCTGTGACCGTTGCGCATCGCCCCTCTCTGCGCACGTCTGTGGCATGCAGGCGTCGCAACCGGTGCTCCGACGGCACATCGTGCGCCATCTCCCAGATGCCGTTCTCCCAGATCGCCACTTCTGCAGGCTTCCCAGCATGATCAAGGTCCAGTCCCTGCGCTTGCGCGGCCTCGTTGCATCGTCCCTGCTTGCTTTCGCCGCGTGTTCCGGTGGTCCTGCGGAGACCAATCCCCGGACGGCCGATGACAACGGGCAGCCGTTGGCGACGCCGGCCAACCCCACCACCAGCCAACAGGATCCGCAAGAACCGGGCGCGCAGCGGGACAGCCGCGGCCTGATCGGCAAGACGCTCGAGGAAGCACGCCGCAGCCTCGAGCTGCGCCTGTTCGAAGACGCGCGCAACCAAGCGGCCTACGTACTGAGCCTCGATCCGGCCAACATCGAGGCCCGCGACATCGTCAATCGCTGCAACACCGTGCTCGGCGACGTGCCGCGCGCGACCGAACGCAGCTCGCCCGAGGAACTGTTCCGGATCGACGCGATCAAGCGCGAACGCGAGCGCAACCAGGTCGAGACCGACCTGCGGCTCGGCGACGCGCTGCTGCAGGACGGCAAGTTCGACCAGGCGATCGAACGGTTCGAGGCGGCGCGGCTGATGGCGAGCTACTCGCCCTACATGCAGCCGAACGACCCCCTGCGCAAGCTGACCGAGACGCGCTACCAGCAGGCGCTCGAAGCCCGCGCCAAGGCCGAACAGAGCATGCAGGAGCAGCAGGCGGCGCGCTCGCGACAGGAGCTCGCCGGGCTCGCGGCGGCCAACAAGTACCGGGCGCGCGAAAAGGCCCGCCTCTTCTTGGGGCAGGCCAACACCAGCTTCATGGAGCGGCGCTACGAAGCCGCGATCCAGAACATCGACGAAGCACTGGTGATCCTCGCCGAGTCCAGCAAGGCGGGCTCGGACGACCTGGTGCCGGACCGCGGCCAGGAGGACGACAAGCTGAAGCAATGGGCCCGTGAGCTGCGCGAGCTGGCCGATTCGGCTCGCCACAACAGTGTGGTGGAAGGCCACCGCGACCGGGCCCGGGAAGAGTGGCACCAGACCTTCAACGAGCTGCGCCAGAGCGCCGTGCCGCAGACCGACACGGTCGTGTTCGACGCCGAGCGCTGGCAGGAAGTGCTGAAGCGCAAGCCCGCCGAGTTCGCCTCGGTGGCGCAGGCCGAGTCCCCCGGCGACACGGAAGTGCGCCGCATCCTGCAGCGCCGCACCTCGGTCGAGATCTCGCGCGCCAGCCTCCAGGACTGGGCGGCCTACTTCCAGAACATGACCAACGTGACCTTCCTGGTGTCCCAGGAAGCGACCGACCTCGGCGAGGACAAGACCACGCTGACCGACTTCCGCGTCCCGGCCGGGACGATCCAGGAAGCGCTGAAGGCGATCGAACTGCAGACGGGCGTCGTCGCCCGGGTGCGCAACGGCATGGTCTACCTGGTCACGGAGCAGACTGCGATCAGCCTGGACGACCTGGTGCTGCAGCCCTACGTGGTCGGCGACCTGATCAAGAAGATCAACGGCAAGCCGGGCCCGAACCTGCGCATCCCGTCGGCCAACGACGACACCCCGACCTTCCAGCAGGAGATCGAGAACGAGAAGCCGACGCTGTTCGACGAGACCAAGCTCGGCGAGCTGATCAAGTCGACCATCCGGCCGGCGCGCTTCGAGGACAACACCTTCGACGTCAAGACGGTCGAACAACAGGGCACGCTCTACGTGCTCGCCGACCGCCAGGCCCAGCAGGAGGTCGCCAAGTTCCTCGCCGACCTGCGCCGCCACGTCGGCATCCAGATCGACATCGAAACGCGCTTCCTCAAGGTCGAGGACAGCTTCCTCGAGGATGTCGGCATCGACCTGCGTGGCCTCGGCAACCAGGCGTCGCAGGGCGTCGCCGGCCGCGGCCTGGAGAAGCTCGGCGACCGGCAGAACACCGGCTTCGACGACTTCGGCCCGCGCAACACGTCGAACCCGGCCGCACCGGGCACGATCGGCACGGGTACGACGCCCGGCATCTTCTTCGACGACGGCGGCGACGGCGATGCGATGGCGCGCGTCGAGAACCTCTACAACCAGACGCTCGGCGGCAGGAGCCGCGTGCTGGCCAACGATTCCGGGCTCACCAACTCCGGCGGCCTGTCGCTCCAGTACGCGTTCCTCGACGACACCGAGGTCGAGGTGGTGCTGCGCGCCGTCTCGAAGAAGGAGCGCAGCGAGCAGGTCGACGCCCCGCGCCTGCTGGTCTACAACAACACGCGCGCCCACATGTTCAGCCTGCGCCAGCAGGCCTACATCCGCGACTTCAGCGTCGAGATCGCGCAGGGCGCCTCGGTGGCCAACCCCGAGATCGGCGTCGTCCAGGACGGTGTGTCCCTCGACGTGCGGCCGGTGGTCGACAGCGAACTGCGCTTCATCACGATGGAAGTGCGCCCGACGCTGATCGAACTGCAGGAACCGATCCCGACCTTCACCACGACGCTCGGTGTCGGCCAGCCCGTTTCGATCCAGCTGCCACAGGTCACGCGGCAGACCGTTCGCACGACCCTGACCACGCCCGACGGCGGCACCGTGATGCTCGGCGGCATGCGGCTCGTCGAGCGCCAGAACCTGAAGTCGACCGTGCCGCTGCTCGGCAGCTTGCCCGGCCTCAGCTGGCTGTTCACCAGCCAGGGCCAGTCGGTGCAGAATCGCAAGGTGCTCATCCTGATCACCTCGCGCATCGTGCTGATGAGCGAGCACGAGCCGGATCCGCGGCTGCTGCAGGCTGGGGCTCGCTGAGCCCCGGTTCGAGACCTGGCGCCGGGCGATCCGCGCGGATCCGCGGCCGGCGGCAGGTTCGATCGATCGCCGCGCTCCGAGTCCTGCAGGCCTCCGCCTTCGTCAGACCGACCACGCACTCCTGGTGGGCGGCGGGCGCCGGGTTGGCGACACACTGAACGCGTCGCTATGCTCCTTCGTTCCCCTCTGTGACGCAGCCCCCCCTCGGTGCCCGGGTGGGCTCGTCGAACCCGCCGTCGCACACGCCCTGTGCGGCGCGGTCCGTTCCGGTTCGTCCTGACACCACAGACCTTCTCCGGAGTCCGCTCGTGATCGGTAGCTACGGCAGGCGCGTCCTCGACCTCAAGAGTCTCTGCTTCTCGGTGGCGCTCGGCGCCATGTGCCCGGCCCTGCTCGGGCCGACCCTGGTGGCCCAGGACAAGCTGCAGCGCGAACTCGAGTTCGTGCGCGGCCTGGCCCGCGAGATGCGCTTCGTCGAGCTCGCTCGCACGGAGGCCGAGCGGTTGGCCACCGAGTTCCGCGATGCGGCCGACCAGGACCGCATCGCCCAGCTCGCGGTGGAGATCACCTACACCGGGGCGCGCAGCAAGAGCGATCGTGTGCAGCAGCGCGCCCTGTTCAAGGAGACGGTCGAGCAGAGCAAGCGGCTGATCGAGATGTCGAAGGACGAGAAGGTGCAGCTCGCCGCCCGCATCACGCTCGCCGAAGCATCCGCCGACTACGGCAAGTTCCTGATCGAAGAACTGGAGATCGCGCGCAACGAGGATCCGGAGCGGGTCAAGGAACTCGAGCTGGACGCGATGAAGGTGTTCGAGGCCGGCATCGACACCTGCAAGGGCCTGCGCGACAGCCTGCAGGGCAACGACGAGATGCTCGGCCGCCGCAACCAGATGTGGCTGCAGATCGGCGTGCTGACGCGCGAGCAGGCGCGCGCCGACAAGAAGAACCGCAGCGTGCTGGTCGAGCGCGCGATCCGCGAACTCGAGGAGCTCGTCTTCGAAGCCGGCGAGGAGACCTACGTCGGCATGCGCGCGATGTTCGAGATCGCGCAGTGCCGCGAGGTCGACGGCAAGGTCGCCGAGGCGATCACCAGCTACCAGAGCACGATCCGTTCGATCGCGATGTCGCTCGAGGCCTCGGCCAAGGGCGAACTCGACCTCGATCCGGGCCTCGAGTACGCGATGTTCACGATGCTGCAGGAGGTCTACGTGCGCACCGGCGAGGTCATGCTCGCCCAGGGCAGCCCGGAGACCGCGGACCTGTTCGCCCAGTTCCGCAAGCAGATGAAGGACTTCGGCCAGAAGGACGCCGACCTGTTCGACGCCGTCAACGAGGAGTTCGGCCACCTGATGCTGCTGGCCGAGTCGAAGTTCCTCGCCGAGACCGGTGAGACCCAGAAGGTCGCCGACGCGATGGCGATGGTGAAGCGCATCAACGACAAGCACCCGAACGACTTCGTCGGCGTGCGGGCCAAGGCCGTGCTGCGCGACATCCTCGGCGTGCACAAGACCCTCGCCAACGGCTCGCTGCTGTTCGAGATCGCCAAGGGCGAGTTCCAGAACAAGAACTACGAGGTCGCGATCTCGGGCCTGCGGCGCACGATCCCGCTGTTCACCGGCGAGGAGCAGAAGCAGCTCGGCCTCGAGTCGTGGCAGCTGCTCGGCACCGCCTACGGCCTGAGCGATCGCTACCTGGAGGCGATCCTCGCGTTCAAGGAAGGCCTGCAACGCCAGGGTGGCGACGACGAGAAGCGCGCCAGCGACACCGCCGACGCCCTCGATCGCGCGATCTCTGCGCTCAAGCGCCAGACCAAGAACGCCACCGAGTTCGACGGGCTCTACAACGAAGCCGCCGAACTGATCAAGACCTACTCGGTCGGCGGTGGCGCCAAGTTGTTCTGGAAGCAGGGCAACGACCTGTTCCAGGACAAGAAGTACGCGGAGGCGATCGCCCAGTACCAGCAGATCGACGAGAAGTTCCTCTGGTACGAACGAGCGCGCGTCAACATCGGCCGCTGCCATGCCCTGCTCGGCGACCTCGCCGCCGCGCGCGCCGCGTTCGACCAGTACAAGGCCTGGACCAAGGAGAACGAGATCGACGCGCGCGACACGGCGCGGCAGCAGACCCGGGTCGTGGCCCTGCTCGAGACCGAGTTCACCGAGATGCAGATGGCCTACCTCGAGGCCCGCGGTTCGACCGAACCGAAGATCGAGAAGGACCTCGCCAAGTACCCGAAGGCCACGACGCTGACCGAGGCCTTCGTCGCCAACCACGAGAAGGACGGCGGCAACTTCGTGCCGATCGCCCTCGAGTACCTCGGTCGCCTCTACGCCGACCAGGCGATGCTCGACAAGGCCGAGGCCGTGCGCGTGCGCGTCAAGGCCATCGATCCGGCCCGTGCCTCGCGCCTCGCCATCGACCTGTTCCGGGAGTACCAGGGTCAGGTGAAGACGCTGGGCGAAGAGCTCGACAAGCTGATCGCGGCCGGCAAGGACGAGAAGACGATCGACAAGGCCACCGCGGACCTCGAGGCGGTGCAGACCAGCCTCGTGGCGCTCGGCCTCGACTACATCGCCGGCGCCCCGAAGCCGCAGCTCGGCGTGCTCGTCGCGACGGCGCAGAGTTGCGAACAGCTGCGGCAGTGGGAGCGCGTCAGCGAAGTCGCCAAGAAGACCCTCGAGCTCTACGAGAGCGACTCGGCCGACTCCACGAAGCGCGTACTCGACCAGGTGATCCGCCCGATGGTCGGCGAGGCCTTGCTGCAGCTGCGCAAGTTCGACGAGGCGCTGACCATGCTGGAAGCCGCGGAGGCGGCGAATCCGCAGCGCATCGACTTGAAGCGCCAGATTGCACGCGCGCTGGGCGGCTGGTTCGAGTTCGACCGCACGGGCCGCGCCCTGCGGGTGCCAGGACTCGATCGTCCGGTCGACGCCTACAACAAGTACATGGCGGACTTCTACAACCCGAAGTCGAAGAGCCCCGACATGCGCAAGTTCAGCCTCGAGTGGTACCGCATGCAGTGGGAGGCCTACTGGTTCGCGCGCCAGGCCAGCGCCAAGGACGAGAAGTTCAAGAGCTTCGCGAACATGCTCTACGGTTCGACCCGTTCGACCGACGACTTCGCGACCCTGAAGACGCTCGGTGTCGAAGGCCTGCGTCTGCACAAGTACTTCATGAACAACCGCAACTGACCCGGCCCTTCCGATGCGCACCATCTCCCTGCTGTTGGCCGCCGCCTTGTTGGCGCCGCTGGCTCCCGCCCAGAAGAACAACGACGTCCTGCTGCGCACCGACGGGGCGCGCATGCGTGGGCTCGAGATCAGCGAGTTGCTGCTGACCGGAGTGCGCGGCAAGCGCAACGCCGGCAAGGACGACTTCGAGTTGCCGGCGTCGCTCGTCGCCGACGTCGAGTGGGGCAACCTGCCGGAGAGCTTCCTCGCCGGCCGCAGCGCCCTGCAGCGTGGCGACTTCGCCGCCGCGACCCAGTTCTTCGGCGACGTCAAGACCGACCGCCCCCTGATCCAGACCGACGCCGAGTTCTTCCTGGTCAAGGCCGCGGTGGCTGCCGCCGGCACCGACCGGAACGCTGCGGCCACGGCCGCCGAACGGGCGAAGAAGTGGCTCACCGATCACGTCAACCACTGGCGCACGCCCGAGGCGATGTTGCTGGCAGGCCGGGCCGAGCGGTTCGCCGGCCTCGGCGGCGCTGCCGCCGCCACGCTGCGCGAGCTCGACGAACGCGCCTTGCGCGATTCGTTCGGGGCGGTCTGGAGTGCCCGGGCCAAGTTCGAACTGGCGATGACCCTGCTGGCCGACGGCAAGGGCGGCGAAGCCCGCTCGGCCTTCACCAGCACCGCGACGGCCGCGGACGCGGCCCTCGGCAAGCCTTCGCCGGCCGACGCGGAGTTGCGCGAGCTCAAGACCCAGGCGCTGGTCGGCGAAGGAGAGACCTACCTGGTCGAGAAGGACTTCGGCCGCGCCGAGTCGTTCTTCCTCGACCTGACCAGTGGCCGTGAACCGCTGCTGGTGCCGGTCGGCCATGCCGGGGCCGGCGAAGCGATCTTCCACGCCGCCCAGGCCAGCAAGAAGCCGAGCGACTTCCGTCGGGCGCAACTGAGCCTCGCCAAGGCCAGCGTGCTCGACCGGCAGGCGGGCGAGGCGTCGGCCAAGGCCAACTACTATCTCGGCCGTTGCCTGCTCGAGCTCGGGGTCGAGCACGAAGGCGACAGCTTCCGCCAGCGCGCCAACGCCTACTTCCAGCTGGTCCTGAGCAACTACCCGTCCTCGCGGTTCGCGGCGCTCGCCAAGCTCGAGCTGGGTCGCTGATCGAAGCTCGACAGCCCGCACTTTCCGCGCGCGGCCCTTGCACGGGACGCGCCCCGCAGCAAACTCCCACCCCACCCATCCAAAGCCCCTCTCACTCCCTGCGTGCGACGCAGGGCCAACCGTCCATGATCCTGAAGAACGTCCCGTTCGTGCGTCTGCTCGCCGTCGCTGCCCCCCTCCTGTTCGCGACCACCCTGCTGGCCCAGGACCCCGCCGCCGCTTCCGAACCCGAAGGCGACAGCGTCATCGTCGAGGTGTTCAAGTACGAGAACGCCGGCCTGGTCGGCTACATCATCGTGCTGATGTCGATCGTGGCCGTGGCCCTCATCATCGAGAACTTCATCTCGATCACGCGCGAGAAGCTGGCTCCGCCGGACCTGCTGGCGAACATCGAGGCGTTCTTCAACGAGGACGACTTCGAGGGTGCCGCCCAGAGCTGCGAGAGCACGCGGTGCTACCTGAGCAACGTGATCGGCGCCGGCCTCAGCAAGCGGGATCACGCCTTCGACACGATCCAGGCGACGCTCCGCGAGATGCAGACCGAAGAGTCGGTCAAGCTGTTCCAGAAGATCGGCTGGCTGTCGCTGCTTTCAGCCCTGGCGCCGATGATGGGCCTGTTCGGCACGGTGACGGGCATGTTCGTCACCTTCGGTGTCATCGCGAAGTCGGGTGGCTCGGTGAGTCCGGCCCAGCTGGCGAGCGGCATCAAGATGGCACTGATCACCACGATCTTGGGGCTGACGGTCGCGATCCCGGTCAGCGTCGCGTTCTACACGCTGCGCAACCGCGTGATTCGCGTCTCGACCGAGATCAACGCGATCAGCGAGGAGCTGTTCGAGCGCTTCCGGGGCAAGAACTGAACGGGGCTACCACCCCGTTCGTTTCCACCGGGCGGCGGCCTCTCCCGCCGCGAACCGACGAACCGAACTCCTTCTCCCAGACAGCGACCCCGCAGGGGTAGCTACGGAGCGAACGAATGTCCGAAGTCACCAAAATCGTCCAAGAGGAGGTCCAGATGGACATGACGCCGATGATCGACTGCGTCTTCCTCCTGATGATCTTCTTCGTCCTGGTCATCGATCTGAGCCAGAAGAATCTCGAAGACCTGGTGCTGCCACGCGCCGTGTTCATCCAACCCGACGAGCAGCCCTCTCCGACCCGTCCGATCATCAACGTGCTGCAGGACGGCAGTGTCGTCTACAACCAGAAGGTCGCCTACAGCCCGCGCGAGCACGGCAAGGACTACACCCCGATCCGCCAGCTGCTGCGTGACATCCGCGAAACGGGCCTGCGCAAGGGCACCCTCAAGCTGAAGGACGAGAAGGTCGGCAGCCGTACCATCGCGCTGATCGACGACCCGATCCTGATCCGCGCCGACAAGTGGACCGAATGGCACTACGTCGGTGAGGTCATGAAGCAGTGCAGCCAGCAGGACGTCGGTTTCCACAAGGTCGAGCTGGCCTTGTCCGAGCTGGACAAGGAGACCAAGGAGAAGAACCCGAGGAAGGTCCAATGAGCGCTCTCGACGACGCCCAACAAGAAGTCAAGCCGGACATGACGCCGATGATCGACGTCGTGTTCCTGATGATCATCTTCTTCATCTGCATCGACTTCAAAGTGCTGGAGTCGAAGCTCGCCGCCTACCTGCCGAAGGACAAGGGCAGTTCGAACGACCAGGTGCCCCCCCAGGAGCAGGTCGCGGTCAAGATCCTGGTCGAAGCCGCCGGCACGCCGAAGTACGAAGCCGGCGGACCGGGCATGATCAACAAGAGCACCGGGCGCCTCTACCGCTTCAAGCTGGATGGCCACCGGGTGCGCTACGAAGTCGGCCCGAAGCCGTTCAGCAGCCTGACCGAAGCCCAGGTCGAACTGACCCGAATCGCCAAGGACCCGAACAGCATGGTCGAAGACCTCGCCAACCCGGGCACGAAGAAGAAGATGCCCTGCGTGATCGAGGCCTACCCGGGCACCTACTACGAAGACGTCGCCAAGACCGCGGATGCCTGCAAGGCCGCCGGCTTCGAAGAGATCAACTTCGGCGGCGGCCTCGGCGCCAAGTGACGTTCGAAGCCGCGTAGCGTTCGTCGACCTGTCGTGTGCAGGGCCAGCCCCGGCACCGGAACGAGAGCGCCCGCGGCGGGCTGCAAGCCAACCCAACGGCCATCCCATTCGGGGTGGCCGTTGCCGTTTCCGGCAAGCGGCACTTCCGCTCCCACGGGACTGCGAGCCTGCTCGGCCCCACCGGGGTCGCGTCGAACCCACCACCCCGGCCCCGCGACCCGGCCCGAACGCGTGCCACGTCCGACGCCGCAAGGCGGCCAAGAAGCCTCCAAGCCGGCAAGAAAAGCGCTGGCAGGATCTTCGCGTCGTGGCTAACCTGCGGCACCCTGCGTCGGGTCCGCCCGGTCCCGACGTGGATCTTGGTCTCTTCGCGGTAGCAAGTCCCTCTCGGTCGGTGCCGTTCCGACACGTCCCTCGGTACGGCGGCGATGCCCTCATCGTCTGGTCCCCCGATCGCTTGTTGTCGCGTGGAGAGCTGTGGTTGCGACTCCCCCACCAACCTCAGCAACGGCCTGCAGCAATCTCGCATGCACCGAGCGTGAACCGATGGCTCTCGAACATTCGCGCCTTCTCGCTGCCTCTCTGACCGCTGCCGTTCTCGGCGCTTCCTGCTCGACCTCTGGCGAGGCGAGCCCAACGCCCG
>JAEUHU010000358.1 GCA_016793305.1 Planctomycetota bacterium
CGAGCGGGCGGTGTTCGAGGCGTTTGCCGAGGCCGACGCGCTCGGCCAGGTACTCGGCCTTCTTGCGCGACTCGGGGCCGACGCGGCCCTGGTAGAACAGCGGCACCTCGAGGTTCTCGAGCACGGTCAGCTGCGGGATCAGGTTGAAGGACTGGAAGATGAAGCCGATCTCGCGGCCGCGCACGTCGCTGAGCTCGTCGTCGCCGAGTCGGCTGACGTCGCGACCGCCGACGCGGTACTCGCCGCTGGTCGGCCGGTCGAGGCAGCCGAGGATGTTCAGCATCGTGCTCTTGCCGGAGCCCGAGCGGCCCATGATGGCGAGGTAGTCGCCCTTCTGAACCTGCATCGACACGCCGTTCAGGGCCCGGACGACGTTGTCCTTGCCCATCACGTAGTGGCGGTGCACGTCGACGAACTCGGCGATGACGGGGCGTTCGGTGCTCACGGTGGATGCGCTCAGTTGCCGCCGTTGGGGGCGCCGCCGCCCCCTTCGCCGTTGCCGCCGCCGTTGCGCCCTGGGCCACCGCCGGGGCCGCCTCGGCCTGCACCCATCAACGGTCGCAGCTTCGCACTGATCGAGTCCTGCACCACCTGGGCGGCCGGGAGGTCGTTGGCGTCGAGCGCTCTGCGCAGGTCGGCGACCTTGGTCTCCAGGTCCTTGGCCCCGTCATCGCCGAGTTGCTCGCGGAAGCGGTCGATCATGGTCGCCATGCCGTCGAGCCGGTCCTTCGCCTGCTGCAGCTCCTCGGGCGTCATCTCGGCGAACTTCTTGCGCGTGCCCATGCCGCCACCCTGGCGCGGCCGGCGCGCCCCGTCGGCGCCGGCTCCGTTCGGCGCGGGCACCGAGCTGGCGAGATCGGCGCCGGTCGGTGTCGGCGTCGGTTGCGATGCGGGCGTCTCGACCACCGGCTGTTCGTACTTCGGTGCGGTGACGTTCTCCGGCGGCGTCAGGTAGATCACGTCGCCCGGAGCGAGCCCTTCCAGCACCTCGACCCGTTCGGTGTTCTGGCGGCCGACGCGGATGCGCACGTCCTTCGGGCCCTCGGGCGTCCTCTTCCACACGTAGTTGACGGCGCGGTCGCGCTGGATCGCCTGCAGCGGCACCGGCAGCGTGTCCTTCACCGTGTCGACCATGATGGTGACGTTGGCCGCCATGCGCGAACGCAGCCGCCCGTCGGGGTTGTCGCTGTCGAGCTCGACGACCGTCGTGTAGACCTTGCGGTCGCTGGTCATCCAGCCACTGTTGCTGTCGGCGACCGGTGCCACGCTGGATACACGGCCGCGGAACGTCTCGCCCTGGAAGGCCTCGACGGTGATCGTCGCCGCCTGGCCGCGCATCACCTTGTCGACCTGTGCCTCCTGGACCTTCACCTGGCAGCGCATCTTGGTGGTGTCGGGCAGGATGATCAGTTCCTGCCGCTCGCGCACCTGGATGCCCTCGCGCACGGCTTCGCCGCCGCCGCGGTTGCGGTCGATGCGCGCGTAGACGACGGTGCCGGGCGTGGGAGCGACGATCACCGCACTCTTGATCTGCCGGTCGAGGTTGTCGAGCCGCTCCTTGGCGAGCTGGAACTCGGCGACCTTGCTGGACAGGTCGCTGTCGGCCTTGATCTCGGCGGCCTCGTTGCTGCCCTTGACGCGATCGAGCTCGAGGGCGGCGTTGTCGCGGTCCTGGGTCAGCTTGATGCGTTCGCGGGCCAGCGTGTAGTTCACCAGCAGGTCGAGATCGTTCCACGCCAGCGACACCTTCGACATCTGCGACTGGTAGTTCAGCTGGTCCTTCTCCAGTTCGCTGCGGGTGATGAACTGGCTCTTGGCGAGGCGCCGGCTGTGCCCGTAGGTGTCCTCCTTCACCTTCAGGTCGGCCATCGCCAGCTTGATGGCGTCGGCCTGCTGCAGGATCTTGTTGGCCATGTCGCCCATGTCGCGATCCTCGGCGCCACGACGCAGGGCCGCGAGCGCCGCCGGGTCGGTGGTCTTCGTCGTCGCTTCGTCGACCAGCAGCAGTTCGTAGACCTTGTCGACGAGGCCGGCGTAGCTGTGCGGATCGACGGTGCGCACGAGGTCGGTCGAGGGCGGCCCGGCGTCGCCGCCGGCCGGTTCCTGAACGGCGGGGTTCGGCGGAGCCGGCGGCGGGTTCACGAGCGCGCGCAGGCGCTCGATCATGTCGCGGTTCTTGCCTTCGCTGCGACCGCTCGACGTGCGACCGAGCAGCTTCTCGAGCTCCATGTCGGCGATGCGCAGGTTCGACAGCGCGGTGTTCAGCTTGGTCGACAGTTCCTTCTGCAGGATCTCCTTCTCCTTGCGCGCCTGGGTGAGCGCCGCTTCGGCCTTGGCGACCGAGATCGCCTGGTTGGCCCGTTTCTCGACCAGTTCGCTGACGTCGAGTTCGACCAGCTTCTCGCCCTGCTTCACCTGGGTGCCTTCCGGCACGATGTAGATGATCGTCGACTGGCCCTCGACCTCGGACCGCACCAGCGTCTCGCGCAGCGCCTGCAGTTCGGCGTTCTCGCGCACGGTGATCGGCAGGTCGTCGCGTCGCACCTCGAACAGCTTGGCGTCGGTCGCTGCGTCCGAGTTGGTGCCGCCGCAGGCCGCCAGCAAGGTGGCGAGGGCGAGCAGTGCTGCGGTCGACAGTCGGTTCGGACTCTGGCAAGGGGGCATCATCGTCATTCCGCGGTCTTGGGTTGCGGCATCGGCAGGTCCAGGTCGAACCGCAGGCCGTGCGGTTCGAGCCGGATCGCTTCGAGGTTGTTCATCAAGGCGAGGCGGGCGATCGCGTAGGTGACCAGCGCCTGGTTGCGGCTCAGCTGGGCGCTCAGCAGCGACGCCTGCGCGTCGAGCTTCTCGAGGGCTTGCACGCGGCCGGCGTCGTAGAGGGCGGTGGTGGCTTCGACACGCTGTCCGGCCAGCGCCACGGCTTCCGACTGGATCTGGTAGCTGACCAGCGCCGCCTGGATGTCGCGCAGCGCACTGCGCACGTTCGCGGTCAGCTGGTCCTCGTTCTGTTCGCGGGCGCGGATCGACTGGTCGAAGGAGATCAGCGCGCTGCGGTAGGCGTTGCGCACCGGCACGCGGTTCAGCACGAGGTCGAGGTCGACGCCGGCCGACCAGTCGATGCGCGACCAGTCGAGGTCGAGGCCGCGACCGCTCTCGGCGGGCACCGAGATCGCGCCGGTGAAGTCGAGCTGCATGCCCAGCGCGTCCTCGGCGATCAGCGCCCGGCGCCCGGCGTCCTCGACCTCGTCGACCGTGGTGCGGAAGTCGTAGCGGCGCTGCAGCGACAGCGCGACCGCGGTGGCCTCGTCCATTTCGACGGTGGTGACGCCGCGTTCGCTGAGCCGGTCCAGCTCGCCGGGGTCCAGTTCGATCTTCGCGGTGACCGGCAGGCCGAGCGTCAGCTTGAACCGGTCGAGCGTGGTCTGCAGCCGGTTCTGCGCGGTGACGCGCTGGGCATCGGCGGAGAACTCGCTCTGCTTGGCGCGGCCGAGGTCGGTGATGGTGCGGCGGCCGGCGTCGAACAACTGCTCGATCTGCAGGCGCGACTGCGACAGCGACAGGTAGGTGGCCTCGACGTTGGCCAGGTCGCGCATCTGCTGGACGACGGTCCAGTAGTCGCCGACCACGTCGGTGGCGAACTGGGCGCGGAAGCGTTCGTAGTCGCGCATCGCGTAGACCACGTCGCGTTCGGCCTGGGTCAGTGGCTCGCGCGCGATGCGGCGGCCGGAGCCGCGCAGCAGCGGCTGCGTGATCGTCAGGTCGAGGATCGAGCTGCCGTCGAAGCCGCCGCCGTTCAGCACCGAACGCAGGAACGTCTGCACGAAGTTCGCGACCATCCGGGTGCCGGCGACACTGTTCGCCTGGGCGGACAGGTCGTCGCCGAGCCGCGCGTTCGCACTGTCGTCGGCGGTGCCCGACACCGAGCCGCTGCCGCCGCCGCCGAACCGCAGCGAGAAGTCGTTGATGCTGCGCGTCAGGTTCAGCGCCGACAGGTAGAGGGTCTCCTTCTGCCGCTGGTAGTCGCGGCTGTTCTCCGCCGCGACGTCCAGCGCGTCGACCAGCGACAGCCGCACCGGCTCGTGGTTGCGCAGCAGCCGCTGTCGCAGCGTGTCGATCGGCCGCTCGACCGGCATGTGGCGCCGGCTGCCGGTCAGCTGCGCCGAGGCCTGGTCGAGGATGCCGAGGACCTCGCGGTCGGCGGCCTCCTTGTTGGCGTCGGGGGAGTGGCACGCCGGCACGGCGGCGAGCAGGGGCAGCAGCCAGCGTGCGCTGGTGGGGCGGGAAGGTTGGGCGGCAGGCATTGCGGCGCGTTCGTCGCGGATTCGGCGAGCGACCATTCCTAGAGGCGCCGTGCTGTTTTTTCTCCCTCGCCGGCCGACTGTTACTACGATTGGACGGCTGGCGGTGGCGACCGTTCCGGTCGCCCTTGGCGGGGGCATGGTGTCCATCCTGATCACGGCGGGTCCGACCCGCGAGCATCTCGACGACGTGCGCTTCCTGAGCAATGGCAGCTCGGGGCGCATGGGGTGCGCCCTGGCCGCGGCCGCGGTCGCCGCGGGCCACCACGTCACGTTGGTGCTGGGCCCTGTCGAGGAGAAGCCGCCGCCCGGGGTGCACGTCGTGCCGGTGGTGTCGGCGCTGGAGATGCAGGCCGCCGCGGTCGAGGCGTTCGCCCACAGCGACGTCTGCATCGCCGCCGCCGCGGTGGCCGACTGGCGCCCGGCCGAACGGCAGCTCGGCAAGCCGGCCCGTCAGCCGGGCGAGCAGGTGCTGCGCCTCGTGCCCAACCCCGACATCGTCGCCGGCCTCGCCGCCGTGCGCGGTCGCCGGGTGGTGGTCGGCTTCGCGCTCGAGTCGGCGGCTGCGGGCCTGCCCGCGGCGGTCGCGCGCGGCCGCGACAAGCTGCGCAGGAAGCAGCTCGACCTGGTGGTGGTCAACCTGCACGACACGATCGGCAGCGACACGGCCGAGTTCGTGCTGTGCCATGCGGACGGACGCGACGAGGTGCTGGAGCGCCTCGACAAGAAGGACGCTGCGGCGCGCGTCGTCGCCGCGGCAATGCACCTGTGGCGAACGAGGGGCTGTACGTGAGCAAGAGCGAAGGCAAGGCGGCGGAGTCGACTCCGAAGAAGCGTGCGCACCGGTTCGTACCGGTCGACGAAGCGCCCGTGCCCGGCCTGTCGCCGCGGGCGCGCGAGGTGCTGGCGCTGGCGCTCTGCGGCGTCGCCGTCTACGGCATGCTGAGCCTGGCGACGTTCCGGCTCGCCGACCCCGGGGCGTCGATCCCGACCGAAGGGGCGGCCAATCTCGGCGGCGTCGTCGGCTACTACCTGGCGTTCGGGTTCACGATCACGCTCGGGCTCGCCGGCTGGGTGCCGTTCGTGCTGCTGCTGCTCGGCTCCCTGTGGCTGTTCGTCGGGCGCAGCTGCGAGCGCGTCGCGATCAAGGCGCTCGGGGCGATCGTGTTCGCGGCGATGCTGTCGATCCTGTTCGCGGGCGCCGACGGCAGTGCGGTCGCCGGCGAGACCACGCCGTACGGCGCCGGTGGCAACTTCGGGCGCGTCGTGTCGCCCGAACTGGAAGCTGCGTTCGGCGGCACCGGGC
The DNA here is from genome assembly GCA_016793305.1 of Planctomycetota bacterium. Next base: position 5,605 of record JAEUHU010000358.1, read on the forward strand.
GCATCCTGCTGGTCGGCTTCGGCGCACTGGTGGCGCTGTTGATCGCCACCGAGTGGATGTTCTCGGAGTTGCTGCTGCGCAGCCTCGCAGCTCTCGACCGGCTGTGGAAGCGCCTGCTGCGCCGCGATGGCGCGCCGGTGGTCGTCGGGGCTGGCGGTGGCAGCACCACGGTCGATGCCGACGCGGAGGACGCAGGCGACGAGGCCCAGAGCTCGTCGCGGCGCCGGCGGCGTGCGCGTTCGGCGACGACGGACGAGACGCTCGAGGGCGAGGCCGGATCGGGCCGCAACGGCCGAAAGGCGCCCGCAGCCGCCGACGACGACGGCGAAGAGAGTGCGACCGACGACCGGTCTGGGGCAGCCGAGGACGCGGCAACGAACGAAGGCTCGGGCAAGCGCCGGCGCCGCAGCCGGGCGAACGGCACTGCCGAGGCTGGTTCGAGCGAAGCGGCTGGCGAAGCGGCCGCCGACGAGCCGGTCGACGACGACGAGGGGCCTTTGGTCGAGGTCGGGGTCGACGAAGGCCGCCGCAAGGGGCGGCGGCGAGCGAGTGACGACGGCGCAGGCGATGCGGATGTCGTCGGCGGCTCGGCCGAAGCGGAGCTGGAGCCAGGTCAGGAACCGGACGAAGCGCCGGAGCCCACGGCGTCGACGGTCGTCGTGCCGCCGCCGGCCGTGCTGCTGCCGAAGCCGAAACCGAAGCCGAAGCCGAAGCCGAAGAAGACGGCGCAGACGACGTTGCCGTTCGAGGACTATCCGTTCCCGCCGATCGAGCTGTTCCAGGAGCCGGTCGGCAACGACGCGTCGGCGACCGGCGAGGCCTTGGCGCGCGGCGGCCAGGCGATCGTCAACAAGCTGGCGAACTTCGGCATCAAGGCCGAGATCGTCGAGGTGTCGGTCGGGCCGGCGGTCACCCAGTACGAGCTGCGTCTGGACGAGAGCATCCGCGTCAACAAGGTGGCCGGCTTCGAGTCGGATCTCGCGGCGGCGCTGAAGGCGGTGTCGGTGCGCGTCGTGGCGCCGATCCCTGGCAAGGACACGATCGGCATCGAGGTGCCGAACGGCGAACGGCAGAAGGTCTACATGCGCGACCTGCTCGACCAGTTCGGCCGGTCGGAGGACCTCGCGATCCCGCTCTACCTCGGCAAGGACGTCGGCGGCAATCCGATCGTCGAGGACCTCGCGAAGATGCCGCACCTGCTGATCGCCGGCACCACGGGCTCGGGCAAGTCGGTGTGCATCAACACCATCCTGCTGTCGGTCCTGATGACCCGCACGCCGGAGCAGGTCAAGCTGATCCTGGTCGACCCGAAGATGGTCGAGCTGCAGGCCTACAAGCGGGTGCCGCACCTCTGCTGCGACGTCGTCACCAACATGAAGAAGGCGCCGGGCGTCCTGCAGTGGGCGGTCGACGAGATGGAGAACCGCTACGCGCTGCTGTCGGCGGCGGGCGTCAACCACATCAAGAACTACAACCGCCTCGGCCAGCAGGAGCTCCAGAAGCGTCTGCAGCGCGAGCCCGATCCGGAGCGGGTGCAGCTGTCGTACGTGGTGATCGTGATCGACGAGTTCGCCGACCTGATGAACGTGGCCGCGAACGAGGTCGAGGAGCTGATCCAGCGCCTGGCCCAGAAGTCGCGCGCGGTCGGCATGCACGTGATCCTCGCGACGCAGCGGCCGAGCAGCGAGGTCATCACCGGCATCATCAAGGCGAACCTGCCGTGCCAGATCGCCTTCAAGGTCAACCGCCGCATCGATTCGCGCGTGATCCTCGACGCCAACGGCGCCGAGAAGCTGCTCGGCTTCGGCGACATGCTCTACATGCCGCCGGGTGGTGGGGCCCTGCTGCGTGCGCAGGGCACGTTCGTCGCGGACGACGAGATGCAGGCGGTGGTGCGGTTCCTCGAGGAGAAGGGCCAGAAGCCGTCGTTCACGCCGTCCCTGGTGCAGACCCAGGGCAGTTCGCGGCCGTCGATCGCCGACAGCGACGAACGCTACCGCGAGGCGGTCGAGATCATCCTCGGCCAGCAGCGTGGCTCGGCGACCTTGCTGCAGCGTGCGCTGGCGGTCGGCTACACGCGGGCGACGCGCCTGCTCGAGCTGATGGAGGAGGACGGCCTGGTCGGGCCGTTCGTCGGCAGCAAGTCGCGCGACGTGCTGATGACGCTGGAGGAATACCACGCGCGCGAAGAGCTGCGCGAGGCGGCCGAAGCCGAAGCCGGCGATGCGGATGGCGCCGAGGACGGTGTTGCCGAAGCGGACGGCGAAGCCGCCGCGGCCGCGGACGAGACGACCGCCGGGAGCGGGGACGACGACGCGGGTGGGGCCAGCGCTGCGCTCGGGGAAGAGGCCGCGGCGCGGTCGGGCGGCGACGATGGTGACGACGAGGCCGCGCGCTGAAGCTCCCAGTGCGGCGCAGGGTTCGGTTCGTCGGATGTTGGTTCCCCGGTCTCGGCCCGGCTGGTACTGGCTCGCGGGTTCCGGCCAATGGTGTGCTGGCCCTTGGCGACTCGCGCTCGTTCGTCCCCAATCGCTTGTGGGGCACTGGGGCAACGTTTAGAGTCGGTCGGCGACGTCCGGTGGCGCCGGACTGATGCATCCATCGCCCGGGAGGGGCGCAACGACGTGAATACGCTGGGCCACCATACATCGACTCCGCCACCGACCCTCGCCACGCGCATCCTGCAGATCCTGCCGGCGGGGGTGTCGGTCACTTCGATGGCGTCGCTGAGCTACTACCACCTGCAGCGCATGCAGGGACCGGTGGCGCCGAAGTCGCTGCTGCAGCACTGGTACATCGCGCTCTACGAGTCGGTCGGCTTCGCTCCGTCGCTGCTGTTCTTCCTGCTGGTCACCGTGTGGAGCGTGCTGTGGTTCGCGACCGGCCAGCTCGAACGCCCACTCGGCCGCCTCGGCCGCCTCGTGGCGATGGCCGTGCTGCTGGGCGTCGCCCTGAACCTCGGGGCTGGCTCTGTGGCGCCCGGGCCCCAGAAGGGCGAGCTGGGCGCCTGGCTCGGCTCCGTGCTGGTCGGCATGGTCGGCTACTACCCGAGCTTGCTGCTGGTGTGGGCGGCGACGCTCGGTGCCTTGCTGCTCGCGACCGACTTCTTCTTCGCCGACTCGTTCGAACGCCTGTGGCGCGCCCGTTCCTCTGCCTCCGACGAAGCCGGGGTCGAGGCCGGTGTCACCGAGCACCTGCGGCAGCTCGGCTCGTCGTTGCGCCCGACTCCGGCGGCGAGCACCGACGAGGCCGTCGCGCGCCCGGCCGAGTCCTTGCCGTCGTCGGCGTCGTTCGCCGCCGCGGTGGCGGCCGCCGCGGCAGCCGCCGAAGCTCAGGAAAGGCAGTCGCCAGAGGCCGAGACGGTCGACGAAGCCTACCGCGGCGACGAACGGCCGACGTCGCCTTCGGCGCCGCTCGAGCGCGCCGACGAGGAGCGCCCGCTGAGCTACCTGGAACGGCGTCGCTTGCGAGAAGCTCGTCGCTACGCCCGGTTCGAGCCCGCGGACGAACCTGTCGCCGAACCCACGACGCCGGCCGCGCAACGGCGCGACGAGTTCGAGGCGTCGGTGGCCTCGCCGCTGTCGCCGACTCCTCCGGAGGCTCCGGCGTCGTCTTGGCCGGCCGTGACCGCGCCGGCCGACTCGTCCGACGAGGCTCGCTCCGACGAGGCTCGCTCCGACGGGACTCCGCTCGACTCCGAACTGTTGGCGGTGGCGTCGGCGCTGGCGTCGGAGGAGTTGCCTGCCATCGCGGATGCGAGTCCGGTTGGTGACGAAGTCGAGGTCGAACAGTTCGATCTGGACGAGGACGAAGTGGACCAGGACGACGAAACGGATGGCGCCTCTTCCGAAGGCGCCGCCGACCCGTCCGAGCGGCCGACCAGGTTCGCCGAGGGCGAGCCGTCGCTGGACCGTTCCCTCGACGAAGCCCAACGACCTTGGGCCGGCGAGCCACCGTATGTGCTGCCCGCGGCGTCGGTGGAGCCGCTGGAGCAGTCTGAGCGTGCCGATCCGGCGGTCGTCCAGCCCGTGGAGCCACCGGTCACGATCCCGCGCAGCGAGCCGCGTCCGCCAGTGGTCGAGGCCGACGGCGAGCGCGCCAGCGGGCGTCAGCAGAGCCTCTTCGCGCAGGGGCTCGAAGAGGGCCTGGTTCAGGAGGCGGTGGACCTGGTGGTCGGGGCGCGGCGCGCCACTGCTGGCTTCCTGCAGCGCAAGCTGCGGATCGACTACCAGCTGGCGCTCGACCTGTTGGCCGAACTTGCCGCGCGCGGCGTCGTGGCGCTCGAGGGGGACGCAACCCAGGGGCGCGTGGTGGTCTGAAGGTTGGCGCCGCGGGCCGATTTCCGCACTCCCGGTGCGAAGTCGGTGCGGCTGCCGAACCACTACGCGGGCGCGTGCCCGCCGACTCCTCCACGGATTCTCCCCGTCTTTCCACCGGCTGTCCACACAGCGGTTCCTTGCGCTTGCCGGCTTGGCCGCTAAGGGAGCACCGCGGTTGCGCCATGGTCGACTTCAAGCAGACCTTCGACGGTAGGGGTGTCCCTCAGAACCTTGAGGCCGAGCGCTCGGTGCTCGGGGCCCTGTTGCTGCATCCGGACGCCGTCGCCGACGTGACGTTCCTGAAGCCGGAGGACTTCTACCTGCCTCGGCACCAGATGATCTTCCAGGCGGTGCTGTCGGCGTACAACACGCGGCACGCGACCGACCCGATCGCGGTCGGCGAGGAGTTGTCCCGCGCCGGCCGGTTCGAGGAAGCCGGTGGCCACGAGCAGTTGCTCGACCTGATGGAGAGCGTGGTGACCGCGGCCGGCGTCGTCTACCACGCCGAGATCGTGCGCGAGAAGGCGATCGCGCGGAAGCTGCTGGAGACCTGCCTCGACGTGGCGCGGCGCGCCTACGACAACGAAGCCGAGGCCAAGGATCTGCTCGACGAAGCCGAGCGGCAGATCTTCGAGATCTCGCGCATGGACAAATCGGGCGACGCGGTCAGCATCGCCGACGTGCTGCAGTCGACGTTCGAACGCATCGACCGGCTGCGCGAACGGGAAGGCCGCCTGACCGGACTCGGCACCGACTACTACGACTTCGACGACATGACGGGCGGCCTGCAGCCGGGCGAGCTGATCATCGTCGCGGCGCGCCCGTCGATGGGCAAGACGACCTTCGCGCTCAACCTCACGGAGCGCGCCGCCAACACCGGGGCGGCGATCGCCTTCTTCTCGCTCGAGATGTCGAACCAGCAGGTCATCCAGAACATGCTCTGCTGCCGGTCGCAGATCGACGGCTCGGCGATGCGCAAGGGCCGCATCACCGACCAGCAGTACAAGCGCCTGCAGGAAGAGGCGGCGAAGCTCTACGAGACGCCGATCTTCGTCGACGACACGCCGGGCATCTCGATCACCCAGCTGCGCGCGAAGTGCCGCCGGTTGAAGCAGAAGTACAAGATCGGCCTCGTGGTGGTCGACTACCTGCAGCTGATGACCGGCGGTGGTCGCTTCGAGAGCCGCCAGCAGGAGATCTCGGCGATCTCGCGCGGCCTGAAGAGCATCGCCCGCGAGCTGTCCCTGCCGGTGATCGCGCTGTCCCAGCTGAATCGCGACGTCGAGAACCGCGACGACCATCGGCCCCGCATGAGCGACTTGCGCGAGTCGGGTGCCATCGAACAGGATGCCGACGTCATCATCCTGTTGCACCGCGACGACTACTACAAGCCGACCGAGCAGAACGCCGGCCTGGCCCAGATCATCATCGCCAAACAGCGCAACGGTCCGACCGGCGAGGTCGTGCTGCGCTTCTTCCGCGAGTTCATGCGTTTTGAGAACTACACCCGCAAGGCCGAGCCGATGCAGTGAGCCAGCCGGTGCGGGCCGCGGGCTGCTCGCCGCGGTGGTCGCCCTGGTCACAGCCGCGACCCTGCCGGCCCAGGGGCAGGGACCGGGGGGCGTGCGCGTCGACCGCCAGGACCCCGTGCACTTCCAGGAAGCCGTGAAGGACATGGAGGGCAAGCTGGTCCGGTCGCTGCAGATCTTCCGGCGCGGGACGAAGCAGGGCGATGCGGCGCTGCTGGTCGATCCGGCGGCGGCCGAGTCCTACGTGCGCAGCCTGCAGACGCGGGTGGGGCAACCGTTCGAGGCCCGCCGGGTCGCCAACGACTGCAACAGCCTCTGGGACGAGCGACGCATGGTCGTGCAGGGGTTCGCCGCCGAGATCGACGGCCAGATCGCCGTGCAGTTCGTGATCGAGGTCGAGGTCGAGGTCTACGACGAGGTGGTGTTCGAGGGCAATCGGCACCTCGACAAGACCACCATCGACGGCCTGCTCGGCATCACCGCCGATCGCCAGGTGACGCGCACCGAGGCCGAGGCGATGCGCAAGGTGCTGATCGCGCGCTACCGCCGCGATGGCTACGCATTCTGTGGCGTGACGCTCACCGATCTGCCCGCCGACGAACTCGGGGCCGCAGCCCTGCCCGGGTCCCGGCCGCTGCGTCGGTTGCGCTTCGCGGTCGACGAGGGGCCCGAGGTCACACTCGGCACGGTGCGCTTCTTCGGCAACGCCAGCTACCCGGCCGATCCCGTGTTCGGCCTGTTCGGCACCGGCAACTACCTGTTGCGCGACGCCGGGCTGTCGCTCGACCCGCGGCGTGGCTTCGTCGCCGGTTCGGCCTGGAGCCGCGAGACGCTCGAAGAGGACCTCGATCGGCTGCGGCTGTTCTATCGGGCTCGCGGGTTCCTCGACGCCACGGTCGACCTGACCGAAGCGAGGGTGTCGCCGGATCGCTCGACCGTCGACCTCGACTTCCTGATCGTCGAAGGACCGCGCTATCGCGTGCGCTCGGTGCGCGTCGAGCACGTCCGGGACCTGAACCGGGAACCGCTGATCGGCGAGCCGCGGCACCCGGCCGCCGAGATCGAGAAGGAACTGCAGGTCGCCGCGGGCGACGAATACGACCACGACCGGCTGATGCGCGACGTGCAGCGCATCCAGGACTACTACGGGCGGCGCGGCCACCCGCCGCAGTCGTTCCCCGGCATGAGCGACGTGCCCGGCGGCTGCCGTGTGTTCGAACCGCTCGAAGTGCTCGGCTCCGGCTCCGAGGTCGACATCGTCTACCAGGTCCTCGAAGGCGTGCCGAAGACGCTGCACGACGTGGTGATCCGCGGCAACCGCTTCACGCGCGACGCGGTGATCCGGCGGCGTGTGCGCGTGCTGCCGGGCGATCCGATCGACATGGTCGAGGTCCGGCAGGCGCAGCGGGCGATCGAGCAGACCCGCTACTTCCAGGATCCCGCCAGCGGCCGCGGGCCTCGCTTGCAGCTCGAACCCGTGCCCGGCCGCGAGGACCAGGTCGACGTCGGCATCGACCTCGAGGACGGCGCGACCGGCGACCTGCGCTGGGGCGTCGGCATCAGCACCGGCCAGGGTGCCCAGGGCAACGTCACCTTCAACAAGCGCAACTTCGACCTCTGGAAGCCGCCGAGCAGCGCCAACCCGATCACCGCGGTCGGCGAGATCCTCGACAACCAGGCGTTCCACGGCGGCGGCCAGCAGCTGTCGATGCTGCTCGCTCCCGGCACGCGCTTCAGCCAGTTCCAGCTGACCTGGATCGAGCCGGACGTGTTCCGCGACCACTTCGAGACCTACGAGCTGCGCGTCAACGGGCGTCGGCTGATCCAGCGCCTGCCGGACGGCTACACGTCCGACCTGCTCGGCGCCGAGGTGCAGCTGTCGCGCAACTTCACCCGCTGGTTCAACGCCGGCGTGGCGGTGCGTCACGAGACCGTGCAGGTCGAGTCGCTGGCGCCGGATGCGACGTCGTTGGCGTTCGACGCGGAAGGCTCGACCGAACTGCGCGGCACGCGCCTCAGCCTGCGCTACCGCGATTTCGACGACCCGATGCGGCCGACTTCGGGGCTCGAACTCGGCCTGTCGGCCGACTACGTCGGTGGCTTCCTCGGCGGTGGCGAGAGCCTGACCCGCTACGTGCACAACGCCCACCTCTACGTGCCGATCGCCGAGAACGAGATGGGCCACCGCACCGTGCTGCACCTCGAGCACATGCTCGGCTTCGCGGAGGAGTTCGGCGGCAGCGACGACGTGTTCGTGACGCAGCGCTTCTACATGGGCGGGGCGAGCCTGCGCGGCTTCGGCTTCCGCCGCGCCGGTCCGACCCAGTTCGGCCGGCCGATCGGCGGCGAGGCGATGTACACGGCGACCGCCGAGGTCACCTTCCCGCTGATCGCGACGCGCATGGAAGGCGACGTGCGCGACCGCGAACTGGTGCGCGTCGTGACGTTCTCCGACTTCGGCCTGCTCGGGCTCTCGGCCGACGACCCGACCTTCCGCGAGCCGCGACTCAGCGTCGGCTTCGGCGTGCGCATCCAGGTGCCGTTCCTCGAACTGCCGATCGCGCTCGACCTCGGCTGGCCGCTGATCTACGAGGAGACCGACGACCGCCGGCAGCTCTACTTCTCGATCTCGCCGTGACCAAGCCGCCGTTCACCCGGTTGTCGCGCGAAGTGCTGGTCGACAACCCGTGGCACCGCTACTGCCGCGACCGCTACGTGCAGGCCGACGGCAGCGAGGGCGTCTACTTCTACGTCGACATGCCGGGCAGCTGTGCGGTGATCCCGGTGTTCGCCGACGGCACGACGGTGTTGGTGCAGGTGCATCGCTACCTGCTCGGTCGCGACCTGTTCGAATTCCCGATCGGCGGCATGCGCCCAGGCGAGGATCCGCTCGCGGTCGCGCAGAAGGAACTGCACGAGGAGGCCGGGCTCGTCGCCACCCGCTGGACGCCGCTCGGCGCGTTCGCGCCGTACAAGGGCGCGTCGAACGAGCTGTGCCACTTCTTCCTGGCGCGCGACCTGCAGGAGGTCGCCCAGGAACTGGAGCCGAGCGAACGCATCACCGTGCACCGCGTGCCGTTCGCAGAGGCGCGGGCACGTCTGCTGGAGCAGGAGATCGGCGACGGCCAGTCGATGGCCGGGCTGCTGCTGCTCGAGCGCTGGCTCGGCCAGGGGAACACGCTGTGAACGGCGCGCTCGACGCCCCGGCCCGGCGCTTCCGCGTCACGGTCTACGCGTCGTCGAGCGACCGCATCCCCGCGCACTACGCACAGGCCGCCGAGGCGCTCGGCCGGGCGATCGCCGGCGAGGGCTGGGACTTGGTGTGGGGCGGCGGTCGCTTCGGGCTGATGGGGGCCGTGTCGCGCGGGGCGCGGCAGGCGGGTGGTCGCACCTTCGGCGTGATCCTGCAGGACTTCGTCGACAAGAACGTGCAGTGCGAGCAGGCCCACGAGATGGCCACCGTCGCCGACATGCGCGCCCGCAAGCGCGGCCTCGACGAAGCGGGCGATGCGTACGTGGCGCTGCCCGGCGGGCTCGGCACGTTCGAGGAGCTGTTCGAGATGCTGTCGTTCAAGGCGCTCGGCTTCCATCGCAAGCCGGTGGTCGTGTTCGACGTCGCCGGCTACTGGCAGCCGATGCTGGCGATGCTCGAGAAGGCGTACGCCGAGGGCTTCGTGCAGCCGCACTTCCGCGGCCTCTACACGGTCGCGGGATCCGTCGCCGAGGTGATCGCCCAGATCCGCACGACCCCGCCCTGGCACCTGCCCCCGCGCGATCCGCGCGGGGGACAAACGGGGTGAGCTTCGCCGAGGAACGGCAGCGGGCCATGGCCGCGGTGCACGCCGCGTTCGTGGTGCTGCGTCGGCACGCGGCGCTGCCGCCGTCGTTCTCCCGGAAGCACGACGGTGGGCTCGTCACCGCCGCCGACCACGAAGTCGACGACCTGCTGCGGGGCCTGCTGCCGCAGGCCGGCGACGGCTGGCTCTCCGAGGAGACCGTCGACGACGCCCGCCGGCTGCAGTGCTCGCGCGTGTGGGTGGTGGACCCGTTGGACGGCACGCGCGCGTTCGTGGCGAGGCGGCCCGAGTACTCGGTGTCGGTCGCCCTGCTGGTCGACGGCGTGCCGGTGCTCGGTGTGGTCGGCAATCCGGCGACCGACGTCGTGGTCGCCGGGGGACCGGGGCTCGGCCTCGCGATCGACGGACGCCCGGAGCCCGGCTTCCAGCCCGACGACGCGCGCCTGCGCCTGCTGGTCAGCCGCAGCGAGTGGCGGAGCGGCGAGTGGGCGCACGTCGACCCGGTCGTGCAACTGCAGCCGTGCGGATCGGTCGCCTACGAACTCGCCCTGGTCGCCGCCGGCTGCGCCGACGCGACCGCGACCCTGCATCCGAAGCACGAGTGGGACGTCGCCGCCGGTGCGGCCCTGGTCGCCGCGGCGGGGGGCGAGACCTGGTTGCCACGTGGCGGGCATCTGCTGTGGAACCGCGCGCGGCCGCGCTTCCTCAGCTTCGCCGCGGCCGGGCCCGGCCGGCGGCACGAACTGGCGCGCGTCTGGTCACCGCCCGCCCGCTGACCGATCGCGTGCGGAGCCCTCGTCAGGGGCGTTGCATCGAACGTGCGAAGATGTCGCTGGTGCTGAGGATGCCGAGCACCTCCGTGCCCTCGACCACCGGCATGCGGCGTACGCCGCTCATGCGCATCAGGTTGATGCAGTCGCGCACGTTCGCCTGCGGGGCCACGCAGATCGCCGGTCGGGTCATCACGTCGCCGACGCGCAATTGGTCGAGCACGCAGACGTCATGGCTGCCGAGCAGGTTGACGATGTCCTTGCTGGTGACGATGCCCGGCAGGTCGCTCGGATCCTCGCCGCGCACCAGCAGGGCCCGCAGCCCGTGCTTCGCCATGCGTTCGCCGGCGCTGCGCAGGTTGTCGTTGGCGTTGGCCCATTGCAGGTCGGTCTTCATCAGTTCGCGGGCGCGCAGCTTGTGCAGTTCGATGCTCATGGCAGGTTCTCCTCGACGATGCAGTCGTGTTCTTCGTCCCAACGGAGCCGCAGATGGCGGCGTGGACTGTCGGTGCTGAAACTCCGGTCGCCGAACTGCACGCGCACACCGGGGTGCAGCGTCTCGTGGACTTCGACGAAGGCGGTGCGCAGGCGTTCGCGCTGCTGCATGCGGATGCGCAGCTTCGCCTGTTGGGCGGGGTCGCCGAGGCGCACCGCGGTGCGGATCGCCTTGCCCGACCGTCCGGTGTCCTGCCGGCCGCGTTGCAGGGCGCGGTCGGCGAGCTTCTGGTCGGCCAACGCCTCGCGCACGGCCGCGGCCTCGAGATCGCTGACGTCGCCGACCGCGAGCAGCGTGCGGGCTCCCTGGCCGGTGCCGGCCGTGCGCACCACGATCGACGTGCGCGCGCGCAGTTCGCCGCCGAACACCGCCCCGCGCCCCGTGTTGGCGACGATGCGATCGCCCAGCGCCCGGCAGTGGCTGGCGCCGTCGCCGAACGTCACCACGCCGCCGGCGTGCAGCGTCGCGGCGGTCGCGTGGCGACAGTAGAGGTCGCCCGCAGCGGTCACCCGAGCGTGGTCGCCGAGCACTCCCTGGTCGACGATCGCGCGGGCCCCGGCGTCGATGGTGGCGTCGAGCACGGCGCCGACCACGTGCACGTCGTGGGTGGCGACCACCGTGAACCCCTGGTGCACGTCGCCGCGCACTTCGACGCTGCCCTCGGTGTGCAGGTTGCCGACCCGGTAGTCGACGTCGCCGCCTTGCACGAACAGCGGCACGACGTCGACCATCGGCGGGGCCAGGCTCAGCACGCCACCGCGGATCGCGGTCAGGCGGTCGCCGTCCTGGTGCACGCCGGGCCCCGGGCGCAGGCGCAGCGGTGCACCGGCCTTCGCCGGCAGCGCACGACCGGCCACCGTGCGGCCGTTCCGCCCGGGCTCCGGCGGCATCACCGTGGCGACCAGGGTGTCAGGAGCGACCGGCAGCAGGTAGTGCCGTTCGCGGTAGTCGATGGTGCCGTCCCCGTGCGCCGTGCCGGGGCGCAGGCCGGGCGGGTCGACGATGGCGAGGAACCCGTCGCGGCCGTTGCCGGGCGCCTCACCGCGCGCGACGACAGCAGACCCGGTCCAGTCGGCGGCAGCCGCCGCGGTGGCGAGCTGGCGCAGGGCCGCATCGTCGAGGCCGAACGAAACGCCCGCACCGGTCAGGGCCGTGCGCAGCTCGGCCTCCGTGCAGGCCGCCCCTTTGGCGACCTGCAGTTCGGCTTGCAGCCCGTCGGCAGCGATCACCACGCGCAGCCTTCCCACGATCCTGCATCGACGCCGTGGCACACGGCACTTCTGCGGCTCTGGACCGGATCCGCGCCGAGGACCCCGCGGGCGCGGTGGCAGGGGTGGTTCGGGTAGGCGAGTGGAAGGCCCTCGGTGTCGGCCTCGCTCAGTCGCCGCGGGCATCGGCCGGAGCGGCTGGCTGCTCGCGGCGGCGGACCGGCACCTGCACCTCGAAGTAGCGCTCGTCGTTCGGCACCATCGGGCTGTTGTAGCCCATCGTGCGCATCGGCCCGGCGGCCTCGTAGGCGGGGTTCGCGGCGAGCCAGCCGTGCAGGCGCGCCAGCATCGCCTCGACCACGGCCGGGCGGTCGTTGCCGATCGCGCCGAGGCTCAGCACGGTCGCGGCCGGCACCTCGACCACTTCGACGCCGTCGGCCACGTGGGCCGGGCGGGTCGCCGGGTCGCCGTAGAGGAACGCCATCGTCGCCGGGCGCCGATCGCCGTCCTTGCCGGGCTGCCAGTCCATCTGCACCGGCGTGGTCATCGCGATGTCGTTCCTCTGGATGTGCTGGAACAGCGGCCAGAACGCGCGGGTCGAGCCACCTTTCGCGGTGGTCCGGACCATCGTGTAGGCGGGGTAGTCGCGCAGCTCGAGTTCGTCGACCACGCCGAACTCCGGGAAGCCCTGCGGCCGCTCCGCCTCCATCCTGGGCCGGAAGGCCAGCACCTCGACGAGGCCGCCGAGGTCGCGGCGCAGGGCCGCCCGGGCCCGCTCGGGCTCGTTCGCCACGTTGGCCGCGCGCAGCACCTGGTCGAGCCGGGCGCGCGCGGCGCTGCCCTCGGGCAGTTGCACGCCGGCGACCGCGGCCAGCGCGACGGTGGTGGGCAGGTCGGGGGTGTCGTCGAGCAGCCGCTGCAGTTCCTCTGCGACGGCGGCCCGCGCCGGCCGATCCTCGGGGGCCAGCAGGCGCTGGGCCGGCAGCATGGTGGGGAACAGGACGACGAACAGCCAGCACGAGCGGAGCATGGCGCGCACTTCGTCGGTCGGGCGGAGTCGGATGCGACGCCTCCTGCCGGTGGGGTCGTTGCCATGGCGGGCTCTGTGCAGCCTCACCCGCAACCCGACTTCGGTCGATGAAGTCGGCGATGGAGACGGGAACTTCCGACCTCTCGCGCGTCTTCGCCAAGCAGATCGCCGATCGCAAGATCGAACTGCCGCCGATGCCGGCCACCGCATCGGAGGTGATGTCGCTGTGCCAGCAGGAGACCACCGACGCGGCCAAGCTGTCGGCGGTGATCCATCGCGACCAGACGATCGCGTCCAACGTGCTGCGGGTCGCCAACAGCGCTGCCTACGCGGGACAGGTCGCCTGCTCGTCGCTGCAGCAGGCGGTGAGCCGGCTCGGCATGCAGCTGATCACCGAGATCGCGATGGCCGTGTCGGTGCGCGGGCGCATGTTCGCGAACCCGACCTGTGCCGAACTGCTGGCGATGCTGTGGAAGCACTCGGTGCTGACCGGCTTCTACACGAAGGAGATCGCCCGGGCGCGCCGTCGCAACGTCGAGATCGCGTTCCTCGGCGGCCTGCTGCACGACGTCGGCAAGAGCGTGCTGCTCAACAACGTCGACAAGGTGCTCGGCAAGAACGAACTGACGCTGCCGCTGACCTACCTGCTCGACGCCGTCAACGAGCAGCACGTCGCCGCCGGGGCGCTGCTGGCCAAGGAGTGGAAGTTGCCCGAGCAGATCGCCGAGGCGATCCTCTGCCATCACGAACCGGCGAAGGCCAAGCAGTTCGCCGACATGGCCATGACCGTCGCCCTCGCCGATTCGTTGGCCCACTTCGTGGCGCCCTCGCAGCTGCGACCGGCACCGAGCGAGGACGACCTGAAGAAGCACCCGGTGCTGGTCGGGCTGAACCTCTATCCGGACCAGCTGCAGGCGCTGCTGGCGATGAAGGACCGCGCCTTGTTGGTGACGGAGGGCATGCGATGAGCGGCGCCGTGGAACACTGGGACGTGGTCGTGATCGGCAGCGGGCCGGCAGGGCAGAAGGCGGCCGTGCAGGCGGTGAAGGCCGGCAAGACCGTGTGCCTGATCGAGCGCGAGGTCGGCGTCGGCGGCGCCTGCGTGCACCGCGGCACCATCCCGAGCAAGACGCTGCGCGAGACGGCGCTGCACCTGAGCGAGCTGCGGACCAGGCTCGGCGCACACGTCAAGGTCGAGATGCCGCCGGACCTGCAGCTCGCCAGCCTGATGTCGCGCATGCAGCGGGTCGTCACAGCGCACGTCGACTACCAGTCCCGGCAGATGCTGCGCAACGGCATCGAACAACTGCACGGCCGCGCCCGCTTCGCCGATCCGCACACCGTGCTGGTCGAGTCGGTGCAGGGCGACCTGCGCACCGTGCACGGCGACCTGATCGTGATCGCCACGGGTTCGCGCCCGCGCACGCCGGCCGAGATCCCGGTCGACCACGAGAACGTCTACGACAGCGACTCGATCCTCAGCATGGCCTACCTGCCGAAGTCGCTGGCCGTGCTCGGGGCCGGCGTGATCGCCTGCGAGTACGCGACGATCTTCGCGGCACTGGGCGTGCAGGTGACGATGATCGACCGCGGCGAACGGCCGCTCGGCTTCGTCGACAAGGAGATCGTCGACCGCTTCGTCGAGTCGTTCGAGGTGCGGACGGGCTGCGTGTTCGTCGGTCGAGCCAAGGTCGAGAGCGTCACCTGGAACGGGGTCGACGCGGTCGTCACGCGGCTCGACAACGGCTGGCAGGTCAGCACCGAGAAGCTGCTGTGTGCGCTCGGTCGGGTCGCCAACGTCGAGGACCTGGCGATCGACAAGGCGGGGCTCGCCGTGAACGGCAAGGGCCACATCGGGGTCGACCAGGACTGCCGCACGCTGGTGCCGCACATCTTCGCGGTCGGCGACGTGATCGGCCCGCCGTCGCTCGCGTCGGCGTCGATGGAGCAGGGGCGCCGCGCCGTGCGTGCTGCGCTGAACCTGCCGCTCGCCAACGAGGTCGACACGATCCCGACGGGCATCTACACGCTGCCGGAGATCGCCAGCGTCGGCCTCGCCGAGGCCGAGGCCCGCACCAAGCACGGCGACGTCGTGGTCGGGCGGGCGAAGTTCGCCGAACTGGCGCGTGGCCAGATCGCCGGCAACGCCGACGGCATGATGAAGCTCGTCGTCGACCCGACCACGTTGCGCATCCTCGGCTGCCAGATCGTCGGCGAGGGTGCCACCGAACTGGTCCACCTGGCGCAGATGGCGATGATGACCGGCGCGGACGCGAACCTGTTCGTCGACAAGGTCTTCAACTTCCCGACGCTCGCCGAGGCTTACCGGGTCGCGGCGCTCGACATCATGGAGCAGTTGGCGCAGCGGGCGGCGGGTGCGCGGAAGGGCTGAGGGAGCGACCCGCAGGAACTCAGCGCCGCAGCGCGTCGGCGAACCACCACAGGCCGCCGTCGCTGCGCAGGAACGTGCCCTCGCTCGGGGCCGCCGGGGCGACCGCGGCGAGGGCCTTCGGCGGCACGCCGCCGACCACGACCTGTGGCAGCGAGCAGCGGGCGAGCAGGGCGCCTTCGCCGACCAGGTGCGCCTGGCCCACGATCGCCACGACGAGCCGATCCGGTTCGGCCGCGGCGAACGCTTGCACGCGCGCGGCGATCGCCGCGTCGCGCGCTTCGAGCGGGGGGCGCGGCACGCCTTCGAGGGCCACGACCGGCAGCCGGTGCTGGCGCGCGAACGACAGCAGCCAGCAGTAGAAGTCCGGATCGAGCGCCGGGTCGTCGAGCCACGAACCGGGCCAGCGCACGCGCACGCGTTCGCGCAGCTCGGCGAGCGACCGTTCGCCGGCCAGGTACGAGGCGACCAGCGGTTCGTCCTCGGTGGCGATCGACTCGAGGGCCAGCGCCAGCCTGCGCGGGCCGCGTTGCAGCCGTTCCAGCAGGGCGGCCAGGCGCGCGTGGTGCCCGGTGTCGGTGTGGAAGTCGCCGAGCCAGAGCAGTCGCGTGCGCAGCGCCATCGCCGCGAAGCCTTCGGCATCGAGGGCCGCGTCGAAGCGGGTCCCGCAGGCTGCGGCGAACGACTGCCGGTAGCGGGCCAGACCCGAGTCGCCTGCTTCGTCCCACGCGAACTGGGACGGCGTGCAGGCGGCCACGGCCGACAACACTGCGATGGTCACGGGACGACTGGCCGGCATGATGCGCCGACAGACTCCCAGCGATCCCATGCCGAAACAACCCCGTCGTCCGTCCCGTCCCGCCGCCCGAACGAGCGCCAGCAAGCGCGGGGGCCGGGAGCTGCCCGACGAGTCGTTGCGTGGGTTGCGCTGCCTCGTGACCGGCGGCGGCACCGGCATCGGCGCCGGCATCGCCCGGGTGCTGGTCGCGCGCGGTGCGCAGGTGGCGTTGCTCGGCCGCCGCACAGCACCGCTGCGCGAGGTCGCCGCCGAGCTGAAGGCCGCCGGGGGCACGGTGGTCGTCGCGACCGCCGACGTGCGGGACGCGGCCGCGGTGCGCCGCGCGGTCGACCGGGCGGCGAAGGACCTCGGTGGGATCGACGCGCTGGTCAACAACGCCGGCCTCGGCGGCCCGAACGGCTGCGCGAACGACGGCCCGGATCGCTGGGACGAGATCGTGCGCACCAACCTCGACGGCGTGTTCTTCACCACGCGGGCCGCGTTGCGCCACGTTCCCGACGGCGGCCGTGTCGTCAACGTCAGCTCGGTGCTCGGGCGCTTCGGCGTGCCCGGCTACACCGCCTACTGCGCCAGCAAGCACGGCGTGATCGGCTTCGGCAAGGCGCTGGCGCTCGAACTGGCGCCGCGACGCATCACCGTGAACACGGTCTGTCCCGGCTGGACCGACACCGAGATGGCACGCGCCGGCATGCAGCTGCTCGCCGACGGCCTGCAGGTCGACTTCGACGCGGCGAAGCGTGCGGCGCTGGCCCAGGTGCCGCTCGGTCGCATGCTGGCGCCCGAGGAGATCGGCGCCCTGGTCGCGTGGCTGTGCTCGCCCGCCGCTGCCGGCATGACCGGCCAGGCGATCAGCCACTGTGCCGGTCAGGTGATGTGGTGAAGTCTCGCGACGGGACGCACGAACCGTCGATGCCACCGCAGGGCGTGCGAGTGGACGCCGAAGCGACCGCGTGTCATCCGCCGCGGCGCTAGCCTGTCCTGCCGGTGCTCGCCGGCAGCGACCATGCACCTTCGCCCCACTGCCCTGCTGCTGCTCCTGTTGCCCGCCTGTGCCTCGGTGACCCCCGAGGAGGAGTGGGCGGCCGTGCGCCGCGGCCGCCTCGAGCGCATGCACGCCGACCGCACGCCCGAGGCGGCGATGGCTCGCGTGCTGCAGCAGGCGCCGGGTGGAGCGCGGCCGCACCTCGACCAGCAGGAACCGTTGGCGCAGGGCTACGGCCGCCGTCCGTTCGGCTCGAAGAACGGCCCGCTGCGGGCCGGCGTCCGGCTCGGCGTCGGCAACGTCGGCGTGCGCGTCGAACGCACGCAGCTCGACGACCGTGCCGATGCCCGGTTCGCCAAGGTCACCGTCGACATCGGGGCCGGGGCCGGGCTCGAGGCCGACTTCGCGAGCAGTGATGCGGACCTGTTCGCCGGTCGTCGCATCAACGACGGCGTGGTGCCGCGCGACGCCGCGACCCGCTTTGGTTCGGTCGGGCTGTTCCCGCACGTGCACTTCGAGCCGTTCGCCGGCGACTTCCGGATGCCGGTGCGCCTCGGCGCGTTCACCGACTGGCAACAGCTCGACCACGACACGGCGCGCGTCGAACGCGACCTGCTGACGCTCGGCCCACGACTCGTGCTCGAACCGACCTGGACGTTGCTCGATCGCGGCGACGCGCGACTCAGCGCCTTCGCGCGCCTGGGCGGCGACGTCGGCATGACGTGGTTCGAGGAGTCGTTCCGCGGCGGCGAGTCGCGCGACACCTCGCTGCGCTGGAACGGCGAGCTCACGGCCGGTCTGCGGCTCGACAACGGCGCGTTCCGCGGGGAGCTCGGCTACGGCCTGCAGCAGGCGTACTACCTGGATCTCGACGGCGAGCTGCTCGGTCGGGACCGCACCGCCGACGTGCAACAGCAGCAGCTGTTCCTCGGCTTCGGGATCACCTACTAGCGCCTGCACCCGGTTCGTCGGCGTCGAGGGCTTCTCCGTGTGACGCTCGCGACCGTCCGGTCGCACGTCTGCCGTCTCGATGCGTTCGCTCGTCCCCGGTCCTGACCCATCGTCAGCGTGCCTCTGCCGCAGCAGGGGGAGGGCGGGGTGCTCCCGGCCCGCGCGGGTCGCTCGGCAGGTTGTCAGGGTGGTGGCGCATGGTCACCCCAACAGGTCCAGCGGCCGCCGGTCGACACCGGCCGCCTGCCGTTGCCCGGCCTGGGCCAGGTCCAGCAGCACACGTTCGCGGGCGGCGAACGCGGCCTGCACGTCGGCGGCGTCGGACGTCTCGTCCGGCGAACGCGCCGCCGCAGCTTGGACCCTTGCCTCGGTGAACCGGGCGAGGCGCGACGACAGTCCCGGTTCGGGACCGTCCGCCACCTCGACCCGGGCCCGCGCGGACGGCGCTTCGACCGGCGCCGAGCCGGCGGAAGCGGCGGGCTCGGCCGGCACGGCCTCGCTCCGCACCACGCGACGGACCGCGCGGTCCTGCAGCGGGTCGGTGGCCCGGACGACCTCGCGTCCAGGCGGGACCTCGCGCGCTGCCACTCCGTCCTGCCTGGCCTGGCCGCCGTACGGCACGTCCGATCCACTCGGGTCGGACGGCGCAGCGGGCTGGCTACGAGCCTGCGGGACGGGGTTCCGCCCCGGGTCGGAGGGCTCGGCCCGTTCGCGCCGGAGCGCTCGGGGCTCGTCGGCCGTCGCCACCGTGTCCGCGGTGCGAACGAACGACGCGCCACCGTCCTGCCCGCGGTCGGGCACCGGGCCTGGGGATCGCTCCCGCAGGCGATCGGCCTCCAGGGCCACCGCCGCGGCGGCCGCGGCGAGGTGCTCGTCGGCCGCCCGGCGGGACGAAGCCCGCTCGAGCCGCGCCACCACGGCACCGAGGCTCGGCCGGTATCCGGCAGCACCGACACTGGAGGGGAAGGACGAACTCATGCTCTCGCGACCCGTCCGCCCAGGAGGGCGATGTCGGGCTGCTGCACGGATCGGCGTGCCGTGTCGAGTTCTTGAACACTGCGGTCCCGGACCGGGACGGGCCGCGGGGCAAGGCGCCTTGCCGTCGGATTTTCCCTGCACCCTTTCCGGCCCTGGGGGATTCTGGCGGCGTGGTCATCCTCCGCAGCATCGACCAGGACGACGTGGTGCGCCTCGTGCGCACCCATCAGGCCGAGGTCTGGCGCTACGTGCGGTACCTCGGTGCCACCGCCGAGTTGGCCGACGACCTGGTGCAGGACGCGTTCCTGCAGCTGCTGCGGGCGCCGTTCGTCGAACGCTCGCCGGCGGAGACGGCCGCCTGGTTGCGCACCGTGGTGCGCAACGGCTACGTGAAGTCGCTGCGGCGACCGCCGTTCGAGGCCGCCGAGCTCGACACGATCGAAGCGACCTGGCACGGCTTCGCCGGCGACCGCGACGACGACGGCGGTGGTGGCGCGGGAGACGGTGGCGACGCGTCGCTGCGCGCCTTGCGCGGTTGCCTCGACACGCTCGACGGCCGGGCGCGGCAGGTGGTGCGCTGGCACTACGAAGAGCGGCGATCGCGCCAGGACATCGGCGAACGGCTCGGGCTCGGCCTGGACGGCGTGAAGTCGCTGCTGCGCCGCACGCGCGCGATCCTGCGCCGCTGCCTCGAACGCCGCCGCGGTGAGGTTTCGGCATGAACCACGAGCATCCTCCGACCGACCGCTCCGACGACGGCGGGCCGCGCTCCGACTGGGACGACCGGCTGATCGACGCGGCGCTGCAGGAACTGCACGGCCAGAAGCCGCCCGACCTGTCGGCGCGCGTGCTGCTGGCTCTCCAAGAAGCTGCACCCACCGCATCGCTGCCGCACGTGCGCAAGGTGCCGGCGAACGGACCCGCGCGGCTGCTGCCGTGGTTCGCGCTGCTCGCGGCCCTGCTCGCCGTGGCCGTCGTCACCTGGTTCTTCACCGGGCGCGAGCCGCGCAGCGGCGGTGGTCCTGCGGGTCGCGGCGCCGCGCCGTTCGTCGCGTTCCAAATAGAACTGCTGCGCGGCGAACTGGTGTGCCGCGACGGGCGCAGCGACGAGGGCAGCTTCGTGCGGTTCGTGGCCCGGAACGAGCCGCTGCACCTGGATCTGCGCGCCGGCGCGAACTTCGTCTGTGCGCCCGCGAGCGCCTTCCGGCTGGACCGCTTCGGCGTGCTGGCCACCACCGAGAACACCACGTTGGAGATCGTCGACATGGCAATCGATCGCACGCAGGGAATCGTGATGGCATCGTCGCTGACCTTGGCCGTCGTCGCGGGCACCGTCACCTGGCACATGCTGACCCGCACCGACACCGCGGTCGCCGGCGAGACCATCAAGCTGGAGGCGACCCAGGACGGAGGGCCCGTCGCGTCGGCGCGCGAGCGCCGGCTCGAAGAGGAGAACAAGGCGCTGCGCGACGAGCTCGCCGCCCTGAAGGACGGGGCTGGCCGGCGGCCGGTGGAGCCGTTGGCCCTGTCGTCGGGCGCCGAGGAGGTGGTCGAGCCGCCGCCGCCACCGCCGCCCATGGGACCGGTGTTCGACGACGCGCAGTTCGCCGCGGCCCTCGCCAAGATCGACTGGACGACGATGGGCGAGGTCAGCAAGGAGATGGCGCCGTTGATCGCCCAGCTGATGGAGGCGATGGGCAAGGACGGCGCCAAGCTGCCGATGGACCTGGTGGCGAAGATCCAGCAGCTGAACGGCAAGCTGGTGGCGCAGGTGCCCGCGATGCTCGAGGCGAAGCTGCCGGGCTACGGCGCGAACGGGGTCTACACCCATCCGCTGGTCGCGGCCAACACGATGGCCAGCACGCTGGCGGCGGCGGGGGCGGGGCTGACCCAGGCCCAGCAGCAGTCGATGAGCGGGCTGGTGCGGGCCTTCGCCGCCGAGAGCCAGCAGATCGACGGGGCGACGCGCGAGTTCGAGGTCGAACAGCTGCTCGAGGAGGTCGAGATGAAGGACCGCTTCTGGAAGGAGGTCGGCGGCCTGCTCACGCCCGAGCAGGCGGCGGTGCTGCAGCCGGCGGGTGCCGGCACGCACGACGGCAGCAGCCTGTTCAGTTCGGGGCTGATCACGCAGTCGACCGGCGTGCCGATCCCGGCCAAGGACGCCGGCGAGTTCGCCCGCAACGCCAGTGTGCACCTCGCCGACCAGCTCGGCCTCGACGAAGCGGCGACGGCGCAGGTGCGCGAGGTGCTGGCGCAGACTGCCGCAGCGCCAGAGCTCTGGCGCGACCGTGGCGACACGCGCGAGCAGAAGCTGCACATGCTGCGCTCGGGGCGCACGGTCCAGGCGCTGCGCAACCAGCTGCAATGGATGCGACAGATCCAGCAGAAGGTGAACCTGACGCCCGAGCAGCGGCAGAAGCTGGCCGGCCTGTCGCACGTGCTGGTGCCGCTGCCGCGTTGACCGAGGAACGGGTCACGGGGATGGCGGCAGTTCGCCACCGTGTTCCCGCACGAACGCTTCGAGATCCGCCGGCCACGGCGCCTCGAACGTCAGACCGGCACCCGTGCGCGGATGCGTGCAGGTGAGCCGTCGCGCGTGCAGCAGCTGGCGGCCGACCGCGCATTCCTCCGGCCAGCGCGGGTCGCCGTCGCGCTTCAGGTGCTCGAGGTAGCGCCAGTGCCGCGCATCGTCGTGGCCGTACAGCTTGTCGCCGACCAGCGGATGGCCGAGCTGCTCGAGATGCACGCGCAGCTGGTGCGTGCGACCGGTGTGCGGCCGCAGGGCCACCAGCGTGGCCGCGGGCAGGCGCTGCAGCACGCGCAGCGTCGTGTGGGCGGCCCGCGCACCGGGCGTGCCGTCCGGCACCACGGCGCGCCGCGTCGGCACCGTGCTCGCCGCGGCGAGGCCGATCGAACCGCGCAGCTCGTGGTGGTCCGCTTCGATCGTGCCCGACGCGACCGCGACGTACTCCTTCTCGACGGCGTGCGCTTCGAACTGCCGCTGCATGCCGCGGGAGCCCTGCGGCGAGCGCGCCAGCACCAGCACGCCGCTGGTCTCGCGGTCGAGGCGATGCACCGGTTCGAGCCGCGGCTGGCCATGGCGCGTCGGGAAGCGCTCGGCGAGGTCGTGCAGGAACGTGAACTGCAGGAACGCCGCCTCGTGCTGCACGACGAGATGCGGCGCCTTGTCGACCACGACGAGGTCCTCGTCGACGAACAGCACCGGGATCGTGCGGCCCGGCCGCGGCAGGTCGGGTGGCGGCGGGGGCGGTGTGAAGGCGATCTGGTCGCCGGCCGCGAGCCGGTCGTCGGCGGTCGCAAGGGCGCCGTTCCGCGTGATGCGCCCGGCCGCGAACTGGGCGTGCCAGCCGACCGCGTCGAGGTAGCGGAAGCGGCCCACGAGCCATTCGTGCAGCGTGCGCCCGGCGTCCAAGGGCGGGATCGTCTGGCGAAGCGTCGTTGCCATCGGTGGATTCCCCGTCGAAGTGCGGTCGCCAGAGAACTCGACATCGACGGGCTGCCGTACGATAGTCTGCCGCTTCGCCCGTTCGCTCATGCTGTCTCGCCTCGTTCCCCTGGTGCTGTGTCTGCTGGCCGCGCTGGTGCACGCCCAGTCGCCGGTCGAGACCAGCTTCCTCGGGGGCCTGCAGCTGTTCGGCACCCCGCCGGCCGCATCGTTGTCGTTCGACCTGGTGGTCAACTCGCCGACGGGGCTCGTGCTGCACGGCATCGAGTGCAACCTGAACACCGGGGCCGGCACGCAGGGCACGCTCTCGGTCTGGACCACACCGACCGGCGGCACCAGCGTCGGCAACCAGCAGAACGCCGCGGCGTGGTCGCAGGTCGCGACCGCGAGCCGCACGCACAGCGGTGGTCGCACGTTCTTCACGTTGGTGCCGCCGGTGTTCCTGCCGGCCGGCCCGCGCGGCCTGCTGCTGCACCATGTCGGCATGAACCCGGTCTACACGAACGGGGCCACCCAGGTGCCGCCGCTGCCGACCAGCTTCGCGACCGCCGAGATCACGCTCGACGCCTCCATCGCGCGGGTTCGTGCGTCGCTGACCACCGACCCGTTCGGCGGCACCGATGCAGGCCTCGTGCGGCTGCCCAACGTGGCGCTGCACTACGTCGCCGGCCCGCGCTACGCGGAGTTCACCGCGACGCCCGTGCGTGGCGCGTCGCCGCTGCAGGTGAACTTCCAGGCCTTGGTCGCCTCGAACGTGTCCGGCGGCGTGCAGGGTGTGCTGTGGGACTTCGACGCCGACGGGCAGTTCGACGCGTTCGGCAACACACCGAGCTGGACGTTCGGCTGTGGCGACCACACCGTGACGATGACGATGGTCGACCTGTCCGGCTCGTTGGTGGTGACCAAGGCCGCCTACGTGCAGACCGATCTGGTCACGCCGTCGTTCCGCAACGACCTGGTCGCGCCGCGCACCGTGCAGTTCACCGACACCTCGTCGCCGCCCGGGCAGACGTTCGAGTGGGACCTCGACGGCGACGGCTTCACCGACTCGACGGCACCGAGCCCGACGTTCGTCTACCCGCAGGAGTGCAGCGAGAGCACCGTCACGCTGAAGGTCGGCCGCGCCTGCCGCGCGCCGGTCCAGGTGACCCGCAAGATCGCCGTCGCCAGCACGCTCGAGACGACCTTCACGGGCGGGCTGTTCCTGCCGGCCGGCTCCACCGGCGGCACGGTGTTCTTCGACCTCGAGGTCACCAACCCGTTCGGGATCACGGTGTGCGGCCTGCACACGAACGTCAGTGCGGTCGCCGGCACGCCGCTGCAGGTGCGTGTGCACCAGAAGCCCGGCACGCACGTCGGGGCGGTCGCCAACGCGTCGTCGTGGCGGCTCGTCGGCACGGCGCCGGCGGTGGCGGCGGGCAACAACCAACGCACCTTCGTGACGCTGCCGACGCCGATCTACTTCGCGGCCGGCGTGCACGGCGTCGGCATCGAGATCCATGGCGCGTCGCCGTTCTACTCGAACGTCGCCGCCGACACGTCGTTCGCCTCGCCGGACGCGGTGCTGCGGGTCGGGCTCGCGCAGGCCGCCCCGGTGTTCGGGCCGTTGGCGACCTCGCCGCAGTTCGGGCCGCGGCTGTGGAACGGGGCGTTGCACTACGGCACGACCCAGCGCAACGGCGCGCCGGGCTATGGCCTGATCGGGGCCGGCTGCCCAGGGTCGCTCGGCGTGCCGGGCAATCGCGCCACGTCGTTGCCGCGGCTCGGCACCTCGGTGTCCCTGGTGATCGACCGATTGCCGCTGGACCTCGGTGCGATCGGCTTCGGCGAACAGCGCCTGTCGCCAGCGGCCGACCTCGGCGTCTACGGCTTGCCCGGTTGTCTGGCCTTCCTCCAACCATTCGTGCTCGTGCCGCTCTCCGGCGCCGCCAACCAGGCGTCGGTCTCGGTCTCGGTGCCGTCGACTTCGAGCCTGGTCGGGGCCCAGCTGTTCGTGCAGGCGCTCAGCTTCGATCCGCTGCTGAACGCGTACGGCTACGCGACCAGCGACGCCGCGGTGCTGTTGGTCGGGCAGTAGCCCGCCGCGCGACGCGCCGTAGCATGCGTCGCGCATGCGTGCTCGCTCGTCGCTCCGTTCCGCGTCCGTCGTCCTCGCCGCGGCCCTGGTGGGCGCCGTGAGCCCTGCCCAGGTGCCCGAGCCGACTGCGCCGTCGCGGGCGCCGTTTGCGCCGGGCACGCGCCATCGCAGCGAGGTGCCGACCCTCGCCCAGGTGCTCGGTCACGACTTCGGCGAGGAGTTGTCGTCGCACGCGCAGGTCGAGAAGTACTTGCAGGCGCTCGCGACCGCGGCACCGGACCGGATGCGGCTCGTGCCCTACGGCACCAGCTGGGAAGGGCGCACGCTCTACTTCGCGCTGGTCGGTTCGGCTGCCAACCTGCAGCGCATCGACGCGATCCAGCGCGGCATGCAGCGCCTCGCCGATCCGCGCGGCCTCGCCGACGCCGACGCCGAGGCGCTGGTCGCGTCGCTGCCGGCGGTCGGCTGGCTCGCCAACTGTGTGCACGGCGACGAGCCCTCGGGCACCGACGCGGCGCTCTACGTGCTCTACCACCTGCTGGCGGCGGACGGCGACGCGCTGGTCGACCGGGTGATCGGCGAATGCGTGCTCGGCATCGATCCGCTGCAGAACCCCGACGGCCGCGATCGATTCGTGCACAGCACGCGGGCCGCACGCGGCCGCTGGCCCGACGCGACGCCGCTCGGCGCCGAACACAGCCAGCCCTGGCCCGGTGGTCGCGTCAACCACGCGCTGTTCGACATGAACCGCGACTGGTTCGCGATGACCCAGCCGGAGACGCAGGCGCGCGTGCGCACCTTCCTGTCGTTCTGGCCGCTGCTCTACGTCGACCTGCACGAGATGGGTGGCAACTCGAGCTACTACTTCCCACCGCCGGCCCAGCCGGTGAACGGCGAGATCACGCCGCTGCAGCGCGAGTGGCTGACCCGCTACGGCCGCAACAACGCGCGCTGGTTCGACCGCTACGGTTTCGCCTACTTCACGCGCGAGTCGTACGACAGCTTCTATCCGGGCTACGGCGAAGGCTGGCCGACCTTCCACGGCAGCATCGGCATGACCTTCGAGATGGCGAGTGCGCGTGGCCTGGTGTTCCGGCGCCGCGACGAGCAGTTGCTGCACTATCGCGACGGCGTGCACCGGCACTTCACGGCGTCGATGGCGACGCTCGAGACGTTCGCGTCGGGCAGCAAGGAGGCGCTGCGCGCGTTCCTGGCGCATCGCCGGGCCGGTGTCGCCCGCGGCGAGAACGGGCCGGTGCGTGGCTACGTGTTCCCCGACGTGGCGTCGCCGAACGTCGGCGATCGCACGCGTCTGCTGCGGTTGCTGCACCTGCTGCAGCAGCAGGGCATCGAGGTCGCGCGCACGACGGCGCCGTTCCTCGCGACCACGAAGCGGCTCGGCGAGCCCGCCGCCACCCCGGCTGCGGCGGTGACGTTCCCGGCCGGCAGCTACCTGGTGGCGATGGCGCAGCCGGCCAGCACGCTGGCCACGGTGCTGCTGCAGCCGCAGTTCGACATGGAGCCCGAGTTCGTCGCGCGCCAGCAGCGCCGCGAGGCGAAACGGCGCGACCTCGAGTTCTACGACCTGACGGCGTGGTCGCTGCCGCTGCTGTTCGGCGTCGACGCCTACGCGGTCGGCGAGGCGCTGCCGGCGTCGCAGGTGCTGTCGGTCGACGCGCTGACCCGCTCGGCGGCCCCGCTGCGGGCGACCCCGCCGCAGGTCGCCTACGTGGTGGCGTGGGGCCAGAACGGGGCCGCAGCACTGCTCGCCGAACTGCTGCGCCTGGGCGTGTCCGCACGCTGCCTCGACGAGGCGTTCGTGCTCGACGGTGTCGAGTATCCCGCCGGTTCGTACGTGATCCGCGTGCAGGGGCAGCCCGACGGCCTGCACGCGCGCATGGCCGAGCTGGCGCTGGCGCACGGTGTCACGCCCTACTGCGCCGACAGCTCGTGGGTCGAACGCGGCCCCGACCTCGGCTCCGGCGAGTCGGCGGCGCTGAAGTGTCCGCGCGTCGCGATGGCCTGGGACCGGCCGGTGTCGCCGAACAGCGCCGGCTGGCTGCGCTACCTGCTCGAGCAGCGCTACGGCGTGCCGGTCTCGCCGCTGCGCACGCACGACCTCGCGCGCGTCGAGCTCGACCGCTTCACCGTGCTGATCCTGCCGGAAGGCGACTACGGCGAGCTGCTCGGCAAGCGTGGCACCGAGGCGATCCGAGGCTTCGTCGACCGCGGTGGCGTGCTGATCACGCTCGGCTCGGCGTCGCGCTGGCTGATGGACAAGGACGTGGCGCTGCTCGCCAGCGAAGCGGAGCCGCGTGGCAAGGGCGGTGGGCCAGCCACGGCCGACGCGAAGCCTGGCGACCCGAAGGATGGCGAGACGAAGCAGAACGACCCGAAGGCTGGCGCCGCGGGCGAGACACCGAAGGAGCCGGCGAAGTTCGACTACGCGACGGCGATCCGCCCCGACAAGGAAGCACCGCCGAGCACGCCCGGTGCGATCCTGCGCGTGCTCGTCGACGCCGAGCACTGGCTCGGCTTCGGCTACCGCGGCACGGCGAGCGTCGTGCACGACAGCTCGGCGATCCTGACACCGGTCAAGCTCGACCGCGGCACCAACGTCGCGATCTACGCCGCCGCCGAGGAGCTGGTGCAGGCCGGCTTCGTGTGGGACGAGAGCCGCCGCCAGCTGCCACAGAAGGCCTACCTCGTGCACCAGCCGCACGGCCGCGGCCACGTGGTGGCGTTCGCCGAGGATCCGAACGTGCGCGCGTTCGCCGACGGCCTGAACCTGCTGCTGCTGAACGCCGTGCTGTTGACCGCGGGCCGCTGAGCGGCCTACGGTCGCCGCCGTGAAGCTCCGTCCCGCGTTCGTCGTCCTCGTCTCGTCGCTCGCGGCGCTGCCAGCCCAGGCTCCGGCCTGGCTCGGCAAGGTCGAAGCGCTGCTGACCGCCGCCGCTGCCCGCCCCGAGGCGGTCGGCTTCTCGGTCGGCATCGCCCAGCGTGGCGAGCTGCTGCTGGCGAAGGGCTACGGGCTCGCCGAGGCCGAACATGGTGTGCCCGCGACGGCGACGACGCGCTTCCGCATCGGCTCGGTGACGAAGCAGTTCACCGCCGCGCTGATCCTGCGGCTGGTCGAGCGCGAGCAATTGTCGCTCGACGACGACCTGTCCGCGCTCGTGCCCGAGTTCCCGCTGCAGGGCAGGAAGGTCACGATCCGCCAGCTGCTGCAGCACAGCAGCGGGATCGCCAACTACACCGACGTCACGCGCCTCGTGCTCGGCATCGAACGCGCGAAGGCCAAGGACGAGCCGATCCCCGCCGAGGTGCTGGCGGCCGCGGCCGGTCGCTTCGAGTTCGCCGAGCTCGAGATGGTGGTCGCGATCACCGGGCGCGACGGCCAGCTGTTCGCGAAGGGCGAGGCCGAAGGTCAGGACGAGTTCCGGCTGCAGTTCCAGGGCGAGCGGGCGTTCCGCGCCTCGTTCGACAGCGAGGTGCGGCTCGAGTTCTCCGCCGACTGGAAGGAGCTGACGCTGGTGCAGGGTGGCGGGCTGTTCGTCGGCAAGCGGCCGTGAGGCTCTGGCGGGCGCCGGTGCCACGGCCTTGTGCCGAGCCGGGCGCTGGGCACACTGCGGCGATGCGCCTCCGCCCGAAGGGCTGCCTTCTCGCGATGCTCCTCGCCGGCTGCACGTCCCCGCAATGGGCGGTGTGCGTCGTCAACGACACCGGGGCGGTCGTGCCGGTCGTCGGCGTGCAGCTGACGTGGGGCGCGGCGCACCCCGAGATCGGCGGGGCCTGCCAGGACCTGGCGCCCGGCAACAGCATGACGGTGACGGGGGACGGTGGGCCCTATTCGCCCGCGGTGCGCCTGCGCGTGCAATGGCAGGCCGGGGGCGAGGAACAGGAGTACTTCGTGAGGTCGCGGCTCGGTGACCCGCGGGAACGGGTGCTGTCCTTGTCGATCTGGCGTGAGTAGGCCGGAGCCCGCAGAGTCGCCCCGGGTCGCCTGGCGCGGTGCGGTGGGGGGCCACGGCACGAGCTCCGGGTGGTGGCGGGTCGACGGGTGGAAATCTCCGGAATCCGCCTCCGGTTCCGGCTCCTTCCACGCCTTTTCGAAGTGGTGTTTGATGTGCCACGCCGTGAGCCAACCCGAACGCAGCTCTGATCCCGCCGAGGACCCCGCCGTCGGCAGTGGGCGAGCCGATCGTGCCGCCGACCTGGCGCGGCGCAACGCCTGGTGCGAACGATTCTACCCCGAGGTGCAGGCGCGGGTGCACCACATGCTCGCCACCGACGTGCGGCGGGGCCGCCCCTGGCTCGCGAGCATGCTGAGCACCGGCGACATCGTGCACGAGGTGTTCCTCGGCGTCGTCCGCGACTACGACGGGTTCCGCGGCAACAGCGAAGGGGAGTTCGTCGCCTACCTGGCGCGGCTCGTGCGCAACCGGATCGTCGACACCGTGCGCCACCACCAGGCCGGCCGTCGCGACCGCCGGCTGCAGGTCGACGCCGTGCCGGACCTGCCCGCGGGCGAGCGGTCGCCGGGGTCGAAGCTGAGCGGGCGCGACGACGCCGAACTGCTGGCCGGCATCCTGCAGACCTTGCCCGAACGCGACCGGGCGTTGTTGCGCGGGCGACTCGAGGACGAAGAGCCGTTCCAGGACCTCGCCTTTGCCCTCGGCTACGCCTCGGCCGACAGTGCGCGCAAGGCGTTCTGCGCCGTCCAGGCGCGGGTGCTGGCGCGATTGCAGCGCGCCCAAGGGGGCTCGTCGTGAGTGCGGCCGGCGATCCGCCGCCGCCTGCCGACGACGGGGGCGACCCGTTCGCCCAGCTCCTTGCCGAGGCGCTGGAGCAGATCGAGCGCGGCGAGCCGGTCGATCCGGCCGTGCTCTGCAAGGACCACCCCGAGCTGCAGCAGCAGCTGGTCGCGGCGCTGGGCCAGGTCGCGAGGCTTCCCGACCTCCATCGCAAGGCCGCCGACATCGACCAGAGCCTCGGCGGCGCGCTCGCCGATCGCTACGACCTGGAGCAGCGCATCGGTGCCGGGGCGATGGGGGTCGTCTACGCGGCGCGCGATCGACGACTCGATCGCGAGGTCGCGATCAAGGTGCTGCGGCCGGACCTGGTGGTCGGCGCGCGCATGGACACCCGCCTCGCGCGCGAGGGCGAAGTGCTGGCGCGGATCCGCCACCGCAACGTCGTCACCGTGCACGATTGCGGTCGCGCCGGCGACGGCCGCACGTTCCTCGTGCTGGAGCGCCTGCAGGGTTGCACCGTGGCGCAGTTGCTGCGCAACGAGACGGTGCCGGGTGCGCCGTCCGGTGCGGCAGGCCGGCTCGCCCGGTTCGTGGCGGTGCTCGGCGAACAGGCCATCGCGCACGACACCGACGTGCGGCAGGTGGTCGACTGGATCGTGCAAGCGTGTGCCGGCGTGCAGGCGGCCCACGAGACCGGCGTCGTGCATCGCGACCTGAAGCCGTCCAACCTGTTCCTCGAACGGTCCGGCCGGCTGGTCGTGCTCGACTTCGGCATCGTCTCGGTCGGCGAGCATCCGACCGTCGGCAGCGACGGCTACCCGCTCGGCACGCCGGCCTACATGGCGCCCGAGCAGGTCCGCAAGGAGCGCGCGCCCGACGTGCAGTGGGACGTCTACGGGCTCGCCGCGACGCTCTACCACCTGCTGACCGGCCACGCGCCCTACCGCGGCACCCTGCCGCAGGTGCTCGACGCGCTGCGGCACGGCGAACCGACGCCGGCCGACCGGCTGCGGCCGGGGCTGCCGATCGATCTGCTGGCGGTGCTCGAGAAGGGCATGGCGCGCTCGCCGAGCGCTCGCTACGCGACGGTGCAGGAGCTGCGGAACGACCTGGTCGCGTGGCTCGAGTTCCGGCCGGTGTCGGCGCGGCGGCGCACGTGGCTGGCGATGGCCGCGACGCGGGTCGGCCGTTCGCCGTTCGCGCGGGCCACGGCACTGCTGCTGGTGCTGTTGGCGATCGCCGGGTTCCTGTGGCATCGCAGCGAAGTGCACGCCGAACGCCGCACCGCGCGCGAGCTGGCGATCGTCAGCAGCCTGCCGCCGTCGCTGCTCGCCGACCTGCCGGCGAGCCGCGCCGGCAACCCGCTGCGTCGCTCGGCCGCCCTGGACCGCACCCTGGCCGAGTGGATCGAGCTCACCGAGACCCCGTGGATGCCCCGCGCGGTGCGCGCCGTGCATCGGCTGGACGGCGGCGACTTCGCCGGGGCGGCCACCGACGTGGCCGCGATCGTCGCCCTGGGCGACGCGCCGTTCGCCGCGGGGGTGCAGCAGACCCTCGCAGCGGGGCAGCCGCCGCAGGTGCCCGCCGTGCACCCGCCGGTCGGCGGGCTGCACGATCGTTGCCTGCTGGTGCAGTTGGTGCTCCGGCAGTTCGAGGAGCTGCCGGCGTGGGTGGGCCCGCTGCTCGAGGTCGACGACGCGCATCGCCGCCACGACGGCATCGCCCACCTGTGGGCGATCGTCCGCATGGCCGAGGCCCTGCAGCGTGACGAGTTCAGGAACCAGGAGCGACGTTTCCTGACCCTCGAAGAGTTCCTCGTCGAGCACGCGACCCGGCGCGAGGCCGCGTCGGCGATCCTGAGCCACGTGGCGTCGGTGACACAGGTCTTCCTGGGGCGCTTCGCGGCAGGGCGCGCCGCGGCCGAACAGGGCCTCACGCTCGCGCCGGACGACTACTCGCTCGCCATCCAGGTCGGCACCACGCGGCTGCGCACCGGGGATGCCGAAGCAGCCCTTTCGGCGTTGCGCCGGGCGATCGAGTTGCATCCGAACGCGCTCACCGCCCACGAGTCGGCTTGCGATGCGCTGCTGGCCCTCGGCCGGATCGACGAGGCGGAGCGCTTGCTGGACGCGCCGGTCTTCGCCGCCCCGGGCCGCGCGACAGCCGTCCGTCTGCAACAGCTGGGGCTGATCGCGCTGGCCCGTTACGACGTCGATTCCCTTGCCGAGGCCCTCGCCGCGACCTTCGACCGCGCACGCGCCGCAGCGGTGCGCGCGCACCTCGAGCGGGCCCGCGACCACTTCGCCGCGGCCGACGCCACCGGCGAAGTCGACGTCGCGCTCGAGCGCGTGCTGTGCGCAGGCCTGCTCGGCGAGCCGTTCTCGACCCGGGACCTGTTCGAGTTGCTGGCCCAGCGTCCCATCGACGCGGCGTTGCTCGAGCGCGCGGTGGGAATCCTGCCGAAGTCCCTCGACGCTGCCGAGGTCGAAGCGCTGGTGGCGTTCCTCACGTCCCAGGTGCAGGCCCTGGGGGGGCGCCCGCAGTGAACTCTGCCGTCCCTGCCGAACTCGGCTCGCCTCGCGACACACCAAAGACGTCGTGCGCCCGCTCCCTCTTCGAGTGACTCCCATGATCCCACGTAGCGCTGTCGTTCTCCTGTTCGCTGGGCTCGCCGCGGCCCAGACCTACACGCCGCCCCCGATGACGGTCCGGCCACTGCCGGCACGGGGCATGATGTCGGGACTGTCGGCCGGCCTGGTGTTCGAGAACAAACCGTCGGCCGTGATCCACAAGGGGCCGAGCCTGCCAGCGGAGCTGCACACGTTCCAGTCGCAGCACGTGCCCGGGGTCGCGAACTACACGATGGAGGCCGTGCTCGTCGGGCTCGGGATACCGAATGCGCACGAGTTGCTGCCCCTGATCGAGGTCGATGCGATCAGCACCGGCAACGACCTGCTGCCGATCTTCCACGCGCCGCAGAACGGCCCGCACCCGCAGTGCTTCCAGGTCGCCTACGGTCCGACCATCTGGGCCACGCTCGCGGTCGTGCAGGAGTGGAACGGAGTCACGGACATCTTCGGTTGCTACTTCGACAACCGGTTGTTCCCGGAACAGCTGCGCAACACGGTCGTCCAGGAGTTCCTGGCCTCGGAACTGCTGCCGGTCGGGTTCGACCCCGAGGGATCCCCGATCACGGCGTTGGACTTCGCGATGGGCCAGATCCTCGCCAATCGTGGCTATCCCGATCCTGGGGTCATCGACTGCGTCAACAGGCTCTACTTCTCGCTGACGCACTCGAGTGCGATCGCCTTGCAACCGCTGTTCGCCTTCCCGATCGACGGCTCGACCATCTTCCAAGTCGACTACAACGGGGTTGGTGACATGGTCGGCTTCAGTTCCTTCCAGCCTCCCGTTCCGGCCGGAGTCGGTGGCACGGAGCAACTGGACATCGATGCGCTCGGGGTCGCCATGGTCACGGTTCCGGCCCCGGCACCCGTGGGGGCCCAACCGATCCACACCGGTCTGATGTTGCTCGTCTCCTACACCCAGGCCGTGAACGGCGAGGAACTGTTCGCGATTGCGCAGCAACAGCCGGGGAACTCCATCGCCCTGCCGCTGCGTTCGCCGACCCGGCAGAAGCTGGCCGGTCCTGGAGGGCTCCTGCCTGGTCGTGTGAAGGGTCTCTGCGGCCGTGACCCGGAGGGCTACTTCGGCGCCCGGAGCTTCGGCGTGCCGACCGTCGACCTGACCTCGGGCTCCGAGGATGCCGTCACGCTGCAATCGACCCACGTCTTGAGCGTGGAGGTGGCGACGGTGGTCTCGGGCACGTCGGCCCCTTCGGGCCTCGATCAGGTGACCCTGTCGGGCGTCGTCGCAGGGGCGCCACAAGACGGCTGCGATTGCGTCCTGTGGGTGTTGCACAAGGGGCAGTACCGTTGGTTCTCGCTCGGGGTCTGGCCCGCCAACCAGACGTCCATCCCGTTCTCGATCGACCTCGACACGCCGTGGGCGAAGCCAGGGCCGGGCTCCAACGTGGTCGAGAACGAGTACGAGCTGATCGTGACGATGCTGCCCGGGCCGACCAGCGCAGCGCTGCCGGCGCTGTCGAACCGGGCGCTGGTCACGCGACGACCCTGAGTCTCCGGTCGTCGGGTTCTCCGGTCGTCGGGTTCTCTGGCCCGCCGGGTTCTCTGGCCGGCCGTTGCGGCACCTGGGTGGCAGCCGCAGCCGAGGTTCGGGCCGGCTGGTGCACCGTCCCACGCGGCCCGGCATGATGCGCGTCCGTGCAGGATCCGCGCAGCAGCTCCGCCGCCCCGTCAGCGCCCGAACGGGGCCACACCGGCATCGCCGTGGTGTCGCTGGTGGTCGCCGTGCTGCTGCTCGGCGTCAAGTTCTTCGCCTACCACCGGACCGGCTCGCAGGCGATCTTCAGCGACGCGCTCGAGTCGATCGTCAACGTCGTCGCCGCCGCGTTCGCGCTCGGGGTCCTGACGTATGCCGGCCAGCCGGCCGATCGCGACCATCCGTACGGGCACGGCAAGGTCGAGTTCTTCTCGGCGGCGTTCGAAGGCGGGCTGATCTTCTGCGCCGCGGTGCTGATCCTGTGGCAGGCCGGCGTGGCCTTCGTGCACGGCCAGGCGCCGCAGCAGCTCGACCTCGGCCTCTGGCTGACGCTCGGCGCCGGGCTCGCGAACGGGGCCCTCGGCCTGTGGCTCGTGCGGCACGGCCGGCGCCTGCATTCGGCGGCGCTCGAAGCGGACGGCCACCACGTGTTGTCCGACTTCTACACCAGCCTCGGCGTGGTCGGTGGTCTGCTGGCGGTGTGGCTCACCGACCTGCCGTGGCTCGATCCGCTGGTCGCCGCGGCGATGGGGCTGTTGCTGCTGGTAACCGGCTGGCAGCTGGTCGCGCGCGCGATCGCCGGCCTGCTCGACGCCGAGGACCCGGTGCTGCTGCGGCAGCTGGTCACGGTGCTCGACCAGCACGTGCGCGACGGCGTGATCCGCATCCATCATCTGCGGGCGATCCGCGCCGGGCGCTTCCGCCACGTCAGTGCGCACCTCGTGGTGCCCGAGTTCTGGAGCGTGCAGCAGGCGCACGACACCGCCGAGGCGCTGGCCGCGAAGGTGCTGCGCGAACTGCCGGGCGACGGCGACATCGACTTCCACACCGATCCGTGCGAACGCAGCTACTGCCGCAGTTGCGATCTCGACGCCTGCTCGGTGCGCGCGCAACCGTTCGTCCGGCTCGAGCCGTTGACGGTCGACGAAGCGGTGGCACCGGATCCGCACGCACACGGCCGCTGAACCCTGCTCCGATGCCCAGGGGCGCGCGGATCGTCGCCGAGCCGGTGGCGGAGTTCGCTCCGGCCAAATAAAACGCCGACCGCGTCGTCGAAGGCGCCCCGCTGCATGGACTTCTCGCCACGCTCCGCCATCGCCGCGTTCGCCCGCCGCAGCGCGCTCGGTGCGTTCGTCGGAGGAGCCTTGCAGGCCGGCCTGCCGCTCGGCGTGCTCGCGGCCGGCACGCTGATCGCCCTGCGGCTCGCCGGGGTGGTGGTGGCCCCGCACCCGCTGTGGGCGCTGGCCGTCGGGCCGCTGCTGCTGGCCGGTCTGTACCGGCTGCGGCGCGATCGCCTGCCGTTCGCGATGGCCGCCCAGCATCTCGATCGCCGCCTGCAGGCCGGCGGGCTGCTGCTCACCGCCGCCGAAGGCGTGCCGCTGCCGGATGGCTGGTCTGCGACGTTGCAGCAGCGCTTGCAGGACCGGGCCAAGGTGCAGCCCACGGTGCGCTGGGGCGAACTGCTGCCGCGCCCGCTCGCGGCGCTGCTGCTCGCGGCGGTGGTCGCCTTCTGGCCGGGCGAGGTCGTGCGGCCGGCCCAGCCGCAGTCGTTCGCCGGGCTCGCGGCGCTCGAACGGCTCGAGACGCAGCTGCAGGACCTGTTGCGTGGCGAAGTGCCGACGGAGGTCGCCGGCGAACTGCGCGACAAGCTGCAGCAGCTGCAGGAACAGCTCCAGCAAGGGGGGCCGCCCGACTGGCGCGAACTCGACGAGCTGGCGCAGCGGTTGGGCCGCGAAGGCCTGCTGGCGGCGGCGCGGCGCATGGGCGAAGGCGGCCAGCGTGGCGGAGCGGCGACCGCCGAAGCGGCCAAGGGGCTCGCCGAAGCCGCCGCGGCGATGCTCGGCGACGCGGCGTTGCGCGAAGGCCTGCCGGCTGGCCTCGCGGCGATGCTCGAACAGGCGGTGCGCCCCGGTGGGTTGCTCGACCCGCAGCAACTGCTGCGCGACCCGGCGGCGCTGCGGGCGCTCGCGCAGGCACTCGGTGGGGCAGCGCAGCGTTTCCAGGGCGACGGTGGCGCGGCCCGGCTCGGCAAGGAACAGCTCGCCCGCCTCCAGCAGCTGGTCGGTCGCGCCGGCGACCTCGGCAAGCACCTGATGGTGCGGCAAGGTGAGCCCGGACGTGGCGGCGAGGCGAACGCAGCGGGCGGGGCCGGCGCCAGCGGGGCCGGCGCCACCGGGGCTGGTAGCGGTGGCCAATCCGGCGCCGACGGTGGGCCAGGCGGCCTCGGCCGCGGCCCGGGCTTCGCGGCGCTGCGCCTCACCGACGACGCGCAAGGTGGCGCCGATGGTGCGATGGTGCTGCCGCCCGGCGCCGCGGTGCCGAGCGACTGGGTGCCGATCGCCGAGAACCGCAGCGAGCCCGACGTGGCTCCGGTGCGCAACGACGGGGCGGGCGGGGCCGGCCGTGCCGGCCTCGGCGGCGCTTCGTGGCAACTGCAACTCGCACCCCGCCATCGCGCGGTGGTGCAGCGCTTCTTCCCCGGCGGCAGCGCCGACGCGACTCCGAAGGTTCCTCGATGACGACGATGCTCAGCCAGCCCCAGGTGGCACGCGGCCGCGACCTGCTCGCCACCGTGCAGCGCGGCTGCAACGCGGTGCTGTTCGGCCAGCAGGACCTGATCGACCTGTGCGTGATCGCCCTGTGCGCACGCGGGCACCTGCTGCTCGAAGGCCTGCCGGGGCTCGGCAAGACCGAACTGGTGAAGGCGCTCGGCCGGCTGCTCGGCCTGTCGTTCCGCCGCATCCAGTTCACGCCCGACCTGCTGCCCGGCGACATCACCGGCGGCCCGGTGCTGCAGGAACGCGGCGGCGAGCGGCAGTTCGTGTTCCGCCCGGGGCCGCTGTTCGCGAACGTCGTGCTCGCCGACGAGATCAACCGCAGTTCGCCGAAGACGCAGTCGGCGCTGCTCGAGGCGATGCAGGAACGCAGCGTCACCGTGCTCGGCGAGACGCACCTGCTGCCGAAGCCGTTCTTCGTGCTGGCGACGCAGAACCCGATCGAACTCGAAGGTACCTACCCGTTGCCCGAGGCGCAGCTCGACCGCTTCCTGTTCAAGGTCGCGGTGCCGGGTGTGTCGGCCGAGGTGATGACGCAGATCCTGACCGGCCGCCGCCGCGGCGAACCGCCGGCGCAGAACGCGGCGCTGAGCCCGGCCGAGCTCGACGAACTGTTCGCGCTGGTCGACAGCGTGTTCCTGCCGCAGGCGGTCGCGAG
This sequence comes from Planctomycetota bacterium, assembly GCA_016793305.1. Next base: position 42,704 of record JAEUHU010000358.1, read on the forward strand.
CTACGTGGCGCGGCTCGTCGCGGCGAGCCATCCTGGGTGCAGCGACGCCCCGGCGCTGGTGCGGCAGCACGTGCGCTACGGTGCCTCGCCGCGCGCGGCGATCGCGATCGGCGAAGCGGCGCGTGCGGCAGCGCTGCTGGCCGGGCGGCCGAACGTCGACTTCGCCGACGTCGAGCGCGTGGCCCTGCCGGCTCTGGCGCACCGCCTCGTGCTGCAGCACGGCGCCGCGGTCGCGGGCGTCGACGGCAAGGCGATCGTGCAGGCGTTGCTGGCGCACGTGCCGGCGGTGGCGAAGGCGCTGCCGGAGGCGGTGCGATGAGTGGTCCTCGCGGGGCACGCGTCGCGCGCCGGGGCCGTCGGTGGATCGGGTGGGCGTGGCTCGGGCTCGCCAGCGTGCTGCCGGCCCAGGAACAGACGCTCGCGGTGCTGGTCGAAGGCCGCCAGGCCGTGACGATGCGCGCGTTCGTGCTGCCCGGATCCGGCTATCGCGCCGGGCTCGGCTTCGCCGAGGTCACGATCGACAACGTCGACGACCGCGCGCACGAGGTCGAGTGCGAACTGCGCACCGGCTCGTGGAGCCAGGGCAACCAGCGCGTCACGCGCGGCCTGCAGATGGGAGCCGGCGAGCGAGCCCACTTCTTCCTGCCGCTGCCGTCGCCGCTGGTGGTGAACACGCTGCTGCTGCGCGTCGACGGCGAGGAGGCCACCAACCCGATCGGGACGTCCCGCAACGACGCTCCGGTCGGCCTGTTCGTCGGCGATCGCCAGGAGCAGCAGCCGCTGGCCCTGGCGATGCTCGCGTCGCTGCCGTCCGGCTACGACAAGCACGCGGCGATGGTCGTGGCCGGTTGTCCGACCAGGAACCTGCCGAGCGACTGGCGGCTGATGACCGGCTTCGACGCGCTGCTGGTCGACGGGGCCGCAGCGCTCGCCGAGGACCAGCAGGAAGCGGTGCGCCGCTACGTGTTCGCCGGCGGTCTGGCCCTGGTCGCGGCGCCTGGTTCGTTGCCGGCTGGTGGCCTGCGGGCCCTGTTCGCGGGCCGCGACGAAGGCGTCGTCTCGCATGGGCTCGGGCGGCTCGTGGCGATGCCGTCGTTGGCGAGCAGTGCGGCCAACCCGAGCGAGAGCCGGCGTCGCCTCGGCGAACTCGAACCGCTCGGCTCCGGACCGTTGCCGGTGCCTTCGGTGCTGTCGCGGCCGCAACCGATCCCTGGACTCGGCGATGCGCCGGTGCGCGGCTTCCTGACCATCATCCTGCTGTTCGCGATCGTCGTCGGGCCGCTGAACTTCATGGTGATGCGCCGGCGCCGCCGGCCGCTGCTGGCCCTGGTGACGATCCCGGTGCTCGGCTTCGGCACCACCTTGCTGCTGCTCGGCTACGGGCTCGTGCACGACGGCTTCGGCATCCGCGGCAGCGTGGTCAGCTGGACGTGCCTCGACCAGGTACGGCACGAGGGCGTCACCGTGGCGGCCAGCACCCTGTTCGCCGGCAGCTCGCCGCGGCACTTCGAACTCGGCCAGGACGCCCTGGTGCTCGGCGTGCGCAGTGCCCGGTCCGAAGGACGCATCGACCGTTGGTTCCTCGACGCGGGCACGTTCACGCTCGACGGTGGCGTGCTGCCGTCGCGCACGCCGACGCCGTTGCTGGCCGTGCAGCAGGGGCCGGAGCGGGCCCGCCTGCTGGTGCGCGTCGAGGGCGAGTCGCTACGGCTGCTCGCCGACGGCGGCGTCGTCGCCGACGGTCAGGTCGTGCTGCGCGACCTGCAGGGCCAGTGGTGGCTCGGCAAGGCGCCGGTGCTGCAGCGCGCGTCGGCGAACGACGCGACCACGGTCGCCAAGAACCTGGTCGGCCGGCTCGGCGCCCTGCCGGTGCAGATCGACGAGGACGGGATCGGCGAGGCGACCTACGACGAGGCCACCGGCCAGGGTGTCGTGCACGTCGGGCGGCTCGCCGCGCGGATGGCCGACCTGCCTCCCGGTGGCTACCTGCTGACCACCCGGACAGCCCCTTGGCGGAACGGCTTCGGCGTTGCCGTGGCCCACGACGCCGAACGGCACCACGTCAGCGGCCGGCTCGCCGCGGAGGACTTCGTGCGATGAGCACCCCCTTGCTCGAAGTGCGCAACCTGTGGCGCTCGTACGGCGACGTGCACGCGGTGCGCGACCTGTCGTTCACGATGCAGCGCGGCCAGATCACCGGCTTCGTCGGCCCGAACGGGGCCGGCAAGACCACCACGATGCGCATCGCCGCGACACTCGACGTGCCCGACCAGGGCGACGTGTTCGTCGACGGCGTGTCGGTGCTGGTCGAGCCGCGGCGCACGCGGGAACGGATCGGCTACATGTCCGACCAGTTCCATCCGTACCCGAACCTCGACGTGCTGCAGTACCTCGACTTCTTCGCGCGGGCGTGCGGGCTGGTCGGCGAACAGCGGCGCCGCACGGTGCAGTCGGTGGCGGCGTTCTGCGGGCTGCTCGAGTTCGCCGAGCGGCCGGCGACCGGCCTGTCGAAGGGCATGGGCCAGCGCCTGCACCTCGCGAAGACGATGCTGCACGACCCGCAGCTGCTGATCCTCGACGAGCCGGCGGCGGGTCTCGATCCGCGCGCGCGCATCGAGTTCCGCGCGCTGCTGAAGGAACTCGCCGCGGCCGGCAAGGGCATCCTGATCAGCTCGCACATCCTGCCGGAGCTCGGCGAGATGTGCGACTCGGTGGTGGTGCTCGAGAAGGGCCAGCGGGTGGTGTCGGGCTCGATCGCCGAGATCCAGCGCAGCGTCGCGCACGAACAGGTGGTGCTGTTGCGTGTGCTCGGCGACCAGGCCCAGGCCGAGCGCTTCCTGCTGACGCAACCGGGCATCGGCGACGTGGTCCAGGACGGCGTGCGGCTGCGCTTCGGCTACGCCGGCGACGAGAAGGAGCTGGCCGGGCTGCTGCAGCGCGCGGTGCAGGCCGGGCTGCCGGTGGTCGAGTTCGTGCGCAGCGAGGCGAACCTCGAGGACATCTTCCTGAAGACGACGCGGGGGAACCTGCAATGACGACCACGTCCCCGAGCTCGCTCGGCGAACTCGCCGGAGCTGCCGAGGCACCCGTCGCCACGCGCTGGTCGCGGTGGTCGGACCGGTTGAACCCGATCCTGGTGCGCGAAGTGCAGCAGGCGATCAAGGGCCGGCTGTTCTCGTTCGCGGTGCTGGTGGCGCTGGCGCTGACGGTGATCGTCGCCGTGGTCGTGACCAGCGAGTTCGAACCCGGCGGCAAGGCCGGCCGGAACGCGTTCGAGTACGGCCTCGCGATCCTGGTGCCGCTCGTGCTGTTCGTGGTGCCGATGCAGGCCTACCACTCGATGCGGCTCGAACTGCGAGGAGGCATCGTCGAACAGTTGCTGCTGACCAGGCTGAGTCCGCGCCGCATCCTGCTCGGCAAGCTGCAGGCGGCGATGGTGCAGTTCACGCTCTACCTGGCGGTGGTGGCGCCGCTGCTGGCGACCAGCTACCTGCTGCGCGGCGTCGACCTGCCGACCATCGTGGTCACCCTGCTGTTCGCCGGGCTGTTCTGTGCGACCGCGACCATGCTGACGGTGTCGTCGGCGGCGCAGTCGGTGCTGCCGGCCCTGCAGGCGGTGGCGACGCTCGGTACCGCGTTCGGCCTCGGCATCGGCACGTTCGGGCTGATCGGCTTCGTGGTCAGCGGCGAGTTCGTCGAGATGGTCGGCTGGCTGCTGCGCGGGCCGTTGTGGGCCGCCGGCTCGGCGGTCACGCTGCTGTGTGCGTTCGGTTCGGTGCTGGCGGCGCTGGCGGCGCGCGCCTTCCTGTTGCACGCGTTCGAGAACAAGGCGACGCCGTTCCGGGTGGCGTTGTTCGTGGC
>JAEUHU010000377.1 GCA_016793305.1 Planctomycetota bacterium
AGGAACGAGCCGCTCGGGTCGGCGGTGAGGTAGACCAGCGCATCCGGGAACAGGTAGGCGAGCGCGCAGGGCGGCGCGTCGACGCCGAACGGCGCGTAGCCGAAGGGCAGCGGGCCAGCGAGCTGGATCGCGAACACGACCGTGGTGGACGGCACACAGTTGGTGCCGAGGATGCCGAAGTTGGCGTTGCCGGCGACCGGGTAGCCACCGACGGGGGTCTGGGTCGGGGTGCCGACCGTATTGGCGCAGTCGGTGCCCGAGTAGATCACCTGCGACGGCGAACGCACGAACTGGACGTCGCGGAACGCGGTGTTGGAGATGCTGGCGACCACCGTGGTGAAGGGCGAGCCCGGGCCGGCGTCGACGACGCTGACGACGGTCGGGGCCGAGGCGCTGGTGGTGGCGAACAGCGTGGTGACGCCGGCCTGGGTATAGCCCGAGATGCCACGGCAGCCCGTGTTGACCGCTGGCTGCAGCGTGAACGCCAGCGTCCACACGCCGCCGCTCTCGGTCCACTTCTGGATGCCGCCCGAGGCGTTGTTGCGATCGTCGGCGACATAGAGCGTCTGCGCGTCGGCGAAGAAGAAGTCGTAGCTGCTGTTGCCGGTGGCACTGGCGATCGCGGTGATCGTCTCGCCGCTGGTCGTCGGCAGGCCGGTGCCGACCGTGCTCACGCCGAGGAACGAGCCGGACTGCGAGCTGCAGTAGAGCTGCCCGTTCGCGATGCCGATGCCGCGGATGTTGGTGATGGTCGTGCTGACCTGCAGCGAGGTGCTGTCACCGAGGGCGGCGACGTAGCGCACGCCCTGGCCATTCGCCGGCGAGCTGGCCGTGCCGGCGGTCCAGAACGACGTGCCGTCGTCGCTGCAGGCGCTGCGGATGTTGTTCGCCGAGTAGGCGTCGCCGAGGCCCGTCGTGGTGTCGACCGAGCCGTCGAGGCCGATGCGACCGATCACGCGCGAGACCGACGCGCTGGGGGTCGAGACGACGCTCGCCGTGCCGGCAACCGCGTCGTAGCCGACGAGGATGAAGTAGTTGCCGTCGGCCGACTGCGACAGGAAGCCCTCGGAGGTCGCCGTGCCCGAGTTCGTCAGCGCCCGCTGCGGCAGCACGGCCGCGGTCGGCAGTGCGATCGTCTGCACGAGGAAGCCCGTGGGCGTGTACTCGTCGAGGAACCGCGCCGTCGCGGCGTTCGACAGCGCGGCGGCACCATCACCGACGCGCGAGACGAGGATGTTGCCGGGGGTGATCGGGGACTGGGCCAAGGCGAACGGCGCCAGGGCCAGCGAAGAGAGCCAGCAGCGGAGGTTGGTTGTCATGATCGGTCTGGGTGCTTGGTCGATTGGGTACTTGGGTTTGGATGGGGATTGCTCGGCAGCCACGAGGCCACAGCCTCCGGTCGGGAGCGGCGGCCTCGGGAGGTGTCGAGCCTGGCCCGGCGGCCCGCGAAGGGGCTCAGTTGCCGAGGACGATCGTCAGGGCGAGCGAGGTGCCGAAGGGGTACGGGTAGAAGCCGGCCAGGGCCGGATCCAGCGAGGCGATCTGGGTGGTCAGGGCGAAGCCGGCGAGCGAGTTGTTGTTCGGCACCGGGATCGGGGCGAGGAACGAGCCGCTCGGGTCGGCGGTGAGGTAGACCAGCGCATCCGGGAAGAGGTAGGCGAGTGCGCAGGGCGGCGCGTCGACGCCGAACGGCGCGTAGCCGAAGGGCAGCGGGCCGGCGAGCTGCAGAGCGAACACGACCAGGGTGGACGGCACGCAGTTGGTGCCGAGGATGCCGAAGTTCGTGTTGCCGGCGACCGGGTAGCCGCCGACGGGGGTCTGGGCCGGGGTGCCGACCGTGTTGGCGCAGTCGGTGCCCGAGTAGATCACCTGCGACGGCGAGCGCACGAACTGCACGTCGCGCAGGGCCATGTTCGCGGTGTTCGGGACGATGGTCGTGAAGGTCGAGAGTGGACCGGTGTCGACGACGCTGACGACCTCGGTGACGAAGCCCGTGGCGTTGGTGGTGGCGAACAGCGTGGTGACGCCGGCATCGGTGTAGCCCGACAGGCCACGGCAGCCGGTGGTGGCGTTGGGCTGCAGCGTGTAGGCGAGCGTCCAGACGCCGCCGCTCTCGGTCCACTTCTGGATGCCGCCCTGGCCGGTGATGCGTTCGTCGGCGACGTAGACCGTGGCGGCGTCGGCAAAGAAGAAGTCGTACGACTGCGGGCCCGAGGCGGTCGGGAAGCCGTTCAGCAGCGTGATGGTCTCCCCGCTGGTGGTCGGCAGGCCGGTGCCGACCGTGCTGACGCCGAAGAAGCCGGGCGTGCCCGAAGCCGAGCTCACGTAGAGCTGGCCATTGAAGATGTTGACGACGCGCAGGTTCTGGTTGGTGGTGCTGAGCTGCGTCGAGGTGCTGTCGCCGAGGGCCGCCACGTAGCGCACGCCCGGGCCGGGGTTGTTGGGGCCGGTCGTCCAGAACGAGTTGCCGTCGACGCTGCAGGCGCTGCGGATGTTGCCGCCGGAGTAGGCGTCGGTGAGGCCCGTCGACGTGTCGACGTTGCCGACCATGTCGACGCGGCCGATCACGCGCGCGACGGTCGCAGCGCTCGTCGACGCGATCGCCGATGTGCCGGGGGCCGAGTCGTAGCCGGTGAGGAGGAAGTAGTTGCCGTCGACGCTCTGCGTGATGTAGCCCTCGGACGCCGCCGAGCCCGAGTTCGTCAGCGCGCGCTGCGGCAGCGTGGCCGAGGTCGGCAGCGCGATCGTCTGCACGAGCACGCCCGAGGGGGTGTACTCGTCGAGGAAACGCGCCGTCGAAGCACCCGACAGGGTGGAGGTGCCGTCGCCGATGCGCGACACGAGCAGGTTGCCGGGGAAGAACGGCAGCTGCGCCACGGCCAGCGGCGCCAGCAGCAGGGAAAGGGACACACAACGAAGGCTTCGGATCATGTTCGGGTCCAGGGTTCTGAGGCTCGGATCGGGCACTCGCAGGCTCGGATGCACCCGCAGGCGCGGCTCCATCCGCGGCGGGCGGCGAACGCTCGAGAGCACCGGATGGCGCCGGAGCCGCGTGCGTCCACGCCGAACAGGGTCGGTCCGTGGGTGAGGCCGCGGTCGAGAGAGTGTGAAGGTCTCGCGAGTGCGGTCGACCGCTCTCGCGCGGCCGGCCGCACGGAGAGCCTGGGGCCTACGACGCCTCGGCCGCGCTGTTGCGGTCGTCGTCCGCGGGCTCACCCTGGAGCAACTCGGGTGTGCCGTGGCGCCGCAGCTCGAGCACGAAGTCGAGGTATCTCAGCAGCACGCTGGGCAGGCTGGAGCGGCAGCCCATGTGGGCCTCGAGCAGGTCCTTCGGCGTGGCCGAACGATGCAGCAGCTCCTCGACGAAGCGCAGGGCCGCGGCGTGGTCGCGCAGGCCGGTGCTGCGCAGCCGTTCCCACAGCCGTTGCGCGCGCAGCGGAGCGACCGGCAACGCCCAACGTCGCTCGGCATCGCCGAGCCAGCGCACCACCACGGCTTCGGTCGCCGAGCGCGTGTCGGTGAACTTCGGTGGCGCGACCACGATCGCGTCGTCCCGCTCGTAGCGCAGCGGGTGCTTGCGGCGCGGCCGCGTGCGCTTCTTGCCGCGCTCCAGCAGCAGCGTGCGCAACGGTTCGGTGGCGTGGGCGCGCGCCAGGTAGGCCTGCAGCGGCGGCCCGTCGGCGAGCATCATCGTCACCGGCCGACCGAGCACCGGATGCGCGCGCGGTCGTGCGACCTCCTCGGGCAGGTAGACGCGGCGCGACAGGAACACCGGCGGCACGCCCGGTTCCGACGGTGCCTGCACGGTCATCGTGCCCGACGCGAGGCTGACGAACTCGGCGTCGCTCCACTCGACGTTGGGGAAGAACACCTTGCTCGAGAACCCGACCAGCACCGCTCCGGCTTCGTTGCCGTAGAGCGCCTGGATCTGGCTCAGGCTCTGCACCGCGGCGATCACGCCGATGCGGCGGCTGCGCAGCGTGTTGAGGTAGGTCGGGAAGCGCGGGATCGCGCCGATCGCCGAGCCGAACTCGTCGATCACCAACGACACCGGGAACGGCAGGCGCGCGTCCGGTCGTTTGCTCGCCGCTTCGATGCCGCGGTCGAGGATCTGCTGCACCAGCACGTTGAACACCGGCCGCAGGCGGTCGATGCGCGCTTCGTCCATCTCGACGACCAGCACCTGCGGTTCCTCGAACAGGCGGTCGAGCCGCAGTTCGCCCTTCGACAGCACGGCGCACAGGTCGAGGTCGAGCAGCGAGACGAGTCGCATGCTGGTGTCGCTGAGGCACGTCTCGGCGTTGTGGCTGCCGCTCTCGAGGAAGCCGCCGAACTTGTGCACGCCGTG
>JAEUHU010000380.1 GCA_016793305.1 Planctomycetota bacterium
CGCACTTCGGCGTCGACCGGGCCGCCGGGGCCGAGGTCGAGGTCGTTGTGGCCGCAACCGGGCACCGCGACGAAGCGCGCCCCGGCGATTCCCGCCGCGAGCTCGCGGCCCAATTCGATCGGCACGATGCCGTCGCGGTCGCCGTGCACGACCAGCGTCGGGCAACGAACCTCGGGCGCCCGCGCGAGGTTGTCGAAGCGATGCCGCAGCAAGAGCCCGACCGGCAGCCACGAGAAGCGCGACTTCGCCGCCGCCACCAGTGTGGTCGGCGGTGCCCGGAGGATCAGCCGGTCGACCCCGCCGAGTGCGGCCGTGTGCACGGCGCAGAACGTGCCGAGCGAGCTGCCGACGACGACCAGCGGCACCCCCAGTTCGGCAGCGCGGGCCTTGGCTGCGGCGACGGTGCGTTCGGCCGCGGCCAGGAACGAGGCGACGCCCGGCTGGCCGGGGCTGGCACCGTAGCCTGGATGCTCGTGCCCCCACGCCTCGACGCCGTAGCCGAGCAGCACGCCGGCGGTCCCGGCCGTCGCATGGAGGTCCTCGCCGTTGCCACCGAAGTAGACGACCAGCGCCGACGGCGTCCCTTCCGGACGCACGATCGCGAGGCGCGTACGTTCGGCCCCTTCGCCGAGCCAACGCACTTCCGCCGGCCGCAGCATCGCCGGCACGCCGCGGTCCGGGTAGCCGGCCCCGGCGAACACCATCGCGTCCTGGCGCAGCCACAACGCCAGCACGATCGCGACGTAGCCACCGCCGAGCACCAGGAACGCGGACACCAAGAGACTCCTCCAGCGGGGCATCAGGCCCCGAGCCCGCGTGCCGCGAGCATGCGTTCGACGTACTTGGCCAGCACGTCGACCTCGACGTGCACCGGCTGGCCCACGCGCTTCCTGCCGAGGGTCGTGTGCGCGGCGGTGTGCGGGATCACGGCGATCTTGACCCGGTCGTCCTGCTGGCCGGCGATCGTCAGCGACACCCCGTCGAGCGTGATCGAGCCCTTCTCGACACAGTAGCGGCGCAGGTCGGCCGGCACGCTGGCCCACAGCTCGCCCCCGTGCACCGGATCGATGGCCCCGGTGATCCGCCCGCAGCCGTCGACGTGCCCCTGCACCAGGTGCCCGCCGAGCGGATCGCCCGCCCGCAACGCACCTTCCAGGTTGAGCGGCGTGCCGACCGCGGCCTCGCCGAGCCAGGTGCGCGCCAGGGTCTCCGTGCTGAGGTGGAACTCGGCCACCCCGGCCTCGAGCCCGATGACGGTGCAGCAGACCCCCGACAGGGCGATCGAGTCGCCGATCCGGAACGGCCCCGCCAGGTCGCCGAGCGCCACCGCGAGCCGCAGCTCGGCCCCGACCGGGCACCGCTGGTGCACCGTGCCGACCGCCTGGACCAGACCCGTGAACATCGCCCCGAGCCTAGCCGATGCTGCAGCCGGCGCACCTGTCGTCTTGACCGACCCGAGGCGCCCCCCTAGTCTCCCCGCCCCTTGTTCGCGGCAGGGGCACCTTGCACTGCGCCATCCTGACTCTCTTTC
>JAEUHU010000406.1 GCA_016793305.1 Planctomycetota bacterium
GGCAGCAGCTGCAACGCGCTGCCCCCCGCACCCCGCACCTCGAGTCGCCCACTCGACGGATCCGGCAGGAAGCGGATGCCCGACAGGTTCGGGCCGGTCGCGAACGTCACGACGCCGCCGAGCAACGGGTCTTCGGTGGCACCGTCGAGCACCAGGTCCATGCGCGGCACGCCACTCGTCCACTCGGACCGCACCAGCACGGTGCCGGGCAACAGCGTGCGCGCGGAGCAGGCGAACCGGTCGACGGTCTGCACCGTCAACACGCGCACCGTGAAGCGGTTCTCCCAGTCGATCCGCAGCACGCCGTCGAACACCGAACTGCCGCTGCCGACCGCGACCTCGAGGCCGACGCAGCGCAGCGAGGCACCCAGCACCCAGTTGAGGTCGTCGCTGACGTTGCCGACCAACTGCACGCTCTCGAATGCCGCGGCACCGGTCAGCTCGAGCCCGCCCTCGCGATACTGGCGGCAGTCGAACACGAACGCGTCGCCGCTGCCGTACTCGCCGTCGCCGTCGCGATCGTCCCAGGTGAACACGATCGAGCCACCGTCGGGGCCTTCGAGTTCGCGCACCAGCAGGCCGGTCGGCGCACCGTCCTCGGGCGGCGCCACCTCGAAGAACCCAGCGAGCAGCCGCGCCACGCGCAGCGGGGCCAGGGCAGTGCAGTAGACCGCCGAGCCGACCTGGACCGCGTTCTCGCTCGAGATGCGCACGTCGGCGGACAGCGCCGGTGGGGTCGTGGTCCGGTCGCTGCTGCACGCCGCGGCGAGCACCAGGGCGGAGCCGATCAGGAGAGGACGACGGAGGAGTTGGGCGTGGAACACGGCGAGGGATGCTGCCACGTGGATGGCGCCGTGCGGCACGCCCCGCATCGTTTGGCCGTTCCTTCACGGAATCTTCGATCGGCGCCGGCCCCCCGGACGACCTCGATTCCCCCGCCGCAGCGGCGGCTCGCGATCAGAACTCCACGTCGCTCTTGCCGACCAGCAGCACGACCTCGGAGACGCCGCTCGTCGAGCCGAGAGCCGCGGCCAGGTCCTCGGCGCGCTGCCCGCGGTGCAGCACCACGTCGTAGGCGAGCCGCAGGCTGTTGCCATCGCCCGCGGGCTCGGCCTGCAGCAGGTGGCTGCGGCGGGCGAAGCGTTCGATCGCCTGGCGGTAGGGAGCACTGTCGCCCGCGCGATCGAACACGAAGCGCAGCACGAAGTCGCTGCGGTGGATCGCACCGAAGTCGGTCGCGTGCAGCACGAACGCCAGTAGACCGACCGCCCCGGCCCCGATCGCCGCGAGGTCGAGGTAGCCGAGCCCGGTCGCCATGCCGACCGCGAGCGCCGCGAACACGAACGCAGTGTCGCGCGTGTCCTTGACGACGGTGCGGAAGCGGATGATCGACAGGGCGCCGACCAGCGTGAACGCGGTCGCGAGGCTGTTGCGCACGGTCAGCATCACCAGCGCCACGATCAGCGCGATGTAGACGATCGTCTGCGTGAACGACTGCGAGTAGGAGAGGCCCTTGTGGGTGCGGCGGTAGACGACGGCCAGGACGACCCCGAGCCCCGCCGCGAGGGCGGCCCGCATCAGGATGGTCGGCAGGTCGGCAGCGAACTCGGCGGCGACAGGGAGCGAGACCGGGGCAGGCGAGTCCTGCGGAGAAGGCAGCAACATCGGCGAAGTTCAGCGGGCCTGGGCGAGGCCGAGCGCCAGGATGGCGCTGCAGACCTTGGAAAGCGAGCGGCGCTGCAGTTCCTGGTCCTGGACGACCGCGTGGAACCAGGCCGGCACGGCGTGCGCGAACTTGATCTCGAGCACGCTGCAACCCGACAGCAGCCGATGCCGGGCCAGAGCCGGACCGAACAGCCGGTCGGTGGCGGCGCCCCACAGCTCGTCGTCGAAGGTGACGCGGAAGCCCGGCGCGAACTGGCTGGTGTACGGGCGCCGCCGGTAGTCGACGAGCACCACCGGCGCGATCCTCTGCCGCAGCACGGCGCTGGCGAAGCGGTCGAGGATCGGGCTCGGGGCCGCGTTCGCCAGCACGGCCGCGACCAGCGCCTCACCACGCAGGGCCGGATCGAAGGCCCGCGCGATCGGCGTGCGGTGCTTCCACACCACGCCGTCCTGGCGCCCCTTCTGCTCGAGGAACCAGGCGGTGCGTTCGTCGGCGTGTCGCGCGTAGGTGCGCAGCCGGAACTTCGACCGCGTCCGCAGGCCGTCCATCTTGGCGTGGAACGCCGACCAGACGGGATCGTCGAAGTAGAGGCTGCGCACACCGTAGACGCCGCCGTGGGCGTGGGCGTCGCTCTGCAGGAACGGCTGCAGGGCCGCCTCGACAGCCTGCCGCTGCGCCGCCGAGAGCACGTACTTGCACTCGAGGCGCGCGAAGTGCAGCGGCGCCGGCCGGCCAGCGGCGGGAGGGCGGCGCTCGCCACCCCCCGGGGCGCCGGAAGCCGACCCTCCGGCGGTCGACGCGATCACAGGTCGAGGTCGATCTCGACGGCGTTCGAAAGGTCCCAGGCGAAAACGACGCTGTTGTACATCAACACCTGCACGACGAAGGTCGTGCGTGTGCCGCTGGTGCCGCTGGTGAGGGTCAGGTCTGCCCGGCCGGACGCGTCGGTCGTGAACAAGCTGGCGAGGTCCCAGAGCGGCAGCGCCGGCACGAGGATCTCGGCACCGACGATCGGCGTCGGGTTGGCCGCGAAGCTGATCGCCACCAGGGCAGCGCTGTTCGGCGGGCCATTGCGCAGGGATGCCGTCGCATGCGCATTGGACTGGCTGAGGTCGTCGCCACAGACCGACAGCGTGAGGGTGCCACCACCGGCGAAGCCGAGGTCGACCTGGCAGAATTCGCACTCGTCGGCGACGAGGTTGAAGTTCGCGTCCCGGCTGAACCCGCTGACCACGTCCTGCAGGTCGTTGATGCCGTTGCCGTTGCAGTCCTCCTCGTAGACCAGCGACAACTGGTAGAGGTCGGAGTTGTCGACGACGCCGTTCTGGTCGAAGTCGTGGACCGCACCCACCGAATCGGCCGTCACCGCGCCGATCTGCGCCGCCTGGATGAAGCCGGGCAGGTCGAGCCGATCCCGGACGTTGTCGCCATTGCTGTCGAACTCGGCGCGGCCGAGCGAGTCGAGGAAGTCGACGACCTTCAGCTGGTCGGCGGCCGACAGGTTGAAGAACGCCGTCGCCGACGGCGCCGCTTCGCTGCCGAGCGCGTTGTGCAGGTCGATCACACCGCCCGGACCGAGGATGCGCGTCTGCAGGGTGCCACCGGTCACGCGCCCGTCGTGCCAGAGCGGGTTGCGGTTGCGCACGCCCCACAGGGTCGGCGTGCGGATCTCCTGCACCGAGGCATCCCCGTCGGCGATGAAGTCCGCAGCCAGCCCCATCTCGTGCAGCAGGAAGTCCGAGTACGGCTTGATGACCCGGTTGCGGATCGCCGTCTCGAACGACGGATCGTTGCTGGTCGTGAAGCTGGCGACGTGGCAGTCGGCGCAGCCGACTGCGTTGAAGATCGCCTCACCGGTCATGCCGGACCGCGGCGTCTGCGGCGGCGCCGCGAGGTAACGCTGAAAGTCCGTCAGGCGGTCGATGAAGTGCAGGCCCTGACCATCAGGACCATCCTCCGGGTCGGCGACGGTGTCGAAGGCATTGACGAGCGCGACATTGCCGTTCGGCGGGTTCTCGACCGGCAGCAGCCGGTTGGTGAAGCCGAGCTCGTTGGACGCGGCATCGGCCGAGAAGCTCAGCACGGTCGCGATCTGCGCCTTCCAACCCATGCGGCCGACGCGCGGCGACAGCGACCCTTCGAGCGGCAGCACCCAGTGCACGCGCCCCGACACGTTGGGGCTCGGCGGCGAGGTCTCGCGGGCGGCGATCGCCGCGTCGGGAATCGCCTCGACCAGGCCGAGGCCGAGCGTCGACGGGGTGACACGCGGCGAAGTGATGTTCGCCTCGGGTGGGATCACCTCGGCGCAGGCGATGTTGATCGTCTGGCCTTGCAGCAACGTGCCACCGAGCGCCGCGAGCGGATCGAAGGTCTCGCCGTCGTCGGCGCCGAAGCGGAACACCTTGATGCTGCCAGGACCGCCGATCGGGTTGTTGTGGCAACTCGCACAGCTGCTCTGGTTGAAGATCGGGCCGAGGCCGTCACCGACGGCGAAGACGCGCGTGAAGTCGACACGCCCCGCTTGGAACCGGGCGAGCTGCGTCGGCGTGAGGCCCGCGAGCGGAGCTCCCATCTTCGGTTGCGGAGTCTGGGCGAGCAGGGACGCCGGCAGCAGGCCGACCAGCAGCGACGGAAGAACGACAGAACGCATGGGAGTGTCTCGAGGGTGGAGCGACAGGGGCACGTCGCCGAAGCGAGTGCGGGAGACTAGCAGAGGTTGCCGTGCATGGGGACCGGGCCATCGGTCGCAGGTCCCCCGAAACGGCACCGAGCGGCGCAGCGAAAACGCCGGCACCGCTCGGTTCATGCCCCGGCAACGGCCGCGATCGGCAGGTGCCGGGTGGGTCGTGACTCAGGGCTTGAACACCACGCGCAGCGCGTTGGTGAAGCCCCATCCCTGCGGCGCCGACGGCATGTCGTAGATGACCTGCGCGTAGAGCGTGACGGGGCCGGTGAGGGACCCGGGCAGGCCCGGCAACAGGAAGTTGCCAGCGCCGTCCATGAAGATCACCTCGATGAAGAACAGGGCTGGGTCGACCAGCAAGCCACCGACCAGCGGCGTCGGGTTGTAGGCACCGCCGACGACCAGCATGGCGTAGCCGCCCGGCGTGGCCCCGGTCACCGACACGTCCGCGAACGTGCCCGGCGACAGGTCGCCACCGCAGATCGAGAAGTTCGCGGTTCCCGGGCCCTGCAGGCCGACGTTCTCCTGGCACATCGTGCAGGTGAACGCATCGGCACGGAAGGTGTCGATCGCCGCCTCGGTGACCGGCGTGTTGTTGCTGTCGTCCGAGACGCGGAAGCGCACGCGCACGTTCGCCGTCGGCACGATGTAGTCGCTGACGAGGAACGATCGTTGGATCCACTGGTTGTCGCCGGGGCCGGTGACGGACTCGACGGTGACCCAGGTGACGCCGTCCCCGCTGACCGCGACGTTCAGGTTGTCGTTGCCGGTCGAGTTGCTGCGGAAGAACCAGCGGCGGTAGCTGATGGTGCCGTCGCTGCCCGCGTAGTTGAGCGGCGGCGAGATCAGGTCGGTCGGACCACCGTCGACGTCGTAGTCGGAGGCCGGCGCATTGACGAACGGGGCATTCTTCGTCACGTAGCACTTGGTCGCCGTCGTGCTGGCCTCGGCATCCGAGGAAGGCGATGCGATCTGGCTGACGGACAGCGTCACGTTCGGCACCGCGACTTCCCAGCCGCCGCCGGTCAGCGAGGCATGGTTGACCACCTGCCAGCCGGTGTTCGCACCCTCGAAGCCGTCGTCGAGCAGCACCTGCGTGCCGATCGCCGACAGGATGTCGTAGGCCGCGGCGGGAGCCGTGGGCGGATCACTGAAGGTGTTCGAGTTCTGGTCCTGCACCGTCACGTAGAAGCGCAGCTTGCCACCGCACGGCGGCATCTGCGGGATGCCGATGCGGTACTGGCCGGCCCCGAGATCGACCATCGGGACGGCGAAGAACGGGCTGCCGTTGATCGAATAGTGGAACTGCCCCGTGCCGGCCTGCGGCACCACGACACCGATGCCGTTCGCGTTGATGTCGAGCGTGCGGAACGAGCCGGGCGACAGCATCGCCGGCAGGCCGCCGACGTAGCTGAACGTCATGCCGGCGGGCGGCGTGTTGATCCAGATCTGCGTGCCGGTGCAGCGCCCGATCACCATGTCCTTCCAGCCGTCGCCGTTGATGTCGAACACCGCGACGTCGAAGGTGCCGTTCAGGCTCGAGGTCGGGATGCCGCAGATCGCGCCACCGACGATCTCCTCGCGCATCGTCACGTTCGGCGCGTTGCCGAGGTTGCGGAAGATGTGCGTGCGGCGGCCGCAACCGGCGATGTCGACGTCCACGTCGGCCAGCACGGCGTCGTTCCAGCCGTCGTTGTTCAGGTCGGCGATGATGCTGTTGCCCGGGAACCCATCGTCGCTGCCGCCACCCTGGTAGGTGAACGCGATGGCGGACGAGAACGTGGCCACCCCACCGACGACCCCCTGGTGCAGGAGGTACTGATCCTGGCCGTCGTCACCGACGACCATGTCCGGCAGGTTGTCGTTGTTCAGGTCGCCGACGTGGAAGTGGTACGGCGTGAACGCGTAGGCGATCTGGTAGGTGCTGAAGAAGCCCGGCGAGGCCCCGTCGTTGTAGCTGATCGAGATCCCCTGCGGCGCGTTCAGCGCGTCGTCCTTCAGGATGTCCAGCTTGCCGTCCAGGTTCATGTCGTGCATCGCGACCTTCATCGCGAACGACGACTCGAGCATCGTCGCCGACATGCGCGCAGCGGACACGTCCGTGAAGTAGCCGTTGCCGTCGTTCAGCAGCAAGCGATCGTTGATGTCGCTGGGCCGGCTACCACCCTGCTGGTAGTCACCGTAGTAGAGGTCCACGTCGCCGTCGCCGTCGATGTCGCCCGCCGCGACCGAGCAGAACCGATGGTTGCCGCCCCACGGCGTGTCGTTGATGCGCAGCGCATCGTCGTACAGGAAGCCCTGCCACTGGCCGCTGCCGTTGTTGCCGAGGTTGAGGTAGACGCGCGGCACGCGGATGTACTGCGGGTCGGAGCTCGTCAGCGTCGTGCAGGTGACGATGTCGAGCCACGTGTCGCCGTCGACGTCGCAGATCACCACGTCGCGGTCGTTGGTCGCATCCAGCATGCCCTGGCTGCCCGCCACCAACGACGCACTCGCGTAGAGCGTCGTGCGGTCGGTCAGCACGCCACCTTCGTTCATCAGCAGCACGTTCGGGAACTTGCCCGGCGACGTGAAGGGCTGCTTGCGGACGATCACCATGTCGGTGTCCCCGTCCTTGTCGAAGTCGGCCCAGGCGTAGTCCTTCTCCTGGGTGTCGGT
>JAEUHU010000450.1 GCA_016793305.1 Planctomycetota bacterium
CTGGTTCTACGCCTTCGTGCCGCACGCGCAGAACGGCCGGCAGCAGGACCTCGAAGAACTCGGCGGCCAGGTCGCAGCGATCGCCGGCGAGTGGGACCAGCACGGCCGAGGCTTCGGCTCGGAGGTGCGGCGGCAGGTCGAGGACCTGGTCGAACAGGCGCGGCTCGGCCGCGGCTTCTTCGAACGCATCGTCGGCCTGGTACGCAGCCAGTGGCGCCTGCGCCGTCATCTGGCGGCGCTGCGGGCCACCGCCGCACTCGAAGGCGTGCCGCCGCACGAAGTGTCGCGGCTGATCCTGCTGGCCCGGCGCTCGCATCGGCTGGCCATGCAGCTGACGCACTTCGAGGAGGTGCGCGGCCTGCTCGGCCTGTGGCGCTGGTTGCACCGGTGGCTCGCGCTGCTGTTGCTGCTGCTGACCGTCGTGCACGTGGTGATCGCGCTGCGCTACGGCGCGGTCGACTTCGGCGTGTTGCTGGGAGGGGGAGAATGAAGCTCGCGCGCTGGTTGGTGCCGCTGGTGTCGCTGGTGGTGGTGCTGTGGCTCACGTGGCTCGACACCAAGGCCGCGGGTACTGGCCCTGGGCCCGTGCACAGTGCCCACGGCAAGCTGGCCGAGATCGCCGGTGGTTCGCGGTGCGAAGCGTGCCACCAGGTCGGTGCTGGCCTCGACGCCGCCGCGTGCACCCGCTGCCACGAACCGATCGGCGAGCAGCTGCGCGACCAGGAAGGTCTGCACGGCAAGCTCGCCGGCGACACCGCCCGGCACTGCGAGCTCTGCCATTCCGACCACCACGGCGACGACGTGCCGCTGATCGCGAGCTATGCGTTCGCGCGTGCCGGCGTCGGCGACGTGGGTGCCTACGACCACGCGCACGTGCCGTTCACGCTGGACGGGGTCCACCGGGGGCTCGCGTGCACGAAGTGCCACGAACACGCCGACGCGTCGGTTCCGCCGGCCGGCGGGCGCTACCTCGGTCTGCAGCAGCGCTGCACCAGTTGCCACGACGACCCGCATCGCGGCGCGTTCGGCGGCGAGTGCGCGTCGTGCCACGGCCAGCAGCAGCCGTGGCGCTTGGTGCCGCACTTCGTGCACGACACGTTCCCGCTCGCCGACGCGCATGCGAAGGTCGCCTGCAGCGCCTGCCATGCGGTGGGCACGCCGTTCGACGTCGCGGCCGAGAAGGCCCGGCCGCAGCCGCCACGGGCCTGCAGCGGCTGCCACGCCAACCCGCACGGCGAAGCGGACCGCCCGGCCACGGCGTTGATCCTGCCGGGGGCCCTTGACTGCCAGCGCTGCCACGACGCGACCACTTGGGACCGGGCCCGGCCGACGCCCGAGCGGCACGCCGAGTACAGCTTCGCACTGCGCGGCGATCACGCGACGACCGACTGTGGCGTGTGCCATGGCAACGCGCAGCGGGCCCCGCGCTGGACCGGGGCCGGGCCGCGGCTCGCCGAGTGTGCCGCGTGCCACCAGCACCCGCACACCACGGCGCTGGTGCAGGCCGCGACCACGGTGGTCGGGCCCGCGAACGGCTGCGCCGATTGCCACGAGGACGCCGACGCAGACTTCGCGATCGGCCGGATCAGCCCGGCGCAGCATGCGGTGAGCGGCTTCGAGCTGGTGTCGCCGCACGCCGACGTCGCCTGTGCCAAGTGCCACCTCGGG
>JAEUHU010000474.1 GCA_016793305.1 Planctomycetota bacterium
CGGCTCGGCCACGTCGAGCTCGAACTGACGCCGCACTGTGTGCTGATGCTGTCCGACGAGTACCCCGAACACGGCATCGTCGGGCCCGAAGCGGGGCCCGCCCCGCGCACCGGCCTCGCGATGCACCTGCACGTCGACGACTGCGACGCACTGGTCGCGCGCGCCGAGGCGAACGGCGCCACGGTGACGATGCGGCCGGCGGACCAGTTCCACGGCGAGCGCAGCGGCAAGTTCCGCGACCCGTTCGGGCACGAGTGGTACGTCGGGCACACGATCGAACAGGTCGAGCCGGCCGAGATGCAGCGGCGCTGGGACACGATGGGGGGCGGGTGACGCGTTCGCGCCTGCTCGGGCTGCTGACCGTTTTCTGCGCGCTGTGGTTCGTGCTGCCGAGCTGCTTCACGATCGCGTTGTGGCAGAACACGGAACGCAGGGAGTACTCGAACGGGACCCGAGCCGAGCCGAGCGGGGCGTGGTTCGCCGACGACGGCACCGACACCCTGGTGATCGCGCTGCCTCCGGACGTCGTCGAGCAAGTCGCGTGGAAGACGGACTTCTTGCCGAAGGACGCCGTCGGACTGATGCTCACGTCGCCAGGCCTGCGGACGAGGGCGCGCGAAAGTGGCGCGTCGGATCAGCCCTGGATGGTTCACATCCGAATCGACGCCGACGGGCAACCGACCATCACGTCGTCGGATGAGGAGTGGCCATCCCCGGAGTTGCAGGTGCTCGACGCGTTGCCGCCGCGTGGCGAGGCGTTGGATCGGGGGATCGAACTCCACCTCCGCAAGAACACGGTGACCGGCGGCATGGTATGGCTGCGCGTCATGGTCACGCCGGTCGCCGTGGCGCTCGACATCGTTACGCTGCCGCTGACTCTGCCGCTGACGCTGTTCTACCTGCTGGTCTCGAGCCTCTGAGCCAGCTCGACTGCGGGCGACCCGGCCAGGCGATCGCCGGGACACCGCGACGGGCTGGCTCCGGCGTGGCGTTCCAAGGGGCCTGCACCGCGGTTGCCCCCGATCTTGGCCGAACCTTCACTTGCCGGCGCCGTCGCACGCTCGCCATGCTGCTCCCATGAGGTCCCAGCCTTCGCAGCATCCAGCCGGCCGCGCGCCGCGGAGCGCTTCGTGAGGGCCGAGGACGTGACGGCGCAGCTGACCGAGGGGCGCCTCGTGTCGCTGCAGTGGGTCGGCGGCGGCCAGGACGTCGAGCTGGTGGTCGAACACAAGGACGGGCGGCTGCAGCGCGTGCTCTGCAAGGCGGTCACCGGGCTCGATCTCGACCTGCACTACCGGAAGAACTCCGGCGGTGCGCCGCGCGCGTTCGACTGCGAACTGGAACGCACGCTGGCCGGGCGCTGGTCGCTGCACTGGACCTTCCCGCCGCACGGTGTGATCGCGCTCGAGTGCGCCGACGTGCAGCTGTCGGAAGTCGCCGTCGCCTGAGTGTGCCGGGGCGCGCCGCGCCCCGCCCCGAGTCGAGTCGCGGGGCGACCGCAGGACTCACGCGCTCTTCACGGACTCCTCACGTGGGTTCCTACCCTCGCTGCGGTCTCGAAGGTCGCTCCCGCGGCCGGAACCCTTCCCCGCAACCCACCGCAACCCACCGCAACCATGAATCGCAACCGCTTCCTGCAGGGCATCGCCCTCGCCGCCGGCCTCGCCTCGGCCGCCTCGGCCCAGGTGATCGTCAACGCCGACATCGCCACGTCGACGACGTGGACCAACAACAACGTCTACCAGCTCACGGGCGACGTCTACGTGCTGCCCGGTGCCACGCTGACGATCCAGGCCGGCACGGTCATCGCCAGCACGAACCAGGCGCAGCTCGCCGTTTCGCGCGGCGCCCAGATCATCGCCAACGGCACCGTCGACCAGCCGATCATCTTCACCTCGGTCCAGGACCGCGCCACCTGGACGGGCGGCGACCCGAAGACCGGCACCTACCGCCAGCTCGCCAACAACGAGTGGGGCAACCTGACCCTGATGGGCTCGGGCTACATCTCCGAGAACCAGATCGGCACCAACACGCCGGCCCCGTCGGCCAGCAACTACGCCGACATGGAAGGCCTGACGCCCGCCAACCCGTCGTACAACGACTACGGCGGTGGCAACGACAACGACGACAGCGGCAGCCTGTCGTACCTGTCGATCCGCTACACGGGCTTCAGCGTGGCCCCGGGCGTCGAGGCCAACGGCCTGGCGCTCGGTGGTGTCGGTCGCAACACCGAGATCCACCACATCGAGATCCTGAACGGTCTCGACGACGGCATCGAGGTCTGGGGCGGCACCGTCAACCTGAAGCACTTCAGCATCTGGAACGTCGGCGACGACAGCCTCGACCTCGACCAGGGCTGGCGCGGCAAGGCCCAGTTCGGCCTGATCGTGCAGGGCTACAGTGGCGCCGGTGCCCAAGGCTCGGGCTTCGGCGACAACGCGCTCGAGATCGACGGCGCCGAGCTGTGCAGCTACCAGCCGGTCACGACCGCCTCGCTCTACAACCTGACGGTCATCGGTTCGCCGCACCCGACCAACGGCAGCACCGGTGGTGACCACCTGACCGCGTGGCGCGACAACGCGCGCGTGCAGATCCGCAACAGCATCTTCATGGATGCCGGCGACCTGGTGATCTCCTACGAGACCAGCGACTTCGAGAACGGCAACACCGGCTACGGCTGCAGCGGCACGCTGACCTGGGCGCAGACCTGGACCACGCCGTACACCGCGACGTCGACCGTCAACCCGTTCGCCTCGCCGGCGACCGCCTACACGGCCCAGACCAGCGGCAACCTGATCGACTTCCGCGACAACGTCTTCTACAGCAACCTGCGCGGCTCGGCCTACACCGAGGCCAACAGCCGCCTCGTGTTCGCCGGCGGCGGCGGCACGGCCAACGCCAACAACGCGATCGTCGCCAGCTCGCCGATCACGGCGATCACGCGCGGTGCGGCTGCGACGCCGAACGGCTCGAACACGACCTCGCCGGTCACCTTCCTCGATCCGACCCCGGCCAACGACGCGCTGACCTCGGTCGAGTTCGCGCCGGCGGACGGCTTCTTCAGCCGTGCGAAGTACCGCGGTGCGTTCCGCCGTGGCGGCAACTGGCTGATGGGCTGGACCGGGGCGAGCATCTTCGGTCTCACCCGCAACGACTCGTTCAACAACGAGCTCGACGGCGCCAGCACGCTGGCCACCGGCGAACCCAACCACTACACGCTCGGCAACTGGGCGGCCGGCACCGACGTCTACTGGAACTGCGACAACGTGCCGGACTACGCGCCCGGCCTGAAGGTCGCGATGCTGGCGATCGGCTTCGGCCCCTCGCCCAATCTGCCCGCCGGCTTCGTGTTCCCCGGCGTCGACGGGACGATCCACATCGACCTGTTCGCCAACGCCCAGATCCTGCTGATCCAGGCCGGTCCCGAGCTGATCGGCGGCCCGGTCACGATCCCGCCAGGGTTGAGCGGCGGCCTGCTCTACACCCAGTTCGGGATCGTCAAGAACGTCGGCTTCGGCGACGAGCTGCTCGGCCTGAGCAACGCCCAGAAGCACATCATCCCCTGATCGCTTCCAGACAGTCCTGACCGCCCACACCGCGGCAGATGGCAGCTCGACTGCCATCTGCCTCGGGTCGTTCCGAGAGACGCCTTCGGTTCCGACGATGAAGACGATCCTGACGCGGCCCTGCCTGCTCCTTGCCGTTCTCTTGCCATTGCCTTGTTGCGGGGGCGATGCGCCGGTGGACGGGGTTCGTGCGGAGACTCGCGCGCAAGCGACGACGGACGGGAAGGCCGTCGTCGCCGAGGGGCTGCGACGAGCGGCCCTGCAGCCGTGGCAGCGGGAGCTGCTGCTGATCGCGTTCGAAGCGGCGTCGCGGTTCCCGATGGAGCCGCACTGGAAGAACCGCGGGCGGGCCCAGGACGTGGTCGTGGCGGCGTGCTTCGAGCTCGGCGAGCCCGAGCTGGCGCGCAGCTACGGCGAGCGCATCGGCGACTGGCGCCGCGGCACGAGCCTCGCGGACTTCGTGTGGTTCCAGGCGCGCGCCGGGGTCCGGGACGGACTCGAGGAGGTGCTCGGCGAGGCGCAGCGCGTGCTGGACGCCGAGCGCAAGAGCCCGGACGCGCAGGAATGGCGCGGCGACATGGTGGCACTGAAGCTGGCGCGGGCCTGGACCGAGCTCGGTCAGCCGGAGAAGGCGACCGCCGCCGTGGCCGGGATCGCGCCCGAGTCCGCGAACGCGGTCGACGGCACCTGGGCCAGCACGCTCGCCGATCGGGTCGCGCGGATGAGCGCGGCCGATGCCAAGCTCGAGGTCGCGGCGATCGACGCCAACTACATGTCGATGTCGATCGGTCAGCAGGCGGCCGCCGGCGAACTGCTGGCAGCCATGCACGAGCGGTTCTTCGCCGACGCGGCGCTCCGGGCCGAGATCGAGAAGCGGCCCGCCCGGCTGTGGACCACGTTGATGCCGAACGTGCGTCTCGACAGCCTCGTCAAGATGCTGCGCACCAACGTGGCGCGCGGCGAGTCGGCGCGCGGCAAGGAGCTGCGCAACGTGGTGGCCGAGCTCGTCGAGGGCCACACCTGGCGCGAAGAGGACGAGTTGCCCTGGCGCGCCGTCGTGGTCGAGCTGACCGCGCTGGTCGGCGAGGTCGATCGCGCCCGTGCGCTCGCCGACGCGGCGCTCGCCCGCTTCCACGAGGTGCGCGAACGCATCGTGAACATCTACCGGGCGCGAGCCCTGCGGCCGCTGATGCTGGCCCGCTTCGCCCTGGGCGATCGCCAGCGAGCCGGCGAACTGCTCGAGCTCGTGCTCGAGGAGGGCATGGAGAACCCGAACTCGCGGCCGCGCTGCGACGACCTGGTCGACACCTGCACGCAGCTCGCCGTGCGCGGCTTCGAACCGCCCGCGACGAGCCTGGTGCGCATCCGCGAGATCGCCGCCGGTCTGGGGGATCCGTGGTGAACCGGCACCACCTCCTGGCGATGGCCGTCGCGACGGCGCTCGCGACCGCGGCCGCGGCGCAGCAGGCCGGGGCCTTGCGCGGCCTCGTGTCCGACAAGGACTTCGAGGTGCCGCTCGCGGGTGCGGTGGTCACGCTGGTCGAGACCGGTGCACGCGTCGAGACCGACGACCAGGGCGCGTTCGTGTTCCAGCAGCTGCGGCCCGGTCGCTACACGCTGGTCGCCGCGAAGGACGGCTACGTGCGCGCCGTGCGCAGCGACGTGGTGGTGACCGCCGGGCAGTTGACCGAGCTGCGGCTCGAGCTCGCGGGCGACTTCACCGACATGGAGGAGTTCGTCGTGCAGGACGCGCTGCAGCTCGGCACGGGCACCGAGGCGGCCCTGCTCGACCTGCGCCTAGAGAGCCCGGCGCTGATGGACTCGATCAGCTCCGACCTGATGCGCAAGGCCGGCGCCAGCGACGCCGTCGGGGCGCTGAAGCTGGTCTCGGGCGCGTCGACCTCGGCGGACGGCAAGTCGGCGGTGATCCGCGGCCTGCCGGATCGCTACGTCAGTTCGCAGATGAACGGCGTGCTGCTGCCGTCCGCCGACAAGGAGAAACGCGCGGTCGAGCTCGACCAGTTCCCGTCGGGTGTGATCGAGAGCCTGCAGGTCAGCAAGACGTTCACGCCGGACCAACAGGGCAACGCCAGCGGCGGTGCCGTCAACGTGGTGCTGAAGAGCGTGCCGGACGAGCCGCTGTTCGTCCGCTGGCAAGGCGGCGTCTCCTACAACGACAACTTCACCGGTCGTGGCGACTTCCTGTCCTACGACGGCGGCGGCGTGCACGCGTTCGGCAAGAGCGGCAGCCAGCGTGGTGTGCAGGAGCTCGGCCAGAACTGGACGGGTGCGGTCGGCCTCGCAGAGGAGAACGCGCCGCTCGAGTACAAGGGCAACGTCTCGCTCGGTGGCAGCTTCGGGCTCGGCCGTGGCTGGCGCGGTGGCGGCTTCGTCAACGTCTACTACGACCGCGACAACTCGTTCTTCCGGAACGGCGTCGACAACTCGCTGCAGGCGCTGACGCTCGGCGCGCCGCTGTCGCCGCAGTTCAACCAGGGCTCGCCGGCGAGCGGCGAGTTCTACACGGCGCTGTTCGACGTCTCGCAGAGCCGGCAGGCGGCGAAGTGGGGCGGGCTCGCCACGTTCGGCATCGAGAACGACGCGCACGCGATCGACTTCACGTGGCTGTCGTCGCGCATCGCCGAGGACACCGCGACGCTGGCCGAGGACACACGCGGCAAGCAGTACTTCTACCCGGGACACGATCCCGAGGACCCGAGCTCGCCGGGGTTCGACGACTTCCTCGGCGCACCCTACCTGCGTCTGCAGACCCTCAACTACGTCGAACGTTCGACCGACACCCTGCAACTCGCCGGGCGCCATCGCCTGGCGCTCGATTCGCGCGCGCTGCGCAAGGCGGAGATCGACTGGGCGATCGCGAAGAGCAACGCGCATCGCGACCAGCCGGACCGGCGCCAGTTCGCGTCGGCATGGAACCCGAACGGTGTCTACCTGCAGTACAAGCCCGCTGCGCAGTTCACGCTGGGCAACCTCCAGCGCATCTTCGAGACGATCGACGAGAACAGCGAGGAGGCACGGCTCGACGTGAAGCTGCCCTTCGAGGTCTGGGGCAGGCGACGCGGCTACCTGAAGGTCGGTGGCTTCCACGATCGAGTGGTGCGCCGGTTCGACCAGAACACCTTCAGCAACTTCGCCGACCCGAACTTCTTCCTGCCCGGCCAGTACGACGAACTCGACTGGAGCCAGACCTGGGGCTTCGTCGACCATCCGATCACCGCCGGCGAGACCGACGTCGACTACGAGGGGCGGCAGACGCTGCGCGCCGGCTACTTCATGGTCGAGCTGCCGCTGCTGCAGCAGTTGAAGCTGCTCGGCGGCCTGCGCGTCGAGACGACCCAGATCCAGATCGAGAACGCGCCCGAGGCGAACGCGCCGTGGATCCCGCCCGGCCAGTTCGGCATCGCGCAGCTGCTGCCGGGCGTCGCCGACGTCGACTACCGCCAGCAGAACGTCCTGCCGGCCTACGGGCTCGACTACGAGCCGCTCGACGGCGTCAAGCTGCGCCTCGCCTACGGCGAGACGGTCGCGCGCCAGACGTTCCGCGAGCTGTCGCCGATCTTCCAGCAGGAGTACCTCGGCGGCCCGATCTTCGTCGGCAACCCGTCGCTCGAGATGAGCTCGGTGCGCAACCTCGACGTGCGCCTCGACTGGACGCCGTACGAAGGAGGTCTGCTGTCGGCCTCCTGGTTCAAGAAGGACATCGAGAAGCCGATCGAGTACGTCGAGAAGCTCGGCCAGTACACGTTCACCACCGCGGTCAACTTCCCGCGCGGCACGATGACCGGCCTCGAGCTGGAGACGCGGCAGGCGCTCGGCCGCCTCTGGGCACCGCTCGACGGGTTCTCGATCGGCGCGAACGGCACGTGGATCGACGCGAGCGTGCGCCTGCCCGCGGACGAGATCCTCGCCTTCGAGCAGCTGCACGGCGTGCAGCCGCAGCCGACGCGCGACATGACCAACACGCCGGACTGGCTCTACAACCTGTTCGGTTCGTGGGACTTCGCCCCGACCGGCACGTCGGTCGGCCTGTTCTACACGGTCACCGGCGACACGCTGATCCAGGGCACCGGGCCGAGCGCCGACTTCTTCGTGCCGGCCACCTACGTCACGCGCTACGAGACGCTGAACCTCACCGTGAGCCAGCAGCTCGGGCGCGGCATCCGCCTGACGCTCGCCGGGCGCAACCTGACCGACGCTGTGCAGCGCCAGGTCTACCGCTCCGAGTTCCTCGACGACGACGTCACGCGTCGCCAGTTCCAACCCGGCGTCGACTGGAGCCTCTCCATCGGCGGCGAGATCACCTTCTGACCTGCATCGAACCAGAACCATGAACGCACCCCGCATCGCCAGCGCCAACAGGACCCGATCGGCCTCGATCGTGCTGTTCGCCTGCAGTCTGAGCCTCGGCCTGTCGGCCCAGGACAACGCCGAGGCCGTCGCCAACACGCGGGCCACGGTCGAGAAGTGGGTCGAGGCCCGCAACCTCGTCTCCAAGGAGCTGCGCGACTGGGCGCAGGGCAAGGAAGCGCTGGCCGCCCGCATGGACGTGGTGCGCCGCGACATCGAGAAGCTGCGCAAGGGCATCGCCGACGCAGAGGCCCAGGTCGTCGAGGCCGACAAGAAGCGGGCGACGCTGCTGGAGGACAACGAGCAGCGCAAGGCCGGAGCCGACCGGCTGACCACGCGCGTCGCCGAACTCGAGGCCCGGCTGGCGACGCAGTTGCCGCGCCTGCCGGAGCCGCTGCGCGACAAGCTCAAGCCGCTGACGCAGCGTCTGCCGCGTGCGGGCGAGACGACCAAGCAGTCGCTGGCCGAGCGCTGGCAGAACGTGGTCGGCGTGCTCAACGAGCTCGACAAGTGGCAGCGCGAGGTCGTGGTCACCAGCGAACTGCGGCAGCTCGGCGACGGCCAGAGCGTCGAGGTCGCGGTGCTCTACCTAGGCCTCGGCCAGGCGTTCTACGCCAGCGGCAACGGCAAGGTCGCCGGCTTCGGCCACCCGACCGCCGACGGCTGGCAGTGGAAGCAGGCCAACGAACTGGCCGCCGAGGTGCTGCGCACGATCGCCATCTACAAGAACGAGCAGGTCGCCGCGTTCGTGCGACTGCCGGTGCAGGTGCTGTGAAGGAGCCGAACGCCATGACCCCACGATCCACGTTCCCGTTCGCCCTGGCGCTGCTCGGTGTCGCGACTGCCGCCGGCGCCCAGCAGGGCGGTTCGACGCCGGCCACGCCGACCCCGGCCGTCGCCACCCAGGACCCGCCGTCGTTCGCGACCGCGAGCGCCGACCTGCAGCAGCAGCTCGCCGCGGCGCTGGCCGAACTGACCGCCGTGCGCGAGCGCATCACCGCCGAGAAGCTGCCGATGGCGCAGCAGCTGCGCGACCTCGAGCAGGAGCTGCTGGCCGTGCGCGGCGAGTACCAGCAGGCGGCGCGGCTCGTCGACACGCGTTCGCTCGACTTGAGCAACCTGACGGCCGAACTGGCGCAGCGCAAGGACCAGGCGAGCTACCTCTCGAACCTGCTGACCGAGTACGGCCGCAACTTCGAGTCGCGGCTGCACATCGCCGAACTGCAGCGCCAGCGCGAACCGCTGCAGGCGGCGCGACTGGTCCTCGAGGACGGCAAGAGCGACCAGGACGCCGTGTTCGGCAAGCAGGTCGACGTCGTCGCCGCGGCGCTGGCGCGGGTCGAGGACGTGCTCGGCGGCACACGCTTCCAGGGCCAGGCGGTCGACAGCGGCGGCGTCGTGCGCACCGGCACGTTCGTGCTGTTCGGCCCCGGCGCGATCTTCCGCAGCGCCGACGGCCAGGAGATCGGCACCGTCGAGCAGCGGCTCGGCTCGCTCGAGCCGGCGGTGGTGCCGTTCAAGAACCCGGCCGACCGCGAAGCGGCGGCGGCGGTGGCGCTCGGCACCGGCAACCAGCTGCCGTTCGACCCGACGCTCGGCAACGCCACCAAGGCGGCGGCGATCGAGGAGACCTGGGTCGAGCACGTGCTGAAGGG
Source organism: Planctomycetota bacterium (assembly GCA_016793305.1). The sequence goes on from JAEUHU010000474.1 coordinate 9,590, forward strand.
CGGCCCGGTGATGTGGCCGATCTTCGCGTTGGCCGGGGCGGCGCTGCTGGTCGTGCTGGCCAAGTGGCTGTCGATGGCGTTCGTGCGCCGGCCGCAGCGCAAGGCGGTCGACCACCTGCTCGACGCCGTGCGCAGCGGCCAGAAGCAGCTCGCCGTCGACCACGCCGAAGCGGTCGGCGGCCCCGCCGGGGCCATGCTGAAGGCGGGAGCAGAGCACCTCGGCGAGCCGCGCGAGCTGGTCGAGGAGGTGATGTTCGAACAGGTCCTGCAGACGCGCCTTCGTTTGAACGGCTGGCTGCCGTTCGTCGCGATCTGTGCGACCTCGGCGCCGCTGCTCGGCCTGCTCGGCACGGTCACCGGCATCATGAACACGTTCACCTTGATGACCGTCTACGGCACCGGCGATCCGAAGACGCTGTCGAGCGGCATCAGTGAAGCGCTGATCACGACCGAGTACGGGTTGATCGTCGCGATCCCGTCGCTGCTGCTGCACGCGTTCCTGTCGCGGCGGGCCAAGGGCATCGTCGACGACATGGAGAAGGCGGCGGTCGCCTTCCTGAACCAGGTGCGCAAGGGCGAGCCGGCCGCGGCCGCCGAGGTGGCCTGACGTGATCGCCACCGCACCGCAAGCCGCTGCCCCGTCGTTCGCCGAGCGCCTGCAGGCGTTCTGGGCGACGGCGTGGGACATCTGGGTCGCCGGCGGCTGGGCGATGATCCCGATCGCGATCGTCGCGGCGCTGATGTTCGGCGTCGGCCTGCGCGTCTGGCTCGGCCTGCTCGGCAAGGGGCATCGCGCCACGCCGGAGAAGGTCTGGCGGCTGTGGCTCACCAACCCCGACCATCGGGAAGGGCCGATCGGCGAACTGCTGGACGAGGTCGCCGACGAGCCGTCGATCGAGGCTTCGGCGGCCGCGTTCGTCGGCCTGCGCGCCGCCGAGGTGGCGCCGTTCGAACGCGACCTGAAGGTGATGAAGGTCTGCATCGCCGCCGGCCCGCTGTTCGGGCTGCTCGGCACGGTGACCGGCATGCTCGGCACGTTCGGCGCGCTCGCAGCCGGTGCCGGCGGCGAGAAGACCATGGCGGCGATCGCGAAGGGCATCAGCGAAGCGCTGATCACCACCGAGACCGGCCTCGTCGTGGCGCTGCCGGGCCTGTTCTTCCACTACCAGCTGGCGCGGCAGAAGGAGCGCTACGCGGCGTTCCTCGCCCACCTGGAGACGGTCTGCACGCAGCACCTCCATCGCCGCCTCGGCGGGGCCGCGAAGGTCGCCTGAACAGGTCGACCCCACACGACTCGAGACACACAAGGAGCACATCATGGGACGTTTCAGCCAGGGTTCGGCGGACGAGGGCAACGACGTCGGCATCGACATGTCGCCGATGATCGACTGCGTCTTCATCCTGCTGATCTTCTTCATCGTCACGACGACCTTCGTCGAGGAGACGGGCGTCGAGGTCGACAAGCCGCAGGCCGCGTCGGCGGTTCAGCTCGAGAAGACCAGCATCCTGATCGCGCTGACCAAGGACGGCCAGATCGTCTACGGCGGCAAGGAGATCGGCATCAGCGGCGTGCAGGCGCTGGTGCGTCGCATGCAGCAGAAGGAGAAGGTGCCGTGCGTCGTGCAGGCCGACGCGGCGGCCTCCGCCGGTCTGCTGACGCGCGTGATCGACGAGTGCAAACTCGCCGGCGCCGAGAAGGTCAGCATCGCCACGAGGCGCTGAGGCATGGACCGTTCGACGCCTCGCTCGGGCTTCGCGAAGGTGTGGCGACTGTCGGTCGCCACGGGCGGAGCCATGCTGATGATGCTCGCCTGCTTCCTGCTGCTGCCGGTGCTGCAGGCGATCAGCGCCACGGTGCCGAAGGACCTCGAGCTGCGTGAGGTCGACACGGCAGCGCTGCCGCCGCCACCGCCGCCGATCGAGGAGGAGAAGCAGGAAGAGAAGCCACCCGAGGACGCCAAGCCCCCGGAGATGGTCGAGTCGGCGCCGCCGCTCGACCTGGCCCAGCTCGAGCTGGCGTTGAACCCCGGCACCGGCGGCGGCGACCTCGCCGGCGACTACGCGATCAAGATCCAGGGGCTCGCCGCGGCCGGCGGCGGCAAGGAGGGCGACGACCTGTTCTCGCTCGCCGACCTCGACCAGAAGCCGCGCGTGCTGTTCCAGCAGCAGCCCGTGCTGACGGCCCAGCTGCGCAAGCGCATGCCGGCGACCGTGAACGTGGTGTTCACCGTCGACGAGCAGGGGCGCGTCGACGGTCCGCGGGTGCAGACCAGCAGCGACGCCGAGTTCGAAGCGGCGGCGCTGGCGGCGATCCGCCAGTGGAAGTTCGAACCGGGCAAACGCGCCGGCAAGCCGGTGCGGTTCCGCATGCGCCAACCGATGACCTTCAAGTGAGGACCTACGTGACGACTACTCTCTCCCGGTTCCTGTGGGCGACGCTGCTGTGCGGCGTCGCCGCCACCCTCGCGCCGGCGCAGGTGCCGGCCGCTCCCGAGCTCGACGCGGCGGTCGCCGCGCTGTTCCGCTCGCCCGGCTTCCAGCAGCGCTTCGCCGAGAGCTACCTCGCCGACACCGAGGTCGAGCCGGCGATCACCGACGACGACCGTGACGTGCTGGCCGAGGTGAGCACCCTGCTCGCTCGGCCGGTCGAGCAGGGCGGGCCGGGCACCGACCAGGCGATCGCCCTGTTGCAGCAGAACGTCGGGCCGGCGGCGAGTGCGGTGTTCGACTTCACGCTCGCCAACCTGCTGGCGCAGAAGGAACGCGTCGCCGAGGCGGTGGCGGCCTACCAGTCGGCGGTGGCGAAGAAGCCGAAGTTCCGCCGCGCCTGGAACAACCTCGGCCTCCTGCAGGTGAAGACCGGCGACCACCGCGGGGCGGCGCAGGCGCTGGCGCGGGTGCTCGAGCTCGGCGGCGGCAACGCGTTCACCTACGGGTTGCTCGGCGTGTCGCTCGGCAACCTCGACGACCACCTGGCGGCCGAGTCCGCCTACCGGATGGCGTCGCTGCTCGACCCGCTGACCGTCGACTGGCGGCTCGGGCTGGCGCGTTCGTTCTTCAAGCAGCGACGCTTCGCCGAGGCGGCAACGCTGTGCGGCACGTTGATCGCGGGCAATCCCGATCGCGCCGACCTGTGGCTGCTGCAGGCCAACGCGTTCGTCGGCATGAACGAGCCGAAGAAGGCGATCGAGAACCTCGAGCTGGTCGACAAGCTCGGCAAGGCGACCGCCGACAGCCTCAACCTGCTCGGCGACGTCTACGTCAACGAGGACCTGCCCGACCTCGCCGCGTCAGCCTACGAGCGGGCGATGGCGAAGGACCAGAAGGGCGACCCGCAGCGGGCGCTGCGCGCGGCGAGAGCGCTGGCGGCGCGTTCGGCGCACACCGAGTGCGAGCGGCTGCTCACCGCGATCGGCAAGCACTACGCGGCGAAGCTCGACGAGACGGCGAAGAAGGAGATCCTGAAGCTGCAGGCCCGGCTGGCCGTCGCGCGTGGTTCCGGCGAGGAGGAGGCGAAGATCCTCGAACAGGTGGTCGCGCTCGATCCACTCGACGGCGAGGCGCTGCTGCTGCTCGGCCAGTGGTGCGCGCGTTCGGGCAAGCCCGAGCAGGCGGTGCTGCACTACGAACGGGCCGCCGGGCTGCCGGCGTTCGAGGCCGATGCCAAGGTGCGCCATGCGCAGTTGCTGGTCGGCCAAGGCAAGTACTCGGAAGCCGTGCCGTTGCTCAAGCGGGCGCAGCAGCTGAAGCCGCGCGACCACGTGCAGCAGTACCTGGAGCAGGTCGAACGCTCGGTGACGGGCAAGTAGTCGCTGGCGCGCAGCCGGAGGAGCCGTCGGCTACCTTCCCGCCGATGAACCTCACCGGCACGTGGGATGGGGAGTACACCTACGGGGACGGCTAGGGCTCCGAGGCCGGGAAGAGCGTGCCGTTCCGTCTGGTGCTGACCGAGGCCGGCCCGCTCCGCTGGCTGGGCCTTGCTCGCCTCACCGGGAGCGTGCGGGAAGACTCGCTGCGGGGCGGCTTCCCTGCTCCAGGCAGGGTCGACGGTCGACGTCGCGGGCGCCGGATCGGCTTCCTGAAGACGATGCCCGAGAACTACGTGTGCGACGAGGACGGGAAGATGACCGACTTGTTCGAGGCCCTGGCGAAGGAAGCCGATACACGCGACTTCCAGCTATCGCCCCATCGCATCGCCTACGAAGGGGCGGTCCTCGACGACGGGACGCGGCTCGGAGGGCAGTGGCGCATCCAGCCGACCTGGGTTCTCGCTGGGGAAGAGGTCTTCCAGTTGGCGGGGGAAGGCACGGGCACCTGGTCGGCGCGGCGCCGCTGAGACGACTCCCGACGACGCCGGTGCTGGTGCTCGCGTCCCACCCGGGCGGGGCGGTATGCAGTCCGCCATGTCGATTGGTACGTGGCGCCCGGCGACGGCGACTTCCCTGTTGCGCGTCGGCAGTGGTGTGCCGAGGTGAACGAATGCCCGATCCCCGCCCAGACGACCCGAGCCCCCTCGACCCGAGAACCGCAGCGACGCTGGCTCTGTCGCAGTGGCAGCAGCTGCACCTGCGCCACCTCGCGCATCGCCGGATCAAGGCACCGCCGTTCGCGGAACGGGTCGTGGTGCTGATCCCGCACCCCGACGACGAAGTGCTCGGCCTCGGCGGCACGCTGCTGCGGCTGCGCGGCCGCGCGCAGGTCGAACTCGTCTACCTGACCGACGGCCGCATCGGTGCTGGCGATCGCAGCGTCGAGGCGCAGATGGCGGCCACGCGCGCCGCCGAGGCGAGGGAGATCGCCGCGCGCCTCGGCGTGCCGGCCCCGGTGCTGGTCGGCTGCGACGAGCACACGTTCGCTGCGGCCGCGAACGAGCCGATGCTGGTGGCCAGGATCGCCGAGGTGCTGCAGCGCGTGCGGCCCGACGTGGTGTTCGCGCCGTTCCTCTGGGAAGCGCACGGCGACCATCGCTACGTCAACCATCTGCTCGCCGGAGCGATGCGCGCCACCGGGCTGCGGCCGGTCGTGTGCGGCTACGAGGTGTGGTCGATGGTGCCGCCGGGCTGGTGCATCGACGTCTCCGCCGAGCTGCCGGAGAAGCTCGAGCTGATGCGCTGCTACCGTTCGCAGATGGCGCTGTTCGACTACGCGACGATGGCGTGGACCCGTGCGTCGCTGCACGCCCCGCTGGTGCCCGGCGCCTCGGCGGTCGAGGTGTTCTGGCCGTGCCGCGGCGACAAGTTCGTCGAACTGGTGGGGGAGCTCGACCTCGCGAGCCCGGCGGCGCAGCGGACCATCGCCCTGCTGACCGTGCCCGAGACGATGCCGTGAGCCCATCGGCACGCGGGTTGAGTGCGCGTTGCCGGTTGCGTAGCGTGCCGGGCCCGCGGCCCCTGTCGCGGTCCGAGGCCACCGCATGACGCGCACGTCGTTCCCGCGCCACAAGATCAAGATCACGCTGCTCGAGAACATCCACCCGGCCGCCCGCGAGGCGCTGGTCGAGGCGGGTTACACGGTCGACGTGGTCCCGAAGGCGCTCGAAGGCGACGAGCTCGCGGCGGTGCTCGCCGAGTCGCACGTGGTCGGGCTGCGTTCGCGCACCAAGCTGCGCTCTGCCCAGCTCGAACTGGGCACGAAGCTGATGGCGATCGGCTGCTTCTCGGTCGGCACCGACCAGGTCGACATCGCCGCGGCCGCCCAGCGCGGGGTGCCGGTGTTCAACGCGCCGCACGCGAGCACGCGTTCGGTCGCCGAACTGACGATCGGTTGCGTGATCGCGCTGGCACGGCGCCTCGGCGACAAGAGCAACAAGCTGCACCACGGCCAGTGGGACAAGTCGCTCGCCGGGGCCCACGAGGTGCGCGGCCACAGCATCGGCATCGTCGGCTACGGGCACATCGGCCAGCAGGTCGGCCTGCTCGCCGAGGCGTTCGGCATGCGCGTGCTGTTCTTCGACGTGCAGAAGAAGCTGCCGCTCGGCCTCGCGAAGCCGGTGCCGACGCTCGAGCAGGTGCTCGACGAGTGCGACTTCGTCACGCTGCACGTGCCGGAGACGCAGCGCACGCGCGGCATGGTCGGGGCGCCACAGCTCGCGCGGATGAAGAAGGGCTCCTACCTGCTGAACCTGAGCCGCGGCACGGTCGTCGACGTGCCGGCCCTGGCGGCGGCGCTGCGCAGCGGGCAGCTCGGCGGGGCGGCGCTCGACGTGTTCCCGCAGGAACCGACCCCGGTGCAGGCCGAGTGGCACAGCGAACTCGAGGGTCTGCCGAACGTGCTGATGACGCCGCACGTCGGCGGCAACACCGAGGAGGCGCAGCGCAACATCGGCCTCGAGGTGGCGCACGCGCTGACGCAGTACATCGACCGCGGCAACACCGAGGGCGCGGTCAACTTCCCGCCGATCAACCTGCCGTCGCGCGACGACACGCACCGCGTGCTCAACATCCACAAGAACGTGCCCGGCGTGCTGGCCTCGGTGACGTCGATCCTCAGCGAGCTCGGCGCGAACATCGAGGCGCAGCAGCTCGGCACGACGCGCGACATCGGCTACCTGGTGATGGACGTCGACCGGCAGCTGTCGGACGCGGTGCGCGAACGGATCGCGGCGTTGCCGGTGAGCGTGAAGACGCGCGTGCTCTACTGAGGGGGCGCTGTCCGGGTCGGTGGGTGCGCAGTCCTGCGAGCACTTCGGGGCATGCCGGGTTCCCTGTGCACCCTGCGTCTGCTGCCCCGCTGCGCGACGAAGGCTTCCCAACTTCCTAGCGGACCGCACTGGGCAGCGGCAGCGTGACCACGCTCGGCGGATCGCTGGCACGCACTTCGGCGGTTGTCGTGGCGGTGCGTCCGGTACTGTCGCTGACGGTGATGGTGTAGTGGCCGGGTGCGATTCGAAGCAGCGACTCGAACCCTCCTCCTTCGTCGTTGCTGCCGGAGAAGTCGAACGCCACTTCGCCGCGTTCGTCCCGCCAGGTGTGTCGCAGCACGTGCCGATCACAGGGGATCGCTGGATAGCGCACGAGGCACCGGACGCTCGCTGGGATCGCCAGAGTGTGCTCGAGGGTCTCTCCGGCGTGGAGTTCGACCCGAACAGTGGTTGCCGGGAGGTCGCCCCAGGTGGTGACGAAGTAGACGCCGGGCTGCAGCAGGCCGAAGTCGACGCTGCCGTCGCTGCTGGCATGGCCGAGGTATGTGGGCGCTTCCGCCGCCCGTAGCAACAACATGATCCGACCTGTCGGGGCTGGGGCGTCGACCGACGCAACCTTCACTCTCAGTCGGCCCGCGGTGGCGAAGCACAGGGTGCCGATGTCGAGGGTCTCGCCGTGGGAAAGGGTGAAGGGGCCCGCGTGCAGCGTGCCGAACGAGGGCACCCTCGCTGCCAGGTGGTAGCGACCAGGGCGGAGGGGAGTGGCTTGGAAGCGGCCGTCACGGACGGCGGTCGCGCCACCGTTCTCGATACCGCCGTCGTCGCGCAACCATTGCAGCTCGACGGAGCCTTCCGGGAGCGTGCTTCCGTCGGCGGCGAGCACCGTTCCGACCAGCGTTGCGGTCGCGAACTGGTGGGCAGGGATCACGATGCGAAGTGGCTCGTCCCCAGGTGGAACGTTGCGACGCTGCCAGACGACACGATCCTGACGCGGACTCGAGACGTCCATCTGCACCGCGGGTCCGGTCACGTCGATGGAGAACGCCCCGTTCCGATCGGTGGTCACATCGGGTTGGCTGGTTGCGTCGTCCCGAACTCGAACCCAGTATCCCGCGAGTGGATTGCCGGCCGGATCGACGACGATGCCGTGGATGCGCGGTTGCTCGCCGAACCGTGGATGCCAGTCTGCCAGTTCCCCTTCGGCGAGAGTCAGCTCGATCGTGCAGCGGCGCTCGTCTTGCCGGCGAGCCTGCAACGCCACGACACCGGGCATCAACCGCGCCAACACGAACGTTCCGTCGGCCGCGACGCTTGTTTGCCCTCGCGACCAGCCAGGATCCCGGGTGGGCCGTCGGTCGCGTCCGAGTTGTTGGACCAAGGCATCGGCTGCCGGGCGCCCGTCTTCGCTGTGAACGGTGCCTCGAACCGTTGCTCCAGTCGACAAGGTGACGGTCACGTCGGTGGGTTCATCTCCATGCGCCACCTGAAGCGACGTCGCTGCGGATTCGGGTGAGGCGCACCAGAGCTGCCGCGTTCCGCGAGCGACACCCGGGAAGCAGAATCGCCCGTGTTCGTCCGTCTTCTGTTGCCGATCGCAGGCGCCCTGCGCCCATTCGCGGCCTTCGAACTCGGCGGACCGCGGCGTGTCCACGAGCACGGTCGCGCCGGGCACCGGTTGGCCACGTGGGTCCCGAACCGTGCCCGACAGGTCGCCGCCACATGGTGACACCACCAGACGGCACGACCATGGCTCCGGACGTTCGTCGGTCAGCCATTGCGGGTGTGCGGTGGATCTCCCCGGTGCCCACGCCGCGAGCAGATGGTCGGTCGGTAGTGCCTTTGCCATGAACGTTCCGTCGGCCGCGGTCGTCGACAGACGTGCGCCTCCTTGGAAGTGCGACAGCAGCCACACTTCGGCAGCGGCGACGGGGCGATCGTGTTCGTCGACCACGACGCCATGCACGGTGCGCTCTCCAGGCACCTGCAGAGTCGCCTCGTGCGCGCCACCGACCGACACGTCGACCTGCACGTACCCGCCTCGGTCACTGCGCACGATGCAACGGCCGGCCGTCAGGTCCACGAATCGCGCACGACCCGCCGAGTCGGTTCGAATCTCTCGTGCGGCGAGGATGCCGCGATCGAGCAGCAGGGTCCACACCACGCCCACGTCCGCCAGTGGCTCACCGTTCCTCTGCAGGACGGTGATCGCCAAGGTTGTCGGTGCACCGTCAGCCGCGATGCGTTCGGCGTCCGGTGGCGGTAGGTCTGCGTCGCGACCCTTGGCAGGAGCTACGAGGCTGGCGACCTCGGCGGGTGTTCGCGGGGTCGGGGCTCGATCCTCTGACGGTGTGGCGATGGGCCAGACGGCGAGGCCAAGCAGCGTGAGAGCAGCGACGGCAACCAGGGCGAACGCGGGCTTGTGCATGGTGGCGAAGGCGAGGACCCATGGCAGCCAGGTCGTCGGGTTTGGGCCGGTCAGCACCGCAGCGCGAACGCGAGCGAGTTCGGCCGTGGTCGGCGGTGCGGCCATCGCGGAGGCTGTTCCGGCGATGCAGATCGGAAGCGCCTTGCGCAGCATCGCGAGGCCGCGGTGGATCTGGCTGCGCACCGTCGCGGCGGGGCGCTGCAACGCATCGCCGATCTCGCGACCGTCGAGGTCATGCTGCAGATGCAGCAGCAGGACCTGACGGTAGGGCTCGGGCAGGCTGCGCAGGGCCGTGAGGACGTCGGTGCGTAGCTCGGCTGCCGAGGCTTCGGCGGCGGCATCGTGAATGTCGTCGCGGTGCGGCAGGCGCTTGGCGTGACGCGATGCGATCGCGCGACTGCGGCGCATGGCGCGTGCACGGTTCGCGAGGATGCCGCACAGCCACGGCAGCACCGGCTGGCTGCTGTCGTACGTCAGGCGCTGTTCGATCGCGGCGAGGAACGTAGCCTGCACAAGATCCTCGGCGGCCTGGCGATCGCCGCTGAGGAAGGCAGCAAGTTGAAGCAGTTCGGCCGCGGTCGCATCGAAGACGGCGGCCAGCCAAGCGGGGTGACCGGTGCGTTGGTAGCGCGCGAACGCGCGGTCGACGGAGCTCCAGTGGGGCACTTTGGTACTGTGCACGAGGGAGCCGTTCTGTTGCAGATTCTCACCGCGCTCTACCCCCGGTTGCGCACAAGGATGGTGGCGCGCCAAGATGCTGCGGTGTCCCCGTCGGATCCCGAGTTCGCTGCGCGCTTCGAACAGATGGGGAGGTTCTTCATGGGCACATCCGACGTGCACCAGGCGTTGGCGCGAGTGACGAACAGGCTGGACGAACTCGGCATCCCGTATGCGATCTGCGGCGGCATGGCCGTGAATGCGCACGGCTACCAGCGCACGACGACGGACGTCGACCTGCTGCTGACGCCCGAAGGTCATGCACGGTTCAAGGCTGCGGCGGTAGGACTCGGTTGGGTCGACAAGTTCCCGGGGAGTAGAGGAGTCCTCGATGCGGTGACGCGGGTGCCGATCCGCTTCCTGCTGGCCGGGGACGCCCCAGGTGATGGAGTGCCTCGCGGCGTCTGCTTTCCGGACCCGTCCGATGTCGCCGTCGAGTTGGTGGGTGGCAGGTGCGTCGTGCTGGCGAGGCTCGTCGAGATGAAGCTCGCCAGTGGGCTGTCGGCGCCCGACCGACCGCGCGACTTCGCCGACGTCATCCAGCTGATCCGCAAGAACGCCCTCGGCGAGCACTTCGCCGACCAGCTGCATCCCTACGTCCAGCCGAAGTTCCGCGAACTGTGGGGTTACGCGCAGCGGCCGAGCGACCTGCCCGAGTGAGCCGGGCCCCCGGAGCATGCCCATCCGCGCCCGCATGGCGTTTGCGAACGTCGCCCCGTCACCACGGCCCGACCGCTTCGCCCCGTTCGCACGCCGCGAGCCGCCGCGACAGCAACCGTCGCTCCGGATCGCTCATCGGCGAGTGAAGCGCGGTGCGCAGTGCCGCCGCCGCCGCCGCATGGTCGCCGCGTTCCCAGTGCAGCTGGGCGGTGACCGCATGCAGCAGCGCGTAGTCGGCGAGCGAACGATCCCCACCGAGCTCCGCCAGCGCGCGCAGACCGGCCTTGGCCCCGTGCACCTTGGCGACCGCGACCGCACGGTTCAGCTGCACGACGCCCGACGGTGCCAGCGCCACCAGGTCGTCGTAGTGCGCCAGGATGCGCGCCCAGTCGGTGTCGGCGTAGGTCGGCGCCGCCGCGTGCACCGAGGCGATCGCCGCTTCGACGTGGTAGGTGGTGCGCACGGGGCCACCGATCGACCGCTGGAAGTGGTGGAAGCCGGCGATGAGCCAGCGGCGGTCCCAGAGCCGCCGATCCTGGCGGGCCAGTGGCACGAGGTCGCCGTCGGCGTCGCAGCGCGCCGGCGAACGGGCGCCCTGCAGCAGCAGCAGCGCCAGCAGCGCGTGGACCGCCGGCGTCGCCAGTGCGTCGTGGTCGAGCAGTAGCGCGGTGAGCCGCACCGCCTCGTCGACCAGCTCCGAGCGCAGCAGCGAGGCCCCGGCGTGGGCCGCGTAGCCTTCGTTGCCCAGCAGGTAGAGCGCCTGCTGCACCAGTTCCAGCCGGGCCGGCAGTTCGTGGGGCTCGGGCAGGGCGAAGGGCACGCCCTGCTGCAGCTTCGCCTTCGCGCGGACCAGGCGCTGCGCCACGGCGGCTTCGCCGAGCAGCAGCCCGCGCGCGATCGCCGGCACGCCGAGCCCGCAGACCGTCTTCAGCAGCAACGGCACGCGGGCGTCGGTCGGCACGTCCGGGTGCGCACAGACGAACAGCAGCCGCAGCGTGTCGTCGGCGATCGCCGGTGGATCCTGGGCCAGGGCACCCTCGGCGCGACCCTCGGCGAGCCGCTCCTGGGCGGCTGCCCCGATGCGCTGCCGGCGCAGCGTGTCGAACGCCGCGTTCCTGGCGACGCGGAACAACCACGCCGTCGGATCGTCGGGCACGCCCGCGGCCGGCCAGGTGCGCAGCGCGCGCAGCACCGCTTCCTGGACCACGTCCTCGCACAGGTCGAGCCGGCCGGGCCCGAGCACCTTGCACAGCTGGGCGACCAGTTGGCCGTAGCGGTGCCGGAACAGGCCGTCGACCAGATCGGGCGGCAGCGGCGAGGCGGTCATGGGGAGGCGGGGGCGGCCGTGGCGCGCGCCGGGTCAGCTCTCCGGACCGCCCATGAAGTCGATCTCGCGCACTTCGATGCTGCCAAAACGCAGGTTCGGGTGGCCCTGGCAGAGTCGTACGGCGTGGTCGTAGTCGTCGGCCTTGACCAGGTAGAAGCCACCGACGACCTCCTTCGACTCGACGTAGGGGCCGTCCTTCACCTCGACCTTCTTGCCGCGCGGCCAGATCACCTTGCCGCCCTGATCGGTCAGCTTCTGGCCGGAGTCGAGCCGGCCCTCGGCGGCAAGCTTGGTGCCCCACGCTTCGTACTCGCCGAGGATCTTGGCGAAGTCGTCGGGGGTCATCGCGGAGTGGTCGGCGGTCACGTCGCCACGCAGGATCAGCAGGAACTTGGGCATCGCAATGCTCGGGGTTGCGCCGGGATCGCCGGCTGGATGGCGAGCAGACGAACGGCGCGCGTCCGCGGCGACATGCCAGCCGGAAAAATGCGCAGATTCCCGCGGAACCAGGGCGGTCTCCGTCGTGGCACCGGGTCGGAGCCGCCGCTAGCATCGGCCGGTCGGACCGGAGCGCGCCCCCCGCATGGACTCACACTCGTCGCCGTCCCCTCGTCCTGTCACGCCAACGTCAGCCACGCCGAACCGCAGCGCTCGGTTGCGCTTCGGGCTCGCCGCGTTGGCGAGCCTCGGCCTGTTCCAGTTCTTCGGCTGCCGGACCTCGTCGAAGTGGCGGCCCTACGAACGGCCGGAGGGCGGCATCCAGGCGACCGACCTGCAGCTCGCCGCCGACGGCACCTACACCGAGGACGG
>JAEUHU010000481.1 GCA_016793305.1 Planctomycetota bacterium
CATCGAGAAGGCGCTCGGCGAGCTCAGCGAGAAGCACAAGCTCGTGCTCGAGATGCGCCTGTTCCAGGGCAAGAGCTTCGCCGAGATCATGCCGCTGCTCGGCTACACCAAGGAGGTCACCGTGCGCTCCTTGCACATGCGTGCGCTGCAGCGGCTGCAGGAGTTGCTGGCGCCGTTCGACGCCTGAGCGACTCGTTCCGCGGTTCGGCTCGTGCGCCGATCACCGCGCGGCGGCGGTCGGCTCGATCAGAACGTGCCCAGCAGCACCTGCACGAAGTTGCCGATCGGGGCCGGCTCGCCGTCGTTGATGCGCTTCTCGGGCGCTTCGCTCGTCTCGGCCTCGGTCGCCGGAGCCGAACCCTGGGCCGCACCGCTACGATCGCGGCCGCGTCCGCGCGGCGCGCTCGGCCCGGCCTCTTCGGCCTTCGGTGCTGCGGGTCTGGCCGGTGCGGCCCGGCGAGGGGCCGGGGTCGATTCCGGGGCCGGCGTGGCAGGGGCCTGCACCGCGGGGCGCGGCGCGACCGGAGCGACCGCAGGTGCCTGGCCGTGGAAGTGGAAGTGCACTTCGCCTTCGGCATTGTTCACCACGATCGAGCCGGGAGCCGCAGGAGCCGCAGGGGGCATCGGAGGAGCGGCCGGAGCGGCGATCATCGGCCCCAGGGGGCCTGCCGAGGGGGGCGGGGCGCTGGCCGTCGCCTGGGAGGCGGTGCGAGCCTGCTCCAGCTGGTTCTGCAGCCGCTGCACCCGGGCTTCGAGCGCCGTCTTCTCCTGGCGCAGCGCCTCGAGCTCCGCGTTCTGTTCGCGGCGCGCCCGGTTCTGCCGCTGCTCCTGCTCTCTCTGCGCGTTGGCGACGTCGCGCTGCACGTCCTGGCGCAGCTGCTCGATGGCGCGGCGCTCGGCCGCCAGGTCGGCGAGCACCTTGGCGTGCGCCGCATCGTCCTGGCGGGCCTTCTGCCGAGCCTGGTCGAGCTGGGCCCGTGCTTCGTCGAGCTGCTGCTGCACCTTGCCGACCTGCGCCTTCGCTTCCTGGCGGGTCGCTTCGAGCCGCTGCTCCTGCTCCTGCTTGCCCTTGGCGTGTTCCTGCTGCACGCGCTCCTTGGCCTCGGCCAGCGCACGATCCATGGCTCGCTTGGCCTCTTCGACCTGGCGCTCCTGCGCGGCCTTCAGACGGCGCACCTCTTCTTCGAGGCCCCTCTTCTCGGCCTGCACGCGTTGTTCGATCTGGTTGGCCACGTCCAGCGCCTGCCGCGTCTCCTGCTGGGATTCGGCCACGCGTCGTTCCCACTGCTGGTGCAGTTCGGCCGTGCGCTGTTCGGCCTCGCGCTTGTTCGCGGCGAGGCGCTGCTCCAGTTCGGCCTGGCTCGCGGTGAGGCGCTGCTCGAGCTCGGCGACGCGCTCGGTGGCGCGGCGCAGCTCCAGCTCGCGCGCTTCCTGGGCCTTCTTCTGCTCCTGCTGCTGCTTGCTCTCGCCTTGCTGCAGCGATCGCAGGTACTCGTCCATGCGGCTCAGCCGCTCCTCGAGCCGGGTCACCGAGTTCTGCAGCCGCACCCGTTCCTCTTGGGTGCGGCAGGCGGTGGTCGCGAACAGCAGGGTCAGGGCCGGCAAGGCGAGGCGTAGGCGCATGGCAGGGTCTCCGCTAAGGTGAACCGAACGCGCAGGCTACTCGCCGCGCCGGTCCGGAACAGCCTCCCTCATGCACGTGCAGAGATTCCTCGCCTCCGCCTGGGCCAGCGTGCACGGGCCCAGCGATCCCCGCCGGTTGTTGCTCTCGGTGCTGGAGGCGCGCTTTGGCGGGCTGATGCTCGCGCCGGGGCCTCGCGCCCTCGATGCGGCACAACTCGCCGCGGCCGCCGCCGACCTGCCGTTCCGATTTGCGGGCGTGCGTGCGAACGACCCCCTGCGCGACGTCTCGGCGACCGCGGGCCTGCCGTCGAGCCGGGACGGCGAGCGCCAGCTCGCACTCCGTGCCGTGCACGACGCCGTGCGAACGGCGGTTGCGGTCGGCGAGCCGCTCGTCGTGCTCGACGTCGGTGTCGTGCCGCTGCTCGGCGACATCGAGGCCGAGGACCTCGGGGACCCGCAGTACTCGTGGACCCGAGAGCGGGCCGATGCGCTGTTGGCGCGCCGCAAGGTTGGACGCAATCCGGCGGTCGAGCGCGTCTGCCGCGAGCTGTTCGGGCTGATCCGGGCCTTCCCCGACATCCACTTCTGCCTGACCCAGAGCCGCAGCCTGCGGGCGCTGCTGGACCTCGACGCGATGCGCGACATCTGCGAAGACCTGGCCCACTTGCGGCTCGGCTACTGGCACGACGCGGCGCTGACGACCCGGCGGCAGCAGGTGCTCGGCGAAGCGCCTGGTGAGTGGCTCGAGTCCTTCGGCAACCGCTGCCGGGGGATCACCGTCGGCGACGCGAGTCCCGACGGGCTCTACCTCCCGCCCGGGGCGGGTGGCGTCGACCTGGGGCTCGTGGCCTCGTACGTGCCGGCCTCCGGAGCGCCGCTGCGGATCGTGCTCGAGCTGGATCCGGCGGTGGCAGCGGCCGAACTGCCTGGGGCGCGTTCGTGCCTGGACAAGTTCGGCTTGTGAGCGGCCGGGGTCAGGTGTTCCTCCCGGCCGGAGGGCGAGCATTCTTCTCCTTCGTTCGGTTGCCGTACGGGTGTTGCGACCTACAACCGGTGCAGGGATCCCGACCGTCCAGCCGATGCTCGGCGTATTGTCCCCGGTCCCAGGACCCCCCGGGCCACCCCCGATGAACCCTCATCCGACCGCCTCGCCGCCAGCACCCCGGTTCGCCGGATCGCCTGCGAGCCGCCTCGCCGCCCTGCTGCGCGGCAAGAAGCGCCTGCTGGTGATGACCCACAAGAACCCGGACCCGGACTCGCTGGGCGGCGCGGTCGGTCTGCAGGAGTTCGCCCGCCTGGTGGCCGGCGTCGACAGCCGCCTCGCGATCACCGGCAAGATCCTGCGCGCCGAGAACCAGGCGATGGTGCGTGAGCTCGGCATGCAGCTCGACCGGCTCGACCAGACGCGGATCGGTGACTTCGACTGCTTCGCGCTGGTCGACACCCAGCCCGGCTTCGGCCACACGCCGATCCCTTCCGGCATCGACATCGACATCGTCATCGACCACCACGTGTGCGCCGATGCCAAGGCCGGCCCGGACGACGTCGGCTACTTCGACGTTCGGCAGGACGCCGGCGCCACCAGTTCGATCGTCGCGAGCCTGCTGCTCGAGGCCGGCGTGGTGCCGAGCCCGATGGCGGCGACGGCGTTGGCCTACGGCATCCGCACCGACACCGCCGACCTGTCGCGCAACGTCAGCGAACTCGACCTGCGAGCCTTCGAGTTCCTGTCGCCGCGCATCGACCGGCAGAAGCTCGCGGCGATCACCAACCCGCGGCTGCCGATGGTCTACTTCCAGGCCCTGAAGGACGCGCTGCAGAAGGTGCGCCTCTACGACGGCCTGACGCTGTGTTCGCTCGGTCGCGCCACCAGCGCCGAGATGGTCGCCGAGGTCGCCGACCTGCTGCTGCGCATGGAAGGCGTGCGCGCGGTGTTCTGCGGGGGCCTCGTCGGCAGCAGCTACTACGTCTCGGTCCGCACCGAGCTCGGCATGGACGCATGGGCGCTGCTGCGCGCGGGCATGGAAGGCGAGAACGGTTCGTGCGGCGGCCACGGCTCGGTCGCCGGTGGTTCGATCGTGCTCGACACCGTCGAACCGCGGGCGCTGCGCCGCCTCGAACGCCGCCTCGAGCGCAACGTGCTGCGTGCGCTCGGCATCGCCGGCGGCAACGCCGGGTCGCTGACCGATCGCGACGAGTGAGCGTGGCGAAGGACTCGGCGGAGCGCCGCGTGCTGCTGCTCGGCGGGCTGGACCCGTCCGGTGGCGCGGGCCTGACCGCCGACGCCACGGTGGTGGCGCTGCATGGTCTGGTGCCGCTGCCCGTGCCGGTCTGCCTCACCGTGCAGGGTCTCGGGGGCTTCCGCAGGTTGGTGCCGGTCGAACGGTCGACCTGGCGCGAAGCACTCGCCGCGGTGCTCGACGACGGGCCGGTGCACGCGATCAAGCTGGGGCTGCTCGGCGACGCCGGTCTCGCCCGCGAACTGGCCGAGGTGCTGACGCCGATCGCCGACGTGGCGCCGCTGGTGCTCGATCCGGTGCTGTCGGCGACCGCCGGTGGACTCGATGCTCCGGCCGAGCTCGCGCGCGTCTACCGCGAACGGCTGCTGCCGCTGGCCGCCGTGTTCACGCCGAACCTGCCCGAGCTCGCGGCGATCGGCGCCGGCCGTGCTGCGGTGGCGATCGAGCACGGAGCCGGTGCCGTGCTCGTGAAGGGCGGCCACGGCGACGGGCCGCTGTCGGAGGACCTGCTGCACCTGCCCGGTGCACACTTCGCGTTCCGGCGCGAACGGCTGCCGGTCGGGTCCGTGCGCGGCACCGGCTGTGCGCTCGGGAGTGCCATCGCCAGCGGGCTCGCCGCCGGGCTCGACGTGCCGCTCGCCTGCCAGCGGGCTGGCGACTGGCTGCACGCGCTGCTGCGACAGCTCGGGCCAGCGCCCGCCCCGGCGAAGCCGCGGCTCCTGCCGTGGGCCTCGGTGCGGCCGCGGTCGTGGCGCGACTGACCCGACGCCTGTGCCGACTGGCCGCCGCCGTGCGTCGGGTCAGTCCGCGCCGAACATGCGCGCCAGCGTCGCCGCGTAGCGCTCGGCGACCACGTGCCGGCGCACCTTCATCGTCTGCGTCAGCAGGCCGTTCTCCGGCGTCATCGCTTCGGCGAGCACTCGGAACGTGGTGATGCGGTCGCACGGCCGGCAGCCGTTCTCGCGGGTCACCAGGCGGTCGAGTTCGCCGCGCATCAGGGCCAGCACCGGCTTGCCGTGCAGCTCGCCGTCGCGTTCGTCCCACTGCGAACGGGGCACGCGCTGTTCGAGGTGCTCGAAGTTCGGGACCAGCAAGGCGCCCAGGCCCTTCTGGTCCTGGCCGACGCACACCGCCTGGTCGATCAGCGGCGAGGTCTTGACGACGGTCTCGACCGGCTCGGGTTCGACGTTCTCGCCGCCCGCGAGCACGATCGTGTCCTTGGCTCGCCCGGTGATCCATACGTTGCCGTGGCGATCGACGTGGCCGAGGTCGCCGGAGTTGAACCAACCGCCGTCGGCGAGCACTTCGGCGGTGCGGCGCGCGTTCTCGTAGTAGCCGCGCATCACCTGCGGGCCCTGGATCCACAGCACGCCGGTCTCGCCGGCTGCACACGTCGTCCCGTCGGCACGGCGCGCTTCGATGCGCGTGTGCGGCAGCGGCGGGCCGATGTGGCCCGGTCCGGTCTGGTGGGGGAGCCGAACCGACGCGACCGGGCTCGTCTCGGTCAGGCCGTAGCCGTTGCGCAGTGGCAGGCCGAGGCCGAGCAGGGTCTCGTCGACGTGGCGCGGCAACGCGCCGCCGCCGCTGACGCACAACCGCAGGCGGCCACCGAGGCCGAGCCGCACCTTCTTGAACACCAGCGGGCCCAGCGCCAGGTGCAGCAGGCGATGGCCGAAGTGGCCGCGGCCGCTGCCGACCGCGCGCGCCACCGCGAGGCCGGTGCGCAGCAGCTGCCCACGCAGCCCGGTGAGCTTCAGCGACTGGGCGACGATGCCGTCGTGCAGCATCTCCCAGATGCGCGGCACCGCGGCGAACACCGTCGGCTGCACTTCGAGCAGGTCCTGCTTGATGCGGCGGCGGTCGGTGTAGACCAGCTGCGCACCGGTCGCGAACGCCAGGTAGTCCATGATGCGTTCGTACATGTGCCACGCCGGCAGCACCGACAGGAAGCTGTCGGCAGAGCTGACGTGCAGCACGTCGGTGACGACCTGCACGTTCGACAGCACGTTGGCGTGCGTCAGCATCACGCCCTTCGGATCGGCGGTGGTGCCGCTGGTGTAGACGATCGTCAGCAGGTCGTCGGGGCGCACCGCCGCGCGCGCTTCGTCGAGCGAGCGCCGTTCGGTCGGCAGCAGCCGGCTGCCGTCGCGCAACAGGTCGCCGAGCGCCATCGCTTCCTCGACCTGCGTGTCGTCCTGCATCACCACGATGCGGCCGAGGGCTTGCAGGCGGTCGCGCATCGCCAGCAGATCGCGGGCGACGCGGTCGTCCTCGACGAACGCGATCTTGCAGCCGCTGTGGCGCAGGATGAACTCGAGCTCCTTCGGGGTCGTGTCCGAGCCGCGCGGCACGTCGGTGGCCCCGATGCTGGCGAGCGCCTGGTCGCACAGGAACCACTCGTAGCGGTTCTCGGCGATCAGGCCGACGTGGTCGCCGCGCCGCACGCCGAGCTGCAGCAGGGCCGCGGCCAGTGCGTCGATGTCGGCGACCGCTTCCCCGAACCGCACCGCCTCGGTCGAGCCCGAACGGCGCCGGGGCAGGAACACCCGGTCACGGAACCTGGCCTCGGTGCGACGCAGCAGTTCGGGAAAGGTCGATGGGGCCGGCTCGGACATGCGGAGGTGCCTGGACGGATCCTGGGCGACCGGGGGAACTTCGTTGGGACGCTTGACAACCACGGGCTCGATCCATAGGAATGTGCGCCCTCGATCGCGAGGTCAACCGGCGGCACGACAAAGTGCTGCGGCCCGCGCGTTCGGCGTTCTCTAGGTCGAAAGCGAGCGGGTGTAGCTCAGTGGTAGAGCATCACGTTGCCAACGTGAGGGTCGAGAGTTCGAATCTCTTCACCCGCTCCAGTTTTTGTTCTCTCTAAGTCCTTGTCCGTCGCGCGAGATGCGCGCGAACCTGCCCTCGGG
>JAEUHU010000571.1 GCA_016793305.1 Planctomycetota bacterium
GTCGCCGGCGAGATCGGCTACGAGCTGGTCGCCAGCGTGCAGCCGCTGTCGATGGTGAGCCGCATCGAGCCGTACGCGAAGCTCGAAGGCACGCTCGAAGCCGGCGTCGGCATCCCCGGCCTGCGCGCCGGAGCCGGTGGCACGCTGACCCTGATCGAGGAACGCTTCGGCGGCAACGCCGAGGCGAGCCTGCTGGTGCAGAGCGTCACGCCGGCGGTGTTCCAGGGCCAGGTGACGATGCAGGTCGAGAACACGCTGACCGGCCCGAGCGGGCGGCTGTTCCTGTTCGTCGAGTACCCGGGCATCAAGTGGTGCCGCGGCTGCATCTTCGGCTTCTGCTTCCCGTTCCCCTGCGGCTTCAAGACGTGCCGCAACGAGTGGGGCCTCGTCACCTGGACGAGCTTCGTCAAGAACGACGTGCTGTTCCAGACGACGCTCTGCAAGCGCGTCGTGATCGACGGCACCGGCGTGCACTTCACCTTGTGCCAGTGAACGGGAGAACGCGATGAACCCGAACCGGATCGTGCTGGTGGTCGGCGCGGCTCTGCTGCTCGCCGCAGCGCTGCTGGTGTCGCCGTGGAGTGCCGTGACGCCTGCCGACGCGACCGGCGCAGGATCGCTGCGCTGGCGCGAAGGCCATGCGCAGCGCCATCGCCTGGTCGTCGACTGCACGGTGCAATTCGGCGGCGACGCCGCGTCGCACGGCCCGCCGGTGCGGCAGGTGGTGCGCGGCGAACTGGCGGTGCAGACGCTCGCCGTCACCGCGGACGCGGTACTGCTCGGCCTGCAGCTCGACCCGCTCGAGGTGCGCACCAACGAGCAGCGCAGCCCCGACGACGAACGGCGGCTCGGCACGCCGTTCCGGCTGCGGCTGCGACCGGACGGAGCGATGCTCGGCGCCGAGTTCCCCACCGGCGTACCGGCCGACCATGCCGCCTTGCTCGAAGAGCTGGTGCGCACCTTCCAGGTCACGGTGCAGGCGGGCGAGCACTGGACGAGCCGCGAGACGCACGCCACCGGTCGCTACCGCGTCGACTACGAACGGCAGGCCCCCGAGCAGCTGCGGCGCACCAAGGTCGCCTACGAAGCGGGCCCCGCCGACGACCCGGCCCGCGCCATCGACGTGCCGCACAGCACCGCCGAGGTCACCTTCGGCCCCGACGCGGACTGGCTGGCCGCCATGCGCGTCGACGAGACGCTGGCGACGCGCGACGGCTCAGGCCTCGCGTTCCGTTCGCACACGCGGGCCGAGCTCGTGCTGCTTCCAACAGCGCTCGCGACCGCGGCGAGCCCGGCCCGGTTCGACTTCGTGGCGGCGCAGCCGCAGGCGCCGGGCGTCGTCGAGGCGATCGCGCGGCAGGCCGACGTGACGCAGGACGAACTCGCCGCGGCGATCGCCACGATCCTCGACGAACTCGACCGCGCGAGCGAAGGCCGCACCACCTGGGTGCACCGGCTGCGCGACCTGCTGCGCGCCGACGATCGCACCGCGGCGCTGCTGCTGGCGGCGCTGCAGGCCGGCACGTTCGCCGAGCGCACGCGCGCCGACGCGTTCCTCGCCTTCGAACTCGGCGGCACCGAGGCCGCGCAGCAGGCTCTCACGCAGGTCGCTGCAGCGAACGCGTGGAGCACGGCCGATCGGCTGCGCGCGGTGATCGCGCTCGGCGGCGTCGACCGGCCGAGTACCGCGACCCTCGACGCGCTGTGGCAGGCGACGCAGCAGCGGCAGGACCCGATCGGTCGGGAACTCGCCGACACCGCCCTGCTGGCGCTTGGCGCGCTCGGCAACGGCCTGCCGCGCGACGTGCGCTACACGAACCTGTGCGACGGCCTGCGCGCGATCGCCTACGGCGGCGCCGACGCCGGCGAGCGCAGCTGTGCGCTGGCGGCGATCGCCAACACCAGCGACGCTACGCTGGCCCCCGACGTGCAGCCGCTGCTCGACGCCGCCGAGCCGGCCGTGCGGCGCGCTGCCGTGAAGGCCTACGGCACGCTCGTGCCGACGGTGGCAGCGGCCGAGTTCGGGCCGCGCCTCGGCAGCGAACGGGCCAGCACGGTGCGCGCGGCGATCGCGGCGAGCCTGCGCAACATGCCGAACCCGGAACCGCCGGTGCTCGCCGCGGTGCGCACGCAGCTGGTGCAGGAGGTCGACGCGAGTGCGCGCCTCGACCTGGCGCGTTGCCTCGGCGACCACCTCGACGATCCCGCCAACGAGGCGGCGCTGCGGACCGTGTTCGCGCGCGAGACGCTGCCGCAGCTGCGCCGCGAGATCGGCGAGATGCTGGCGCGGCTCGACACGACGCGCGCCGACGCGGCGCGCCGGCCGTGAGTCGGCGTGGTCAGGCGAAGACCGCCACGGCCAGCCGTTCGAGCAACCAGCCGAGCAGGTAGACGAGCCCCGAGGTCGCCACCACGTGCGCGCCGATCTCGAGGCGGCCGCCCAGACCCGGTTCGTGCCAACGCGGTTGCGGCACGCCGAGGCGCCGCAGCACCCTGCCGAGGGTCAGCCAGGACGGGGCGGACAGCAGCATCGTGCCGAAGCCGTTCAGGTTGATGAAGCCGCCGTGGTTGTTGCGCTCCTCGGCGCGCCAGACCCAGCACGTCAAGGAGCAGTGGGAGAGGGCGAGAGCCAGGCCGGTCCAGGACACGGACGCAGGATACGCGACGGAACGGCAGTGTGCCGCAGCAGCACCTGGACGGCTGAGCACGGCGCACCGACACTGGCCACATGACCTCGCCCCGTCCTCGAGTTCGCCAGTTCCTGCTCGTCGCGGTCGCCATCGGTGCGGCGGTCGCCATCACGGTGCACCTGCTGGGCGCCGAGCACCGCGCCTACGAGGAGTTCGCCGGCCACGTCGCGAACGGGCGCTATTCCGAAGCGTCGACGATGCTGGCGCGCCCGAGCGAACTGGTGCAGGAAGCCGACGGCACGCTGCTCGCCGTCGACCGCGACGGCCGGCGGGTGTCGGTCGCCAAGGAGAAACTGCCATTCCTGGTGGCGGAGCCGAGCCAGGGGGCGGAGGCGACCGGTCTGCGAATGACCGCACTCGGCAAGGCCACGAACGGTGTGCTCGACACGCCGGCGAAGCACCTGCACGTGGTCGCGCAGCGCGGGGCGTTGCACATCGCGCGCGTCGACTGACGCCTGCCAGCGGCGGCAGGCGGCCAACACGGCCACAGCCCCGGCGGTTCGGAGTTGCCGGCCGCCTGCTTCGTTCGGGCGCCCCTCGCATGACCAACGCTGCTTCGCTCCGCGCCGTGCTCCCGCCTCTACGAGCGACCACGTGGCTCGACGCGGCGTTCTCCCTGCTGCTGGCCCTGCTGCTCGGCACGAGCGCCCTCGGCCAAGGCGAAGCCGAGCGACCGCCGCAGGCGAACGCGGTGTTCTTGCACTGGAACGACTTCCACGGCCAATTCCGGCCGCAGCGCGCCGTCTGGAAGCTGCGGCCGGGCCTGCCCGAGGAACGGGCCCCGCTGCTGGGGGGAGCTGCAGCACTCGCCGGCTACGTGCAGCAGCAGCGCGAGCTGGCGTCCCGGCTCGGCCAGCGCGTCGTCGTAACCGACGGCGGCGACTGGTACCAGGGCACGCTCGAGGGCAACGAGACGAAGGGCCTGCTGACCGTGCAGTTCCTGCAGCGGCTGCGGCCCGATGCCGTGGTGCTCGGCAACCACGAGTACGACTTCGGCGCAGCCAATGTGCGCCGCCTGTGCGCTGCAGCGCCGCAGCTGCCCGTGCTCGGCGCCAACGTCGAGGTGCGCAGCACCGGCGGGCCGAAGCCAGCCGACTTCGTGCGGCCGTTCGTAGTGCTCGACGTGCAGGGCGTGCGCGTCGTCGTGGTCGGCCTCGTCACGCACGACACCAAGGCGGTGTCGACCGGGCCGTTCGACGACGACACGTTCGCCGACGAACAACGCACGCTGCGCCAGCTGTGGCCCACGCTGCGCGAGGCCGGCGACGTGGTCGTGTTGCTGACCCACTGCGGCGTCGAGGCCGACCGAGAGCTGGCGCGCGCGTTCCCCGAGATCCCGCTGATCCTCGGCGGCCATTCGCACACGGGCTTGCGCGAGCCGCTGCGCGAAGGGAACACCTGGATCGTGCAGACGCACGGCAAGGGCAGCGAGGTCTGCCGCGTCGAGGTGCACGCCGATGCCGCGGCGAAGACGCTGCGACCGTTGCGCGGCGAGCTGGTCGAGCTGGATCCGGCGAAGGTGCCGAGCGATGCCGCGACCACCGCGTGGTTCACCGAAGCGACCCGCGAGCTCGCGGCACACTGGGACGAGCCGATCGGCGAACTGGTCGTACCACCGTACGAGGATCGTGGGGCGCGCAGCACGCCAGCCGGCAACCTGGTCGCGGACCTCTTCGCGAGCGCCGCGCAGGCCGACGTCGGGCTCACCAACAAGGGTGGTCTGCGCACCCGCCTCGTCGGCGGCCCACTGACGCGCCGCATGCTCTACGAGCTGCTGCCGTTCGAGAACACGCTGGTGTCGATGTCGCTCACCGGCGAACAGCTGCGTGCGGTGCTGCAGGGCTCGCTGGCGAAGGAGCGGCGGCCGCTCGAGATCGGCGGAGCCAGCTACCGCTACTCGGTGCGCGACGGCGAGCGCGTGCTGCTCGACGTCACCGTCGGCGGCAAGCCGCTCGAGCCGGACGGCCGCTACCGCGTGGCGACCAGCTCGTTCCTCGCGCGCGGCGGCGACGGCCTGTCCGCGTTCGCGCGCGGCACCGACGTGAAGGACCACGGCGTGCTGCTGCGCGATCTCCTGATCGCCCGAGCCGAACGCGACCGCACGCTGCGGGCGAACGCCGAGGACCGGATCGTGTTCGTCGACGAGGGCAGGTGACGTTCAGGCGCCCGCGGTGGTCCCGTTCGCCTCGTCGGCGAGGTGCTCGACGAACGTGCGCATCGTGTACATGTCCTCGGCGCCGAGCCCCTGGCCGATGAAGGCGGCGCCGTAGGTGAACCCGGACAGCAGCAGCGCGATCGGCACACCGACGAACGCCCACGGCGGCTCCTTCATGATCAGCTGCGCCCCGCCCCAGCAGCCGGCACCGATGCCGACGCACGCGAGCGCCAGGTAGATCGCGACGAACGCAGTCCACACCGGCGAACTCGGCGAGAACGTGCCACGCAGCCGCCACGGCTGCCCCGCGGACACCCTGCCGTCGCTGCCCGCTTCCCCGTCGAGTGGCTCGACCGCGAGGTGCAGTGCAGGGCTCCACACGCGGCACTCGGCGTCGCACAAGCGCAGGATCGCCCCCTTGCCGAACACCTGCCCGCGGCACTCGCCCGGCCGCCCCCCGCTGCGCGCGAGAGCTTGCTGCAGACTGGCCAGGAACGCCGACGGCTCGCCGTGCATCGGCCGCTCGAACACCGGACGCATGCGCGGTCGCGCCATGATCGCCCATGGTAGAGCGGCGACGACGAACCGCCCACTCCGGATCCGGTGCCTGCTCGTTGCACGCAGTGCACACGCGCCGTCTCCTTGCCCCCCGAGGAGACCGATGGCCGAAGCCCCCACCACCCCGAAGAAGAAGCGCCTCGTCGTCTGCTGCGACGGCACCTGGAATCGCCAGGACGACGGCACCAACGTGCTGCACGTCTTCCACCACGTGCAGGAGGGCCGCGGCGCCGACGGAGTCGAGCAACGGCGCTGGTACGACGAAGGCGTCGGCACCGGTGTGCTCGACGGCGTCACCGGCGGCGCGTTCGGCATCGGCCTCGAACGCAACGTGCGCGAGGCGATGAACTGGCTCGTCGCCAACTACGACGACGGCGACGACCTCTACGTGTTCGGCTTCAGCCGCGGTGCATACACCGCGCGCTCGCTGGTGGCGTTCCTCGCGGTCTGCGGCATCCCGCGCCGCGGCGCGCCGCTGACCGTGAACCAGCTGTGGGAGGGCTACTGCCTGCACGGCCGCGACGACGACGGCCGGCGCAACTGGTGGGAGAAGCTGGTCGGCGAGCTCGCCCTGCCGTTCCGCAACGTCTCGAACCTGGTGCGGGACCCCTGGCGCGACGCGCTGCCGCCGGACGAGTGGCGCAGCACCCGTCGCTACAAGCCGTGGCGCGAGCCCACCGGCCTGAACGCGACGGAGCAGGTCCTGCAGCAGTGGACCCGGCGGCCGCCGATCACCTACCTCGGTCTGTTCGACACGGTCGGTGCGCTCGGCATCGACGCACTGGCGATCCCCGGACTGCGCGGCCGGATGGCGACGCACCACAACATGCGCCTGCACTCGACCGTCGCCAGCGCCCGCCACGCCTTGGCGATCGACGAGCACCGCCGCAGCTTCGCCGAGACGCCGCTTTCGGAATGGGTGCCGCAGGGCCAGGACGCGATCGACTTCGGCGGCACGATCTCGCAGCGCTGGTTCGTCGGTGCCCACTCGAACGTCGGCGGTGGCTACGCGACGAACGTGCTGGCGAGCGAGCCGCTGGCCTGGATCCTCGACGGGGCGGCGGCGATGGGCCTCGCGCTGCGCGAGCACGTGGCCTCGACGGCTCCGACCCCCGCGGCGATGCGCGCGTGCCTGCGCGACTCGTACACCGAGTTCGGCTGGTTCTACGGCCACCTGCTGCGCGCCAAGCGCCACTACCGGCGCATCGCCCCGCCCGCGGAGGCACGCGGTGGCCACGGCGAGAACGCGGCGCGCGGCGGCCGCCGGCTGCACGCGATGCGCCCGATCGCCGACGACCTGGCGCCGGGCGTCACGGCGCTGCTGCAGGACACGACCACGACGCCCCGCTACACGCCGCCGAACCTGGTCGATTACGCCGTGCGCATGCGTTTGCCGGGCGCCGAGGCGATGCGCCTCGGTTGCCACCACGCCTGGCTCGGCCGGGGCTTCGCTGGCGCCGTCGGCGTGGTCGCTTGGGCCACGATGGCCGTGGTCGGCGCCGTGCACGCGCCCCAGCTGTTCGCGCAGAGCTGGCCGCAGCCGCCGACGTGGCCGGTGCTGGCCGGGCTCGGCGCGCTCGGCGTGCTGCTCGACTGGAGCGAGAGCCGGCTGAACTTCGCGCGCGCGCTGGCGCCCGAACGCGGCGCGATCGCCGCCCTGCGCGACGTCCTGTTCTGGTGCCGCGCCACCGCCGTGCTGCTGGCGTTGCTCGGCGCCATGGTGACCGGCTGGGCCGCCTGGTGTGCCCTGCCGGTCGCGAGCTCGTCGCCGACGCTCTCGTTCGCGGCGTTCGTGCCGTGGCTCGCCCCGCTGGGTGGGGCCTCGGCCGCAGCGCTGCTGTTGCAGTGCGAACGCGGCCACGCCCGCAAGCCGTCGACGAGCCGGGTCTCGGCGTGGCTGCTCGGCGTCGTGCTGGTCGCGGCGGTGCTGCTGCCGCTGGCAATGCGCTCGGCCACGGCGCTCCTGTTCGGCGGGCCGGAGCCGCAGCCGTTCGCCGCGTTCGCCGCGAACGAGCCGGCCGCCGCCTACGCCGGTCTGCTGCTGCTGCTCGAGGTGCTGCTCTTGCTGATGATCCAGTCGCTGCTGTCGTGGGTCGGCGAACCGCTGCAGAACGTGCGGCTCGGCAGCATCCTGCAGCTGCAGCGACGCGTCACCGCGACGCAGGTGCACCAGCAGCTGGCCGCGTGGAGCACGGCGCTGGTGCGCCGGCCGATGCGCAACGATCCTCCCGACGGCCTCGACCCGCGGCAGCGCGCGGCAGCGCTGCTCGGGCGCGCCCTCGGCCAGTCGTTGTGGCGCGACAGCCTCGGCTTCGTGCCGCTCTACACGGCGCTGTTCGTCGTCGCCGGGTGGTTCGCGACGAGCCACGGCCACTGCGCGTGGCTCGCCGGCCGGAACGACGCGACCCTGTGGATCGTCGGCGTGCCGCTCGCGGTCGCCGGGCTCGACCTGGTCGAGAACACGCTGCACGGCTGGTTCCTGCGCCGCTTCGTCGCCGGTGCGCCGATCCCCGGCTGGGCCGCGTTGCTGGGCGCCGCCGCGACCCTCGGCAAGGCGCTCGGCTTCGTCACCGGGCTCGTCGTCGTGCACGGGGCGATCTTCGCCGCCGCCACGCGCTTGTGCGTCGACACGACGCTCACCGCGTCCGGTTGGCGCGGTGCGGTCGCCGTGCTGCTCGCCGCCGCGATCGGCGTGGCGCTGGTCGGCCAGCTGCTGCTGTGGGTGCGCGAACTGCTGTTCCCGGCGGCAAGGCGCCACGCGGAGCCGCCAGCACTGGCGAAGGGCTAGCGTTGTCCATCGCGCGCGTCGGGTTCCTCACGCGCGGGGGCAGGGCGACGTTCGACGAAACGCACCGCGTCGACGACCAACGCCTTGCCGGGCACCCCGGCCAGCACGACCACCGCGGGGCCAGGAGCCTGCTGGGTGATGGTGCCGAGGTCCGTCCACCCACCGCCGGCCGGCTCGTGCTCGCGCGGCGACTCCCCGCCCGGCAGGGTCACGCGCCAGACACCGAGTCCCTCGCGGGCGGCGAGCAGCGGCGTACAGGCCAGCACCTGCCAGCGCCCTGCCCGCGGCAACTGCGCCACGAACTCGGCACGTGCGGCCGCACCGTCGCCGACGCTCGCGAAGTCGCGGCGATGGAAGCGCTCGCCGTCCTGTCGCTGTTGCCAGCCGACGCCGTGCAGCACCGCGTCGTCGTCGTCGACCACCACCACCGCGGCGCCGTGCAGCAGCAGCGCGTTGGCGACGCGGCGTTCGCCGGCGTGGTCGAACCGCCGGTTGTCGCACGGGAAGTTGCAGACGCCGCGACCATGGACCCACAGCGTGCTGCTGCCGCCGCCGTCGAGGTTGAGCGCGTCGCGACAGCCGAGCGCTTGCAGGATGCGCGCGGTTTCTTCGTGCGACGTGCCGACCGCCTGGTCGGTGCGGCCGTCGATCGTGAGCCACAGCACGCGGCCATCGGCGGTGCGGCCGATCGCGGTGCGCGGATGGCGCACGTCCTTCTGCTTCGGCCCGTGCTCGAGCACCGCACCATCGCGCAGCAGGAACGGGCCCGCACCGAGCGCTTCGTGCACTTCCGGCCAGTCGCCGCGCGTTCGTACCGCGAGCTGCAGCTGGCCGTCCAGCCCGATGCCGAACGAACCCTGCCCGTCGTTCGCCGGGTTCCGCAACGCTCCGTCGAGACGCAGCAGGCCGACCGGGTCGCCGTTCTTCGTGTCGTAGAAGCCGCCGTTCAACGCCGCCAGCGCGCCGAGCCGTTGGCCCATCGCACTGGTGCGCGTCAGCGAGCCCGGCGCCTCGACGTCGAAGCGCACCGGCGCTCCGGCGGTGATCTCCAGCACGGTCAGGCTTTGTGGGCCGGCGAACAGCCGGTCGAGGCGACGCTGCCACAGCCACACGCCGTCGCCGACTTCGTCGCGAGTCCACGTGCTGGACTCGGCGAGCGAGGCGAGCACGACGGCGTCGGGGTCGGACGGAGCTGCGGCCTGCTGGGCCCGCGCCAGCCCGGCCGAGACCACCAGGGCCGCGAGCAGGCCCCACGACGACCGACTGCGAGCCACTCAGACCCCGAGCCGCGTCGCCAGATCCGTCTGCAGCAGCCGCTCGGGGTCCCACTTCGCCTTCAGCGCGCGGAACTTCGCCACCGCCGCTTCACCGTGCACGCGCGGGAACGACGACGCCGCCAGCACCGCGTCCTTCGCGTAGTAGAAGCGGCCGCCGGCCTCGAGCACGATCTCGGCGAGCTTGCGGCAGTGGGCGAACAACGCCTCGCGGCGGCTCTTGCGCACGCTGACCGCGAAGTCCATCGCCAGCGAGTAGCCGTCGACCGCGTGCGTCATCAGGAACGGATCGGGCCGGTGGCGCTTCAGCACGCCGAGGTACGGCACGAAGCCGGCCTGCTGGTTCTGTTCGATCAGCGTGCGCAGCACCCGTTCGCCCGCCTCCTTCGGCACGAACGGCTGGAACTGGATCAGCCCGCCGGGCCGCGTCATCCACTGCCAGCGCGGCACGTAGTCGAGCAGGAAGTGGAACGCGCCGTGCGACTGCAGGTAGGGCGACTTGCGCTCCTCCTTGAAGCCGGCCTGGAACTTCAGCGCGTTGACCAGCTTGACCTGGCCGAGGTGCACCGCCCCCCACATGCCCGGCCACAGCCAGCCCTTCGGCACCACGCCGAACAGGTTCGGCGGCACGTCCTGCAGCACCGGATCGAACCAATGCAGCCCTTCTGGATCCTCGCCGGCCTCGAACTGGTCGGCGCGGTGCATCAACCCGCGGCCGAGGCCTGGGCCCTTGCCGTGCAGGTCGAGCCACGACACGAGGTAGTCGGCCTGGTCCTTCAGGTCCTCGAGGATCTGCAGGTTGTGCGCCAGGTCCTTGGCGACGATGCCCCACACTCGCAACCGGCCGCTGTGCACGCGCTTCGTCTCGATCTCGAGCTTGGTGAAGCAGCCCAGCATGCCGAAGCCGCCGATCGCGGCGTGGAACAGCTCCGGATCCGACTCGCGCGTGCAGCGCACCAGTTCGCCGCGCGGCGTCAGCAGCTCGAACGAGCGCACGCACTCGCCGAACGAGCCGAGCGCGAAGTTGTTCTTGCCGTGGATGTTCATCGCCGCGGCCCCGCCCATCGACACCGCCATGGTGCCGCTGACGACTCGTGGCCAGTAGCCGTGGCCGATCGCGCAGCGCCACAGGTCGCGCACGGTGACGCCCGGTTCGACGGTGGCGACGCCGGTCGCCGGGTCGAAGCCATGGATGCGGTTCATCCGGGTCAGGTCGAGCACCTTGCCGCCGTTCTTCGTGGCGGCGTCGCCATAGCTGCAGCCGGCCCCGCGCAGCGCCAGGCTGCCGCCGTCCCTGCCGACCGCGGCGAACGCGTCGGCGATCTGCTCGGTCGAGGTCGGCCGCAGCACCTGCGCCGCACCACCGACGCACATGCCGAAACCGCGCACGTCTTCGTCGGCAAAGGCGAGGCTGCTGGGGCTGGTCATGATCGAGGCAAGAGGCGGCAGGAAGGAGGCTTTGGATGCTCGGCGATTTCGGCTGGCGCCGGCCACCGGCTTCGACCCGGCAGAACGCCCGGCTGGCACCGGTCTTTCGCCGCGTTCGGGACGGAGCCGGACGCCGCAGCGTTCGAGCCGGTCAGATCGACAACTTGCGGAACACGAACGACGGGATGTTGCGGATCACGAACATGATCAACCGCCACTTGCCCGGCACGTAGGCGATCGCCTTCTTGCGGTCGCGGGCCTTCAGGATCAGTCGGGCCGCGGTGTCGGCGGCGATGGCACCCTTCAGCGGCAGGCCGGCGGTCATCGGCGTCTCGACGAAGCCTGGGCGGATCGTCGTGACCTGCACGCCGTGCCGCCACAGCCGGTTGCGCAGCGCTTCGAGCCAGGTGTCCATGCCGGCCTTGCTGGCGTGGTAGGCCGGCTTGCCGATGCGGCCGCGGTCCTGGGCGACCGAGCTGACGCCGACGAAGCAGCCACCCTTCCGGGCCTGGAAGCGCCGGGCCGCGGCGTTGCCCCAGGCGATACAGCCGAGCAGGTTGACCTGCACCTGCGGCAGGTCCTTCGCGAGATCGAACTCGTCGGGTCCGACGGTCGGCATCACGCCGGCGACGTAGTGCACTTCGTCGACCGGGCCGAGCTCCTGTTCGATCCGCGCGAACAGCGGTTCGGCGGCCTCGAGGTCGGCGGCGTCGTGCACGTAGCCGAACGCAGCTTGGCGGCCGAGCGCCTCGTTGACCAGGGCGACCTGGTTCTGCAGTTCGGGCCCGCGCCGCGCCAGCATCGCGACCTTGCGGCCGGACGACGCGAGTCGCCGGGCGATGGCGAGACCGATGCCCGACGAGGCGCCGACGACGAGGCAGGTTCCGTTGCGAGCTGGCATGGCAGAAGGAAACGCCGCGCCATCGCCGAAAGCAACCCGAGCGATCGGCTCCGGCTCAGCTTGGCGCTGCCTTCACGGGTGCCAGCGGCCTCGCGCGCGCCCCGCGGTTCGACAAGGCACCGTTGCCAGGGCGCGTTCCCGGCCCGATCATCCGCCGATGCGCTGCCTCCTGCCGCTCGTCTGCACCGCCTCGCTGCTCGGCCAGCAGACCAACCCACCGGCGAAGCAGCCGCGCTTCGTCCAGGTCGACGGCGTGGTGGCGACGGTGAACGACAGCGCCATCCTGTGGAGCGAGCTGATGACGGTCGCGGCCGGCCGGGTGCGCGCCATGGTCAGCAGCGGTGCCAGGCTGACCCGCGCCGACGAAGAGCTGGTGCTGCAGGCCGAACTGGGCAAGCTGATCGACGCCCGCCAGATGGCGCTCTCCTTGAAGAGCCTGGGCGTCGTCTCCCCCGACCAGGTCGAGAGCCTGCTGCGCACCGAACTCGAGCGGGAGAAGCAGGAGAAGGTGCGCGACCTCG
Source organism: Planctomycetota bacterium (assembly GCA_016793305.1). The sequence goes on from JAEUHU010000571.1 coordinate 12,316, forward strand.
GCAGCGTGCCGGAGCTGAGCCGCGCCCTGAAGGAGGAAGGGCGCACCTGGCCGACCTACGAGCGCGAGCAGCGCATCGGCAAGCTCGGCCAGTTCGCCGAGGAGTTCGCGGTCTACCAGCGGTTCCAGCGCAACAGCAGCCTGCTGCTGACGCCCCGCATGCTGCGCGAGACCTACGAGAAGCAGAAGGTGGCGTTCGTCCACCCCGCCCAGGCGACCGTGACCATGGTGGAGTTCCGGGGCGCCGACGCCGAGGCCCGGGCGACCCAGGCAGCCACCGCCTGGGCGGTGCAGAGCCTGTCGAGCCGGGAGCTGGCGAGCCGCCATCCCGGTTCGCTCGCCTACCCCGAGCAGCGCAGTTCGGCGCTGGCGGACTTCCTGAAGCCGGTGGCCGACTTCGCCGAAGCCGGGCCGGCTGGCGCCGTGTCCCCGCCGCTGGCCTGCCGGGACTCCTGGTTCGTGGCGCGAGTCCTGGACTACCTGCCGGCCGCGAACGGCCGATTCGAAGACCCGCAGGTCCAGGCCAAGCTGCGCCGGATCTGCCAGAACCAGGTGCTGGACGAGTACCGGCAGCAGGCGATGGAACGGGCCAAGGTGCGGACGGAGGTCTGGCGCAGCCCGGCGTTCGAACGCTGACCGGGGCGACGGACCGGGTGGGTGGAGCGCTCGGTTGCAGGCCAGGACGTGGCGCGCTCTACTTCCCCGCCCCTCTCTGAACCGAACCGGGCCCGGCGCCGTTGTCCCGTCGTCAGCCCCGAGGGTGTCGGTCGATCCCGTCCGCCACCCCCGACCTCGTAGCCCTCCACCACTCGGACGGCTCCGGGGGTTCGTTCGGCCGGGTGTCCCCCGGTGTGCCCCAAGAATGCAGGAGCCATGCGCTCCCCCGATCCCATGTCCCAACTCGATCCGAGGCAACTCCGACTCCACTCCGAAGGCGTGCACCACATGTGGGAGGAGGAGGTCACGTTCCAGGACCTGATGGCCGAGCGCCTGAAGCAGGCACCCTGGCTCGTCCTGTCGATCGGCCTGCACCTGGTCGCCTTCCTGCTGCTGTGGGTGCTGATCCCGCCGGAGAAGAAGGAGGTCATCGTCAACCAGGTGCAGATGACCAACCAGGAGACGACCGAGATCGTCGAGCCGCCTCCCCCGCCGCCCCCGGAGACCAAGCCCGAGCAGACCACCGAAGAGGTCGTCGTCACCGAGCAGCAGGCGGTCAGCGAGACCAACGACACTGCGTTCGACAACGTCGAGAGCGACAGCACCGCGAAGGAGTCGGCGTTCGACTCCAACCAGTGGAACTCGGCGGTCGGCATGGGCGGTGGTGCGGGCGGCCCCTACGGCGGCCGTGGCGGTGGCGGCAAGGGCAAGGGCGGTGGCCGCCCGTACGCGACCAACATCGACGCCGGTCTGCAGTGGCTGAAGAACCACCAGGACGAGGACGGCAAGTGGGACTGCGACGGCTTCCAGAAGCACGACGACCCGAGCAGCGAGATCTGCGACGGCCTCGGCAACGCCACCCACGACGTCGGCGTCACCGGCCTCGCCCTACTGGCGTTCCTCGGCGAAGGCAGCACGATGCGTTCGGGCCCCTACTCGCCGGTCATCAAGAAGGGCGTCAACTGGCTGCGCAAGCAGCAGGACAAGGACACCGGCCTGTTCGGCACCAAGGCCTCGCACGACTTCATCTACGACCACGCGATCGCGTCCTACGCGATGTGCGAGGCGTTCGGCCTGTCCGGCTACGAGTCGCTGCGCACCGTCGCCCAGAACGGCATCAACTACCTCGAGTCGCACCGCAACCCCTACTCGGTGTGGCGCTACCAGCCCCGCGACAACGAGAACGACACCTCGGTCACCGGCTGGTGCATCATGGCCTACGAGTCCGGTGAGTTCTTCAAGCTCACCATCAACAAGGAAGCCCTGAAGCTCTGCGAGCAGTGGCTCGACCAGGTCTCCGACTCGACCGGCCTGCACGGCTACACCCGCGCCGGCGAGATGAGCGCGCGCAAGGGCAGCGAGCACTCGGCCAAGTTCCCGGTCGACAAGGGCGAGGCGATGACCGCCGTCGGCCTGTTCTGCCGCTTCTTCATGAAGCAGGACCCGAAGGAGAAGCCGGTCATGAAGGCCGCCGCCGACCGCATCCTCGCCAAGCCCCCGATCTGGGACGAGAAGGCCGGCACCATCGACCACTACTACTGGTACTACGCGACCTACGCGCTGTTCCAGATGGGTGGCAAGCACTGGACCGACTGGCAGAAGAAGCTCGAGACCGCAGTCGTGAAGAACCAGCTGCTCGACAAGAGCAAGAAGAACCTCTACGGCTCGTGGAACCCGGTCTGCGCCTGGGGTGAAGACGGTGGCCGCGTCTACAGCACCGCGATCCTGGTGCTGACCCTCGAAGCGCTCTACCGCTACACGCGCCTCGTGCGCTGATCGCGACGCGGCGCCCGCCGCCGCCTCGATGCCACGCGCGAACGCCGCAGCCAGGTGCTGCGGCGTTCTCGTTTCCAGGGGTCGCATTCGCCACTGGCCCGAAGCCGGTGCCGCGCACGCATCGCCGGCCTCCGTCCACGTGAATCTCGCGCATCGCCGCGCGATCGACCGGCAGAGCGTGCCACGGCTCGGACATGCCCATGTCGGCGCGCTCGCAAGCCGTGGACTCGCTGCATCGATCCTGAACCACGCCTGGCGTGCGATCGTTTCTGCGGGTGGTCCGTCCCGGGGAAGTCGGTGACCCCGCCTCCCCATCCGGAGCCCTCCGGAGACCCCTTTCGACCGCCGCCGCGAAGTGGTGGTCCTCACCCGCAACGGGAGCCGCGCGCTCCACACGTCCCATGGCCCGACCCGAACCGAGGCAACTCCGACTCCACTCCGCTGGCGTGCAGCACCTGTGGGAGGAGGAGGTCACGTTCCAAGACCTGATGGCCGAGCGCCTGAAGCAGGCGCCCTGGCTCGTGCTGTCGATCGGCCTGCACCTGGTCGCCTTCCTGTTGCTCTGGGTGCTGATCCCGCCGGAGCAGAAGCGAGCGGTCGCGAACCACGTGCAGATGGTCCACAGCGAGACGACCGAGCTGGTGGTGCCGACTCCGCCGCCGGAGGTCGTGACCAAGCCCGAACCGGTTCCCGACGACACGGTGATCACCGAGCAGCCGGCGGTCAGCGAGAGCGACGACGCCGCCCTCGACAACGCCGACAGCGACAGCACCGCGAAGGAGCCGAGCCTCGACGTCAACAGCTTGAACTCGCCGGTCGGCTTGGGCCCCGGCACCCTCGGCCCCTACGGCAAGCGTGGGCCTGGCGGCGGCGGCAAGCAAACGGGCCAGCCGTACGCCCCCAACATCGCGCCGGGCCTGCAGTGGTTGGCGAACCACCAGGACGACGACGGCAAGTGGGACTGCGACGGCTTCCAGAAGCACGACGACCCGAGCAGCGAGATCTGCTCTGGCCTCGGCAACGCCACCCACGACGTCGGCGTCACCGGCTTGGCACTGCTGGCGTTCCTCGGCGAAGGCAGCACGATGCGCTCGGGCTCCTACGCGCCGGTCATCAAGAAGGGTGTCCACTGGTTGCGCAAGCAGCAGGACCCGTCGACCGGCCTGTTCGGCACCAAGGCCTCGCACGACTACATCTACGACCACGCGATCGCCACCTACGCGGTGTGCGAGGCGGTCGGCCTGTCCCCGTCCGAAATGCTGCGCCCGATCGCCCAGAACGGCATCAACTACCTCGAGTCGCATCGCAACCCCTACTCGGTGTGGCGCTACCAGCCCCGCGACGACCAGAACGACACCTCGGTGACCGGCTGGTGCATCATGGCCTACGAGTCGGGCGCCTTCTTCGGGCTCACCGTCAACAAGGAGGCCCTGAAGCTCTGCGAGCTGTGGCTCGACCAGGTGTCCGACTCGACCGGCCTGCACGGTTACACCCGCACCGGCGAGAAGAGTGCCCGCAAAGGCAGCGAGCACGCCGCCAAGTTCCCGGTCGACAAGGGCGAGGCGATGACCGCCGTCGGTCTCTTCAGCCGCTTCTTCCTGGGGCAAGACCCGAAGGAGAAGCCGGTCATGAAGGCCGCCGCCGATCGCCTGCTGGCGTGCCCCCCGATCTGGGACGAGAAGGCCGGCACCATCGACCACTACTACTGGTACTACGCGACCTACGCGCTGTTCCAGATGGGCGGCAAGCACTGGAACGAGTGGCAGAAGAAGCTCGAGACTTCGGTCGTGAAGCACCAGCACCTCGATCCGAAGCAGAAGAACCTCTACGGCTCGTGGGATCCGGTGGACGCCTGGGGCGAAGACGGCGGCCGCGTCTACAGCACCGCGATCCTGGTGCTGACCCTCGAGGCCCTGCACCGCTACACGCGCCTCGTGCGGTGATCCGCAGGGCACGCAACACGCACCTTGCGCGAGAAATCCGGCAGGCCAGCGGAAGCTCCCTCCCGAACCGGGACGCAAGCCGCGTTCATGCTCGCAACACCGTTGTGGGCCGCGACTACGGGATTCCCCGGCCTCGGGTCCCGCACCGCCGGTGGCATGGGGACCCGGCTCCGCCCGACGCCCAGCCGCGGGATTTCCTGAAGTAGGACTCAAGCCGCAGCCGATGCACGACCCAACACGGAGTTCGACTTCGGTCGGACTCCCAACCGGCAAAGGTATCGAGGAGGACAGATGGGCCTACGGGTCAATTCGAACATCGCATCCCTGAACGCGCAGCGTTCGTTGTCGACGACGACGGAGCGCCTGCAGGCGAACTACCGTCGCCTGTCGACCGGCCTGCGCATCTCGACGGCGTCGGACGACGCCGCAGGGTTGGCGATCTCCGAGCGCTTCCGTGCCCAGATCCGATCGACCAACCAGGCGATCCGGAACGCACAGGACGGCATCTCGCTGACGCAGACGGGAGAAGGCGCCCTCAACGAGGTGAGCTCGATCCTGATCCGCATGCGCGAACTGTCGATCCAGGCCGCGAACGGCACGGTCAGCGCCGCGGACCGCGCGACCCTCGACCAGGAGTTCTCCGACCTGATCAACGAGATCGACCGCATCGCCCAGTCGACCACGTTCAACGGCGTGCGCCTGCTGGACGGCACCGGCTCGACGATCACCTTCCAGGTCGGCACCGGCACGACGGCAGGGATCGACACGATCCAGCTGAGCACTTCGGACACGCTGGCCTCGACGCTCGGCCTGTCGTCGCTCGACATCGGCTCGGGCGGCAACCCGTCGCTCGCGATCACCAGCCTCGACACCGCGATCAACGCAGTGAGCCGGGTGCGTGGTCAGTTCGGCGCGGCCCAGAATCGCCTGACCACGACCATCGCCAACCTGCAGATCCAGTCCGAGAACCTGAGCGCCGCCGAGTCGCGCATCCGCGACGTCGACGTGGCGGTCGAGACCTCGGCGCTCACGCGCAACTCGATCCTGCAGCAGGCCGCGATCTCGATCCTGGCCCAGGCGAACACGCAGCCGCAGGCCGCCCTGCAGTTGCTGCAGAGCTGACGCCCGCCGCGGGTCCCGGAGACCCGCAGGCCACCGCGCCGCCTCCCGCCACGACGGCGAGCCGGGCGACGCCGCGGCTCGAGCCGCAGCGCCTCAGCAGCCTCGGAGGCGGGTCACTTCATCGCGCCGACGGCGCGCGTGACCTGGCTCTTGTGGCGGGACGCCTTGTTCTTGTGGATGACGTGCGACTCGCCGGCCTTGTCGATGATCTTGCAGACGGTGGCCAGCATCGCGGCGGCCTTCGTCTTGTCGCCGGCCTGGACCAGGGACATCAGGGTCTTCACCGCGCTCTTCATGCGGGACATCCTCGCCTTGTTGGCGATGCGGTTCTTCTCGCTCTGACGGGCGCGCTTCAGTGCTTGCTTGCTGTGAGCCATCGCTGCGTTCTTCGGTTGGTAGGGAGTCGTTTCGGGAAAAGGATCGGGGAGGAACCCGGCCGTCAGGCCTTGAGGCGTTCCACCTGGGCAGCGACGTCGCGGAAGGCGATGTCCTGCTCGAGGATGCGGGAGAAGTGCTGCAGCGCCTGATCGCGCTTGCCCTGGTCGCGGCAGATGGCCCCCATCTCGTAGAGGGCCTCCTTGGCCAGCAGGCCGGAGCCCGCCGCCTGCACCGCCTTCTCGAACTGGCCGAGCGCCAGGTCGCTCAGGCTCTTCTGCTGGAACGCGCGCCCGAGGAGGAACATCGCCTCGTTCTTCTTGCGCGGGTCCTTGATCGCCTGCTGCAGCTCGGCGATCGCGGCGTCGGTCTCGCCCGTCGTCAGCAGGCCGGAGCCCAGGTCGAACCGGGCGGCGAGGTCGGTCGGGTTGCGCTCGACGCGCCGCCGCGCCTCGCCGACGCGCAGCTGCGCCAGGTTGGCGCGGGCGCGCGTCGCCGCGGCCGCGTCGCCCGAGCGCTCGGCCTTCTGCACGAGCTGCTCCTGCAGGCGAACGCGCAGGTCGCCGGCGAGGTCGGCGACCTCGGCGTCGTTCGGAGACTGGCGCTGCAGCTGCTCGATCAGGTCGAGCGCACCCGCCAGGTCCTTGGCCATCTCGCGCAGCTTGGCGCCGCGCCGCAGCAGCTTCGGGTCGTTCGGCGCACTCTGCAGCTTCGTCTCGATCTCGCCGAGCTCCGCCTCGACCTCTTCGGCCGACAACTGCAGGCGATCCTGTCGTTCGAGCTGCCGCTGCTGGTCCTTGTCCTTGATCAGCTCACGCGAGCTCTGCGCCTTCTCGATGCCCGACGTGCGCAGCGCTCCTTCGGCCGCCAGGTTCTTGCGCGCCTTCAAGGACTCCTGGTCGCGCGGGTCGACCTTCAGCGCCAGCTCGAAGAAGCCGAGCGCCTCCTGCAGCTTGCCGAGCTCGTAGGACAGCATGCCGGCACTGCGGCACGCCTCGAGGCAACGCGGCTGGTGTTCGGCGTAGGCCGCGAACACCGCCAGCGCCGAGCGCTTCAGCCCGGCGCGCTGCAGCGCCGTGCCGAGCTTCAGGTGCACTCCTTCGTCGAGTGGATCGAGCGTCAGGTAGCGCTCGTAGCCGCGTGCCGCCGCCTGGTGCTGGCGCAGCAGTGCCAACAGGCCGGTCAGCAGGCGCCCGGGGCCGCCGACCAGCGTCGCGATCAGCTTCGACGGTGGCTTCTGCGCCGCCTTCTGGAACAGCACCTTGCGCAGGCCAGCGCGCGCTTCGCCGAAGTCCGGCTGGATCTGCAGCACCTGGCCGTAGATCTTCACGGCCATCGCGTAGTTGCGCCGCTTGGCGGCGTCCGCGGCCTGTTCCAGGTACTTGCTGAGATCCATGGCGAAGAAGACGTCGTCGCGACGCAAGACCAGCCGAAGGGGGCGACCCGGTGGCTTGACGCCGACGAAAGGGGCGAAGAATCTACCTGCCCCGAAGAGGCGCCGCAACGGCCCGGATCCGGGCCAGACGAGGCGATCACGGTCGACCTCGAAATCGCAGCATCTCACGAAACGCCGACGCCGCCCCGCCCGCGGCCATCCAGCCCGCCGCCGTCCCGCCCGAGCCCCCATGGAAGTCCTCGTCTACCCCGATCCCGTCCTGCGCCGCGGCGGCAAGCCGATCACCGAGTTCGGCCCGGCGCTGCGGCAGCTCGCCGCGGACATGATGGAGGCCATGTACGAGGAAGGCGGCGTCGGCCTCGCCGCCCCGCAGGTCGGCATCGAGTGGAAGCTGCTGGTCCTGAACCCGGCCGGCGACAAGAAGGACCGGACCGGCGAGCTGGTGCTCTGCAATCCCAAGATCACCCGCAAGAAGGGCCGCGAGTTCGGCGAGGAGGGCTGCCTGTCGTTCCCGGGCATCCATGCCGAAGTCGAACGCTGGCTCGACATCACGGTCACCTACCAGGATCTCGATGGCAAGGAGCAGACGATGGCGGCGAACGGGTGGCTCGCGCGCATCGTGCAGCACGAGATGGACCACCTCGACGGCGTGTTCTTCGTCGACCGGCTGACCGCGACCGACAAGCTCCGGGTGAAGCCGCAGTTGCAGGAACTCGAGGCCGCGTACCGCCCCGCCCCGAGCCGCTGATGCGCCTCATCGAGGGCCTCGACGCCCTGCGGGCGCTCGATCTGCGGGCGATCTACGGCGACGCGCCGGCCAGCCGGTCGGTGGTCGCGGTCGGCGTCTTCGACGGCGTGCACCTGGGCCACCAGCGGCTGCTGCACGAACTGATGGAGATGGCCTCGCGTCTGCAGGGCATGCCGACGGTGGTCACGTTCGGCAACCATCCGGACCAGGTGCTGCGCGGCCAGGCGCCGGAACCCCTGTGCAGCGTACCGCAGCGGCTGCGACTGCTGCGCCGGGCCGGCGTGCTGCGCCTCGTGCTGCTGCAGTTCGAGCCGCGGCTGCAGAACCTGACCGCGCGCCAGTTCGCGACCGAGCTGCTGGTCGAACGGCTGCACACGCGCGGCCTGCTGCTCGGCTACGACTCGGCGCTGGGCAAGGACCGCGCCGGCACCCCCGCCCACTTCACCGAGCTCGGCACCGAACTCGGCTTCGAGGTGCACACCGGCGCACCGTTCCTGGTCGACGGCCACGCCGTGTCGTCGACCGCGATCCGCAAGGCGATCGCCGCGGGCGACCTGGCGCTGGCGCAGCGCTTCCTCGGCCGCCCGCCCGGGGCGATGGGCACGGTCGTGCACGGCGACGGCCGCGGCAAGGGCCTCGGCTTCCCGACGGCGAACGTGCGGCCGCAGCCCGGTGCCCTGCCGCCGAACGGCGTCTACGCGGTCGAGGTGATGCTCGACGGCAGCAACCGGCCGGGCGTCGCCAACCTCGGCTCCCGGCCGACCTTCGCCGGCGGCGATCCCGGGGCACGCCACCTCGAGGTGCACCTGCTCGACTTCACCGGCGACCTCTACGGCAAGGAGCTCGAGGTGGCGTTCCGGCAGTTCCTGCGCCCGGAGCAGCGCTTCGACGACGCCGCGGCCTTGCGCGAGCAGATCGCGCGCGACGTCGCGGCGGCCCGTGCCGTGGCCTCGGCCTGAGTCGGACACACCGATCAGGGAAGGTCCGCGACCTGCTGGCGGCCAGCGGCAGCTGCCGAACGGGCAAGTTCCGTGGTTGCAGAGCCCGCCGTGGGGCCCTTGGCATCGCCTGGATCGTGTCGCCGGTTCGAGCGGAGTCTCCGTCGCCGCGTCCCGTGTGCTCGCCGGGCCAGCGCCTTGCCGATGCTCGCCTTCCCCGGACATTTCGGGATGGACTGGTGGTCGCCGGATCGCTGATCTGGTCCGCTGCCAACCAAGGCATGACCATCGACGACAGGAACCTCCGGCGCCACGAGGGCACCGTGCACCGCGCCGACCGCGAAGCGCTGCTGCGGCAGCGCGGCGGCGTGGTCTGGTTCACCGGCCTGTCCGGTTCGGGCAAGTCGACGGTCGCGCGCTCGGTCGAGGCGCGGCTCGCGGCGGCGGGGCGCCTCGTCTACGTGCTCGACGGCGACAACGTGCGCCACGGCCTGTGCAAGGACCTCGGCTTCAGCGCCGCCGACCGCACCGAGAACATCCGGCGGCTGGCGCATGTCGCGGCGCTGTTCGTCGACGCCGGCGTGCTGGTGCTGACCGCGTTCATCTCGCCGTTCCGCGCCGACCGCCAGGTGGCGCGCACCCTGCTCGGCGCGGACTTCCTCGAGGTGTTCGTCGACGCGCCGCTGGCGGTCTGCGAGCAGCGCGACCCGAAGGGCCTCTATCGCAAGGCGCGCGCCGGGGCGATCCCCGAGTTCACCGGCATCAGCAGCCCCTACGAGCCGCCCGAGCAACCCGACCTGCGGCTGCCGACCGATCGCTCGACCCTGACCGAGAACACCGCCGCGGTGGTCGACCTGCTGGTCGCCCGCGGCCTCGTACCACCCGTATGCCACTGACCCGCTACGCCCTGACCCACCTCGAGCAGCTGGAGCACGAGAGCATCCAGATCATCCGCGAGGTGGCCGCCGAGTTCGAACGGCCGGTGATGCTCTACTCGATCGGCAAGGACAGCGGCGTGATGCTGCGCCTCGCCGAGAAGGCCTTCGCGCCGGCGCGCATCCCGTTCAAGGTCCTGCACGTGAACACGCGGTGGAAGTTCCGCGACATGATCACGTTCCGCGACCGGCTGGTGCGCGACATGCAGCTCGACTTCGTCGAGTGGATCAACCCCGACGGCGTCCGCGAGGACATCAACCCGTTCGTGCACGGCACGCAGCGGCACACGCACGTGATGAAGACCGAGGGGCTGAAGCAGGCCTTGAACGCCGGCGGCTACGATGCCGCGTTCGGCGGCGCCCGCCGCGACGAGGAGAAGAGCCGCGCCAAGGAACGCGTGTTCAGCTTCCGCGACCGCTTCCACCAATGGGACCCGAAGAACCAGCGGCCCGAGCTGTGGAACCTGTTCAACTGCAAGGTGAACAAGGGCGAGTCGATCCGGGTGTTCCCGCTCAGCAACTGGACCGAGCTCGACGTCTGGCTCTACGTGCACCGCGAGAACCTGCCGATGGTGCCGCTCTACTTCGCCGCCGAGCGCCCGGTGGTGCGCCGCCACGGCACCTGGATCATGGTCGACGACGACCGCATGCCGCTCGAGCCCAGCGAGCAACCGGAGCTGCGCAGGGTCCGCTTCCGCACGCTCGGCTGCTACCCGCTGACCGGCGCGATCGAGTCCGACGCCGACACGGTGCCGAAGATCATCGAGGAGATGCTGCGCAGCCGCGACAGCGAGCGCCAGGGCCGCGTGATCGACCACGACGAAGGTGGCTCGATGGAGCAGAAGAAGCGGGAGGGCTACTTCTGATGAGCTACGGCAACGAACTGGACCGCCTCGGCATCGAGGAGTACCTGGCCCGCTACGGCCGGCGCGAGATGCTGCGGTTCCTCACCTGCGGCAGCGTCGACGACGGCAAGTCGACCCTGATCGGCCGGCTGCTCTACGACTCGCAGACCGTGCACGACGACGTGCTCGCCGCGACGAAGAAGGCGTCGGCGCGCTACGGCACGACCGGCACCGAGGTCGACCTGGCGCTGTTGGTGGACGGCCTGCAGGCCGAACGCGAACAGGGCATCACGATCGACGTCGCCTACCGCTACTTCGCCACGCAGAAGCGCAAGTTCGTCATCGCCGACACGCCAGGGCACGTGCAGTACACGCGCAACATGGTGACCGGCGCGTCGAACTGCGACCTGGCGGTGATCCTGATCGACGCCCGGCAGGGCGTGCTCGAACAGACGCGGCGCCACTCGTTCCTGTGCGCACTGCTCGGCATCCAGCACTTCGTGGTCGCCGTCAACAAGATGGACCTGGTCGGCTACTCGGAGCAGCGCTTCGAGGAGATCCGCTCCGCCTACGCCGAGTTCGCCGCCCGCCTGCAGGTCCGCGACATCCACTTCCTGCCGCTGTCGGCGCTGCTGGGCGAGAACGTCGTGCACCGCGCCACGAGCATGCCGTGGTACCAGGGCCCGCCGCTGCTCGAGCACCTCGAGACGGTCCACGTCGCCAGCGACCGCAACCTGGTCGACCTGCGCCTGCCGGTGCAACTGGTGCTGCGGCCGAACCTCGACTTCCGTGGCTTCTGCGGCACGCTCGCCTCGGGCGTGCTGCGGCCCGGCGACGCGATCGCCGTGTTGCCCTCGGGCAAGCAGACCCGGATCAAGGCGCTGCACACCGCGAAGGGTCCCATCGCCGAGGCGTTCGCGCCGATGTCGGTCACCGTCACGTTCGCCGACGAGGTCGACGCCAGCCGCGGCGACATGATCGCGCGCCCGGACAACACGCCGGAGCTGACCAACGAGGTCGAGGCGATGCTGGTCTGGTTCCACGAACAACCGCTGCAGACCGGCCGCCAGTACCTGGTCAAGCACACCACCCAGCAGTCCGCCTGCGTGGTGACCGACCTGCGCTACCGCATCGAGGTCGCCACGCTCGCCCGCCAGCCGGCCACGACGCTGCAGATGAACGAGATCGGCCGCGTCCGCCTCGAAACGGCGCGCGCGCTCGCGGTCGACACCTACCAGCAGAACCGCACCACCGGCGCGTTCATCCTGATCGACCGCATGAGCAATGCGACGGTCGCCGCCGGCATGATCGTCGAGCGCCGCCGCGTCGGCGACTCGATGCGAGTGCGCCGGAAGAGCCTCGACGCCGGCCGCAACGTGCGCCTGCAGTCGTTGCGCCTCGTCACCCCCGAGCAGCGGCGGGCGCGCCTCGGCCAGCAACCGGCGGTGGTGTGGTTGACCGGCCTGCCGCGCTCCGGCAAGACGACGACCGCCTACGCGCTCGAGAAGGCGCTGTTCGACCTCGGCAAGCACGTGCAGGTGCTCGACGGCGAGACGCTGCGCCTGGGCCTGTGCAAGGACCTCGGCTTCAACACCGCCGACCGCGCCGAGAACGCGCGGCGCGCCGCGGAGCTGGCGAAGCTCGGGCTCGCCACCGGCATCGTCACCGTGGTGGCCCTGGTGTCGCCGATGCGTGCCGAACGCGAACTCGCCCGCACGATCGTCGGTGCGGCGCACTTCGTCGAGGTGTTCTGCGACGCACCGCTCGACACCTGCGAGGCCCGCGACCAGGACGGTCTCTACGCGCTGGCCCGCGCCGGCGAGATCACCAACGTCACGGGCGTCGACGCTCCCTACGAGCCCCCGGCCACGGCAGACGTCGTGATCGACACGGCAGGGTCGACGCCCGAGGCCAATGTCGGGAAGATCCTCGACCACCTCCGCCACCGCCACCTGCTGCCGTGAGCACCCCCACCATGGAACCCGTGATCGAGGCGATCGGCCTCGGCAAGACCTACCGCCTCTACGGCAAGCCGATCCACCGCGTGCTCGAACGCATGCCGTGGAACAAGAAGCCACGGCACAAGCCGGTGCACGCGCTCACCGACATCAGCTTCGACGTGAAGCGCGGCGAGTGCGTCGGGGTCGTGGGCGTGAACGGGGCCGGCAAGTCGACCCTGCTGAAGGTGCTCACCGGCACGACCTACCCGACCTCGGGTCGCTACATCGTGCGCGGCCGCGTGACCAGCCTGCTCGAGCTGGGAGCGGGCTTCCACTACTCGTTCTCCGGCCACGAGAACATCTTCATGAACGCGGCGATGATGGGGTTCTCGCGCAAGGACGCGCAGAAGCGCTATCACGAGATCGTCGAGTTCAGCGAGCTCAAGGAGCACATCCACTCGCCGCTGCGGACCTACTCGTCGGGCATGGTCGCGCGCCTCGCGTTCGCGGTCGCGACCTCGACCGACCCCGACCTGCTGATCCTCGACGAGATCCTGTCGGTCGGCGACCAGAGCTTCCAGAAGAAGTGCTTCGACAAGATCTGGGGCTTC
>JAEUHU010000497.1 GCA_016793305.1 Planctomycetota bacterium
GCCGAGGCGCTGCACGAGGAGACGGTGCGCAAGCTCGACAAGCTGCACCTCTACGACTGCCTGCGCGCCAACAAGTCGATGGCCGCCTGGGGCGTCGAAGCGCGCGTGCCGTTCCTCGACCGCTCGTTCGTCGACGTGGCGATGACGCTGAACCCCGAGGTCAAGCTGTCGGGCAAGCAGCGCGGCCGCATCGAGAAGCAGTTCCTCCGCGAAGCGTTCGCCGGCTACCTGCCGGACGCGATCCTGTGGCGGCAGAAGGAGCAGTTCAGCGACGGCGTCGGCTACTCGTGGATCGACTCGCTGAAGGCGCACGCCGAGCGCGCGGTGAGCGACGCCGACTTCGCGAACGCGAAGTTCCGCTTCCCGCACAACACGCCGGCGACCAAGGAGGGCTACTTCTACCGGGCGATCTTCGAACGCCACTTCCCGCCGGCCTGGGCGGCGAAGTGCGTGCCCGGCGGGCCGTCGGTCGCGTGTTCGACGGCGACGGCGCTGGAGTGGGATCCGAGTCTCAAGAACATCGTCGACCCGTCCGGGCGCGCGGTGCAGTCGGTGCACGAGAAGGCGCTCTAGGCGGCGGTGGCGACGCTTCGACCTCAACGCAACTGCACGACCAGCTCCTGTAGCAGGAAGTTCAGGCCCGACGGCACCTGCTCGCCGACGTCCAGCAGCAGCAGGAACCGACCCGGCACGACGGCCGCCGCTGCGGCATCCCGGATCCACTGCCGGATGTCGAACAACCCAGAGTCCCAAAGCACCGCGGGCAGGCTCCAGGCGCGGCCGCTCGCTCGGCCGAACACGACCGGGCCGACGACGTTGCCCACCAGCAGCAGCGCGGCTCCATCGGCTTCGATCCTGGCCTGCAACGTCGAGCCGCGCGCCGGCAGGGCCACCGCCGCGGTCGCGCGGCCGTCCGGGTCGACTTCGGCGACCCGCACGCTGTCGCGGTCGGCGACCGCGAGCAACACCCGGCCATCCGGCGCCACGGCGAGGTCGCGCGCCACCAAGTCCGACAGGCCGCTGAACAGCGTGACCGGCGCGCCCCAGCCGAGCCCCGCTCGGAACGGCATCACGCGCAAACGCGCGCCGCCGCCCGCCTCGTCGACCAGCAGCACTGCCGCCGCGGCTCCGTTGCCGACCGTGATCACTTCGCAGGCTGCGGGAAGCTCCAGCAACTCGACCTCCGCCTCGCTGACGCCCATGCGATCCATCGGCACGGCGACCAATCGGGCCGCACCACCGAGCGGCGACGACCGCTGCACGATCTGCTGCACGCGCTGGCCGTCGAGCGGCAGCACGCCGAAGAAGGCCTCGACGTCGGCGCCGAACTCCGCGGCCGCGACGTTCGGCACGAAGGTGCGCGTCACCGGTTCCCAGGTCAGGCTCGCGGCGTCGAGCCCGAGCCGGTGGGCACTCGCCGACCACACGACCACAGCGCCGTCGTCGAGCCGCTGGCACGACGGTCGGGGCAGCGCGACCGGCAGCACGAGTGCAGGACCGAGCCTCTGATGCACGACACACGACTGCCGACCTGGCTCGAACAGCCACAGGTCCTCGGCGCCGGCGAACACGTGGTTCGGTTCACTGACCACGCTGCCGCCGAACCAGACGGACGACGGGCTCCAGATCCCGGTCCCAGGGTTGCGGAACGCGCCTTCCTGCCGCACCGGTTGGTCGAACGTCCACCACACCGCCGCGAGTTCGCCGGCCGGCGTGCGCACGGGTGCTGCAAAGCCTTGGGCCGAAGGGCCCGCCGTCAGCGAGACCGGCGGGGTGAGTTCCAGCACGGTCGCGTCGGGCAGGGCGATCAGGAACTCCCACCAGCGCTCCGTGCCGAGCAGCGAGCCGTCGCGCCAGCGGATCGCCGGGGACAGCCGCACCAGGATGGACTCGTTGCGCGGCCACTCGCCGCTCGGCCGCCAGACCAGGTCCCGGGCGTCCGCGCTCTCGATCGCCACCGTGCCCGGCAACGGGCCGCTCGGCGACGTCAGCTGCATCCAGTCGGCCTCGAGCGCTGCTTCGTCCATCGGCTGGCGCAACCGCACGCGCACCGAGGCCGGCGGCTCCTGCAGCTGGGCTCCGGCGGGCGGTTCGAAGAGCTCCACCTCGGCGTCGATGGGCCGCGGGCCGGGGCCGGGACAGGCGATGCACAGGAGGGCTCCCGCCACGACCGTGCCGATCTGCAGGCGACGAAGGGCGGCGGGAACACGAACGGCGGGGCGACGCGCAGCAGTGGCCATTGGGATTCGCTCGGGCCGCGGGCAGGCGGGGATCGCTTCGCCGACGGCGGACTCGCCCCCCCCAGCGGATCGTCCCGCGGCGGTCCGCACGGAATCTGCGCGCCGTTCTGCGACGCATCGGGCGCGCCCCAGCTCGTTCTTGCCTGGCACACGAACGGCCCAGATGCTCGTGCTGCCTCGTCCCGAAGCACCATGGCCACCGCGTCCCCGGAAGAACCCGAGCCGCCCGACCTTCAGCAGGTCCGCCGCCTGTTCGATCGCGCGACCGAGTTCCCGGCATCCGAACGCGAGGCCTTCGTGCGCCGCGAAGCTGCCCACGACCATGCCCTTCGCGATGCAGTGCTCCAATTGCTCGCCGCCGGGGAGCTGGACACCGGGGCCCTGCGCGACGGGATCGGCGCCGCCGACCCCGAAGCGTCGCCAGCCGGGTCGGGCCAGGACCACGTGCAGTCGACGGCCACCGGCGAACTGCTCGAGAAGCTGAAGACCGCGCCGCGACTCGACCGGGACCGCTTCGTGGTCGAGGACGAACTCGGGCAAGGCGGCATGGGCGTGGTGACGCGCATCCACGACCGCTTCCTCAACCGACGCCTGGCGATGAAGGTGCTGCTGGAGCGCCGTCCGCCGCGCGACGAAGAAGGGCAGCGACTCGCGAACCAGCTGCTCGGCCGCTTCCTGGAGGAAGCACAGGTGACGTCGCAACTCGACCACCCGGGCGTGGTGCCGGTGCACGAACTCGGCCTGGACGCCGCCGGCAAGGTCTACTTCACGATGCGCCTCGTGAAGGGGCGCACGGCGAGCGTCGTGTTCGCCGACGCGTTCGCCGAGCGCGGCGAGTGGAACCTGACGCGCGCGCTCGAGGTCGTGCTGAAGGTCTGCGACACGATGGCGTATGCGCACGACAAGGGCGTGCTGCACCGCGACCTCAAGCCGGCGAACGTGATGGTCGGCCGCTTCGGCGAGGTCTACGTGATGGACTGGGGCCTGGCGAAGGTGCTCGGACAGAAGGACCGCCACGACCTGCGCATTCGCAAGGACCAGGGCTCCGGCGTCTCGAAGCTCGTGACCGCCCGCCGCAAGGACGCAGAGTTCGACGAGTCGAGCAGCGTGGTGTCGATGGACGGGCAGCAGCTCGGCACGCCGAGCTACATGAGCCCGGAGCAGGCGCGCAGCGAGGAGCTGGATGTGCGGGCGGATGTGTACTCGATCGGGGCGATGCTCTACGAGCTGGTGACGGGGCGGGCGCCGTACACGGTGCCAGGGGGCCGGAAGCCGGCGTATGCGATCCTC
>JAEUHU010000522.1 GCA_016793305.1 Planctomycetota bacterium
CGCCGCGACGTCCTGCGTCTGGTGGTCGATCACGTGGTGGGCGCCCAGCGCCTTCACCTTCGCGCACTTCGCCGCCCCACCGGCGGTGGCGATCACCTGCGCGCCGAGCACGCTGGCGATCTGCACCGCGGCACTGCCGACACCCGACAGCCCCGCGTGCACCAGCACCGTCTCGCCGGCGCGCAGCTCGGCGCGGCGGACCAGCATGTGCCACGCGGTCTGGAACACGAGGCAGATCGACGCCGCCTCGGCGGCCGACAACGCACGCGGCTTGCTCGCCACGTTCGCCGCCGGCACGCAGACGTACTCGGCGGCGGTGCCGTCGCAGCTCTCGCCGAGGATGTGGTAGTTGCGGCACAGGTTGTCCTGGCCGTTCTGGCAGGCTTCGCAGGCGAGGCACGAGACGCCCGGCAGGATCACCACGGGATCGCCTTCGCGCACGCCGGTGACGCCCGCACCGAGCGCGTCGACAACCCCGCAGCCGTCGCTGCTGGTGACCAGCGGCAGCGGGAACGTGTGCCCCGGCACGCCGCGCCGCACCCACGTGTCGAGGTGGTTCAGCCCGATCGCCTGCATGCGCACACGCACCTGGCCCGGCTGCGGCGTCGGCACCGCGCGTTCCTCGAGCCGCAGCCGATCGAACCCACCGTGCTCGCGCACCACCACGCACCGCATCGTCGCCATGCGCGGATGATCGCGCCGGAACGCAGGGATCGCTACTCGTTCGCGGCGCTGGTGGCGTGGAACGTGCTCCCGCCGACGGCCGCGCGAACCGCGGCGAGCTGGAACGGCTTGGCCAGCACGGCATCCGGGGCGTGGGCGGCCGCGGCCCGTTCGA
Organism: Planctomycetota bacterium; assembly: GCA_016793305.1. Next base: position 839 of record JAEUHU010000522.1, read on the forward strand.
CGATCTCCTGGGTGTGGCCGCTCATCAGCACCACCCGCGCGTCGGCACGCATCAGGCGCAGGCGTTGGATCAACTCGTCCCCATCCATCTCCGGCATCGTCAAGTCGACGAACACCGTCAGGGCAACGTCGCGAGGATGGGCCTCGACCCAACGCAGGGCCTCGGCACCGCTGCCGATGCAGTCGGCCGGATGACCGAGCATGCCGAGCATGCGGACCAGCACCCGGCCGACTTCCGGTTCGTCGTCGACGACCAGGACCCTGGTGGCGACAGCGGCACGCGGGGCCTGCTGCGGCAGCACCACGATCGGCTCGTCGGAGCCACCCGGAGCGACGATCGCCAGCGGCAGCTCGATCACGAACTTGGCGCCGAGCCCTGGCGCACTGTCGACGTGGATCGCCCCGCCGTGGCGGCGCACCACGCCGTGCACGACCGCGAGGCCGAGCCCGCGGCCGGGGAAGCGCGTGGTGAAGAACGGGTCGAAGATGCGCTGCGCCACTTCGTGCGTCATGCCGTCGCCGTCGTCCTCGACGGTCAGCACGGCCGCCGGGCCCTCGAAGCCCTGGGCCTGCTCGCGCCGCGCCAGCGTGATGGTGACGGAGTGGGCCCGAGCGTCCGCCGCGTTGACCACCAGGTTGAGCAGCAGCTGGTCGATCTGCGTCGCGTCGGCGAACGCCCCGACCGTCTCGCCCGGCGGCACGAAGCGGATCTCGACTCGTCCCCGCGTCGACGACCCCAGCACCGGGAGGATCTGTCGCACGACGTTGGCCAGATCCACGGGCACGGCATCCAGCGGCTCGTCGCCACCGTAGGTCTGCAGCTGCTTGCACAGCCGTGCCGCCTGCCGACCGGCCGTCTCGATGGTGTCGAGCAACGAGCGGGTCTCTGGGTCGGCGCTGCGCATGCGCAGCAGCTCGGTGCTGCCGAGCACACTGGTCAGGAGGTTGTTGAAGTCGTGGGCGACCCCAGCCGCCAGCGTGCCGAGGCTCTCTGCCTGCTGCATCTGGCGCATGCGCTGTTCCAGCACGTCGCGCGACCGCTGCGCGGCTTCGGCGCGTTCGAACTGCTCCGTCAGTTCGCGGTGGCCACGCAGCAGGCGGCGACGGCTCCACCACGAGATCGCGACCAGCAGAGCGAGCGTGACGACCAGGGCGGCGACGAGCTGCTCGTTGCGCGAGCGCGCGAGGGCTGCGGCGGCCTGACCTTCCGCGCGCATCCGCTCCTCGCTGGCCACGTGCTCCTCTTCGGCCTTGCGCAGCTCCTCGCGAGCCGCCACGAGCCGGGCGTCGAGTTCGATCGACCGGTCCTTGCGCCGCTGGATCTCCGCGGCGATCGCCGCGGCGGCCGGCCCGTCGGACCTCGCGACGGCCAGCTGGAAGCGGGTCTGCAGCAGCGCGTCCTCGACCGCGTCCATGCCCCGCTCGGCACACAGCGCTTCTCCTTCGAGCAGGAACTCCTCGGCAGCGTCCAGCCGCTCGCGCTTCATCTCGACGAATGCGCGCATGTCGGTCGCCAGCGCCCTCTCGAGTCGATCGCCGAGTCGGGTGAACCGCTCGCAGGAGGCCGCGTAGTGGAGCGCCGCCCCATCCGCGTCGCGAGCCATCGCCTTGCCGTTGCCGCGGAAGTTCGCCGCCACCGCCAGCACGCGCAGGTTGCCCTGCAGTTCGGCCTTGGCCTCGGCAGCGGCGAGGGCCCGTTCGAACTCGGCCAGACGCCGCGTCTCCATCGCCGCCCGCGCGTCCTCGAGCAGCAGCCACGGCACCAGGAACTCCACGTCCTCGGC
>JAEUHU010000576.1 GCA_016793305.1 Planctomycetota bacterium
CCGAGCACCTGCCGCAGGCGGAGCAGCGGCAGGACCCCGCCGCGCAAGCGCAGCACTTCGCGCCCGTCCAGCGACACGATCCGTGCGGCCCCTTCGCCATCGCGCACGCGCACCAGCTCGGCGACGTTCGCCTGGGCCAGCACGTAGCGACGCGTACCACACCGGATCACCATGGCCGGCAGGATCGCCAGCGTCAGCGGGATCGTGATCGCCATCGTGGTACCCTTGCCGAGGGTGCTCTGCACCTCGACGTGGCCACCGAGCTTCTCGATGTTGGAACGCACCACGTCCATGCCGACGCCGCGGCCGCTGACGTCCGTGACCTTCTCGGCGGTCGAGAAGCCCGGCGCGAAGATCAGGTTGATGGCCTCGCGGTCGCTCATCACCTGGGCCTGGGCCGCCGTGATGACGTTCTTCTCGACCGCCTTGCGCTTCAGCCGCACGGGATCGATGCCGCGGCCGTCGTCGGAGATCTCCAGCAGCACGTTGCCGCCCTGCTGCGAGGCGGTCATGCGCACGACGCCCTCTTGCTGCTTGCCGGCAGAGCGCCGGTGCTCCGGCAGCTCCATGCCGTGATCGACCGAGTTGCGGACGATGTGCGTCAGCGGGTCGCTGAGGGACTCGAGGATCGAACGGTCGAGCTCGACGTCCTTGCCCTCGATCTCGAGGCGGCAGCGCTTGCCGAGCTTGGCGCTCAGGTCGCGCACGACGCGTGGGAAGCGCTGGAACAGCGTCCCGATCGGCTGCATGCGCGTCTGCATGATCGCGTCCTGCATCTCGCTGACGACGAGGTTGAGCCGCGCGGCCGCGACGCCGACACCCTTGTCGTTGCCCGAACCGTGGGCCTGGATCAGCTGGTTCCGGCCCAGCACCAGTTCGCCGCTCAGGTTCATCAGCTTGTCGAGCAGGTGCACGGACACCCGGATCGACTCGGCATGCGTGTCACCGCCGGTCTCGGTGCGCTTGCCGCCCTCGGCCTTCTTCTCGGCCTTGTCGCCCTTCTCGACCATGCGCGCCGGTGCTTCGGCCGGAGCCTGGTTCACGGCTGCGATGGGCGCCTCCGGTTCCAGGGCAGGAGCAGGCGGCTCGGCCGCTGGAACGGCCCCAGCTCGGGTGGCCGGAGGTTCGCGGTTCTCGACTCCCGTCTGGCTCGGCGAGGGCATTGCCGCAACTGCCGACGCCGGAGTTGCGAAGACCTGCACCGGGCGCCGCAGCTCGCGCAGTTCGTCCGCGGACAGGAACAGCTGCTCGCGCAGCTCCTGGGGCTGCAGCGAGGTGGCGATCGTCACCGTCACCGGTTCGCGGGACGCGTCGGAGTCGGTCTTGCCGGCCAACACGGAACCTCCCGACACGACGCGGCCGAGACTGGCCACCGAATCCACGACCTGCGCGACGGTGCAGCTGCGCGCGAGCGCGATGCGCGGCAGCACCAGGTCCACCTCCACGAGCCACTCCCCGGCCGCGAGTTCGGTGGCGACCGCCTTGGCCGCAGCTGCCGCTGCAGCGGGCACGTCGAGGAAGTGCTGCAGGCGATGCAGCTGCTCGTCGACCGACACCTGGTTGCTCTCCTGGACGTGTTCGACCAGGCCACGCAGACAGTCGGTCGCCGCCAGCAGCACGTCGACGAGTTCCGGCGAGGTGTCGAGCCGTGACTTGCGGACCAGGTCGAGCACGCTCTCCAAGGCGTGGGACAGCTTGTTGATGGTCTCGAAGCCGAGGAAGCCGGCGACCCCCTTCACCGAGTGCACGGCGCGGAACACGCGGTTCACCCGCTCGCTGGCATCGCCGTCGCCGCCCTCCTCGAGCTGCAACAGGTCGGTCTCGACGCTGGCAAGGTGTTCTCGCGACTCCGTGACGAAGTCGTTGACCAGATCCTGCAAGCCGGGGTCTTCCTGCGTCATGCGCTCCTCACTGCCCCACGAACGAACGACCGGTGGCGAATGGTCGCCGGCCGGGTTCGGGGCAGCCGGGTTATCGCGAAACCGCCGGCTGCGACCTGAGCTTCGCCGACAGATCACCAGGGCGATCGGCCCGCGCGACCGCGTCTACGCGGGATGGCCGGTCCCGAGGTGGCCCGAGGCGGTGTCGAGATCCACGACAGCCGGGGGCCCCGAGGCGAGTCCTGGCCGAGCCGAGCCATCCGAAGCCGGAACCCGCGCGAGACCGAGCTGCGGATCGCGGCACCGCGGTGCCGTGGGCCCGCCGGCGAGGGAGCGCGACCTGCCGCCGGTCAGCGCAAGCTGCCGCTGCCGCTGACGCGCCGCGCCAGCAGTTCGCGCATCATCGCCTTGCGCAGCGAGGCCTCGGCCTTCAGGAACTCGGTGCTCAGGCGATCGAGACCCGCCATCTTCTCGCGCGCCTTGGCCTCGGCCGCCTTCACGCGCGCCAAGTCGATCTCGGTGGCGAACTCACCGGCCTCGCAGACCAGGGTCAGCACGTTGTTCTGCACCTGGGCGAACCCGTCGCTGACGAACAGCGCGTTCTTCTTGCCGTCGAGTTCGGTGATCTCGGCCTCACCGGCGTTCGCGATCGCGGTCATCAGCGGCGCGTGGTTCGGCAGGATGCCGTAGCCGCCGTCGACGCCCTGGAACCGGACGCCCGCGACCTTGCGATCGACGATCGTGCGGTCGGGAGTGACGATCCTGAGGTGCAGTTCGGCCATGGGAATCGGTCTCGTTCAGGGCGCGGGTGGCAGGGCAGCTGGGCGTCGGGGCGTTCCGCGGCTCACTTGGCGCCGCGCGCGACGGCTTCCTCGATCGAGCCGACCATGTAGAAGGCCGACTCCGGCAGGTTGTCGTGCTTGCCCTCGAGGATCTCCTTGAAGGAGCGCACGGTGTCCTCGCGCTTCACGAACTTGCCCGGCGTGCCGGTGAACGCCTCGGCGACGAAGAACGGCTGCGACAGGAAGCGCTGGATGCGGCGCGCGCGGTGGACGACCAGCTTGTCCTCTTCGCTCAGTTCCTCGACGCCGAGGATCGCGATGATGTCGCGCAGGTCCTGGTAGCGCTGCAGCGTGCGCTGCACGGCGCGGGCGACGTTGTAGTGCTCCTCGCCGACGACGCTCGGGCTCAACATCTTCGAGGTCGACTTCAGCGGGTCGACGGCCGGGTAGATGCCGAGTTCGGCGATCTGACGCTCGAGGATGATCGTGCTGTCCAAGTGCGCGAACGTGGCGACCGGTGCCGGGTCGGTGATGTCGTCGGCAGGCACGTAGACGGCCTGCATCGACGTGACCGAGCCCTTCTTGGTCGAGGTGATGCGCTCCTGCAGCGCACCCATCTCGGACGCCATGGTCGGCTGGTAACCGACGGCGCTCGGCAGGCGGCCGAGCAGTGCCGACACTTCCGAGCCCGCCTGCACGAAGCGGAACACGTTGTCGACGAACAGCAGCACGTCCTTGCCTTCCTGGTCGCGGAAGTACTCGGCC
>JAEUHU010000564.1 GCA_016793305.1 Planctomycetota bacterium
GACCGGGCCGGATCCGGGGCTGTTCGCGCGCACGTTCGTGGCGCTCGGTGGTGCCGAGGCGACGGTGACCGGCGACGCGCTGCGGTTCGCGTTGGCGCAGCGGCTCGGCAGCGATCTCGACGAGGCGCGGTTGGTGCTGGAGGCGGCGGAAAGGGTCGGGCTCGTGGTGCCGATGTCGGGAGATTTGTTCCGATTGCGCAGTTCCTAGGGTTGCTCCGGAGGGGTCGCACCTCAAGCAACGAGGAACCGGGCCGAAGATCGAAGGCATGCACCATCGTCGCCTCGCGGCCCTCGCTCTCGCCCTCGCCTGCCTTCCCCTTGGATCGTGCAGCACGATCAACACCATCAAGTTCCTCTACGGGCAACCTTGCGTGTTCGACGACGCGAGCAGCGACTGGTCCAACCGCACGGGACTGCGTCCTGCATTGGCCCCGGTGGCCTTGCCGGTCGCCGTGGTGGCAGACGTGGCGACCTTGCCGATCCAGGTGATCTTCGGCGTCTGGCCCTTCTGGGGCGATGCATCGCTGCACATGAACCCGAACAAGTGACCGGGTTGGAGCCCAACACCGAGCCGCCCCGGCAACGGACGGCATCGACACGCTGGCTTGGTCATTCGCAGCCGAGAAAGCTGGTGCCGGAGGCGGGACTTGAACCCGCACGCCCGTGAGGGCGCAGGTTTTTGAAACCTGTGCGTCTGCCGATTCCGCCACTCCGGCGAGTAGGGGCGAGGCAGCGTAGCGACGGCCCGGGCGCGCGCAACGGCGAGCACGAACCGAACCAACCCTCGGCTCAGCGAGGTACTGCAACTCCAGCCGGCGGCGGCACCGGCTGCAGCGTCTCGGCGTCGACCCACACCGGCCGCCCGTCACGCCAGACCACGATCGGCAACCCGAGTGCCTTGTGGAGCGCGCGCGCCCGCGCCACGCCCGTGGCGACGGCTTCGACCACGTCGCGGCTCAGCTGGTCCTGTTCTCGTTGCATCGAGCACCCACGCCACGCTCACCCGCCCGCCGGATCGACCACCGGCCCACCACCACCCAGCAACCGCACGATCGCCTGCTCGCGCAACAGCCGCGCCTTCTGCCCCTGCCCGAGCAGCCCCAGCACGTCCGCCAGCACCGCGCACACCGTCGGCGTCGGCCCGAGCGCTTCCGCCGCCAGCCGCGCCGCGCGTTCGGCCCGCTGCGTCTCGCCGACCCGCGCCAGCTCGCGCGCCACCAGCAGCAGCGTGCCCTGCAGCGGACAGCACTCAAGCAGCTCGCGCGGCTCGACGCAGCCCGGATGCTCCGACAACAGCTCGGCGATGCGGTCGAGACCCGCCGGCGAACGCGTCGCGCCGTAGGCCTTGATCGCCCCGCGCAGGTCCCCCTTGTGCTGCAGCACGGCACCGAGCAGCAGCCCCGACTCGGGCCCGTCCTTGTCGACGTGCGCGAGCTTCTTGCCGTGCTTCTTGGCCTGGTCGAGGTCGCCGGCCGCAAGGCAAGCTCGCCCCGCCGCCACCAGCACCTCGACCCAGCGTTGTCGTTCGCGCGGCTCGTTCGCCGGCGGGGCCTGCTTGTGCACCTTCTCCTGCAGCGCCACCAGCGCCTCGTGGTCCGAGTCGGCCGCCGCCAGGTCGCGCAGCTCGCCGAGCAGCACGTAGTCCTTCGGGAAGCGCGCCACC
>JAEUHU010000008.1 GCA_016793305.1 Planctomycetota bacterium
GGCCGGTGCTCGCCGAACACCTCGGCGTAGACGCCGTTGAACTCGGCCCAGTCGTCCTCGCTGGTCAGGTAGGCCGTCACCTTGACGACGTCGCGCAACGACGCGTGCGCCGCGGCCAGCGCCCGTTCGAGGTTCTGCAGCACGAGCCGCACCTGCTGCGCGAACGGCATCGCCGGGTCCTTGCGACCGTCCGGCGGGATCGGCAGCTGGCCCGACACGAACACGAAGCCGCCGGCGGCGACCGCGTGCGAGTAGTGACCACCCGGGGTCGCCCCGGCGGCGTTCTGGCGGAACAGGCGCAGGTCGTCGTGCATCGCGGCAAGGTAGCCGGTGCCCCGTCCGGGGCCGCTCGACCGGCGAGAAACCCGGTGCCTGCCGCCGCGCGCCCCCTACGCTTCGAACCGTGCCGAAGCCCCGCCGCACGCCCCGTCGCCGGAAGCCCTGGTGGGCCACGCTGCCCACCGAGGAACTGCTCGACGTGCGGTTGTGCGACCTCGGCCTGCAGCTCGAAGGCACCGCGATGGCGGCCCGCATCGACCGGCTGCACGACGAACTCGGCCGCGCCGGCCTCGTGTTCCGCCCCTACGTCTACCTGTCGACCGACTGGTTCACGCCGGAGGGCTCGTCGGGCTTCGCGGTGCCGTTCTATCTCGCGCATCGCCGACTGGCCAAGCTCGAGCACACGCAGATGTTCGAAGCCGAAGGCACTTCGCACGACCTGTGCATGAAGCTGCTGCGGCACGAGGCCGCCCACGCGTTCGACAACGCCTACCGGCTGCACCAGCGCGCCGACTGGCGCCGCACGTTCGGTCGCTACAGCGCTCCCTACCGCAGCGCCTACCAGGTCCATCCGACCAGCAAGCGCTACGTGCAGCACCTCGACCACTGGTACGCGCAGAGCCACCCGGCCGAGGACTACGCCGAGAGCTTCGCGGTGTGGATGACGCCGCAGTCGAAGTGGCAGCAGGCCTACGAAGGCTGGCCGGCGCTGCAGAAGCTGCAGCGGCTCGACACGATGGTGCGCGACGTCGGCGATCTGACCCCGTTCGTGCGCACCACCGACCGCCCCGAGTCGTTGCCGCGCCAGCGCGTCACGCTGCGCGAGTACTACCGGCGCAAGAAGGCCTCCTACGGTGCCGTGCCGTGGCGCTTCGACCGCGAGCTGAAGCTGGTGTTCGCGCCGGCGGCCGAGACGACCGGCCGCCAGCACGCGGCGGCGTTCCTGCTGCGCGAACGGCAGGCGCTGCGCGCGCGCGTGTCGTCGCTGACCGGCCAGTACCGATACGTCGTCGACCAGGTGCTGCAGGCGATGGTGCAGCGCTGCCGCGAACTGGAGCTGCGCGTCGCGCGCAACGGGCCGGAGACGCGGCTCGGCGCCGCCGTGTTGACCACCATGGCCACCCAGCAGCTGGCGCGTGGCCACCGCCCGAGGTTCCGCCGATGAGGAAGCTGCGTGTGCTCGTCGCGATGCACGACGTGCTGGTGCCCCCGCCGAACGCCGACGAACTGCCGGCGAGCGAGACCTGGGACTACCTGATGGAGCTCGAGGTCGTGCGCGCGCTGCGTGGACTCGGCCACGACGTCACCGTGCTCGGCGTCGGCGAGGAGCTGCGGCCGGTGCGCGACGCGCTGACCGAGCACAAGCCGCACGTGGTGTTCAACATCCTCAGCGACTTCCACGACGTCGTCACCTACGAGGCGCACTTCGTCAGCTTCCTCGAGCTGTGCAAGCAGCCCTACACCGGCTGCAATCCGCGCGGCATGACGCTGGCCGGCGACAAGGCGCTCAGCAAGCAGATCCTGACCTGGCACCGCATCCCCGTGCCGGCGTTCGCGGTGTTCCCGCTGCGCACCAAGAAGGCGCACTTGCCACGCCGCATGAGCTTCCCGGTGATCGTCAAGTCGGCGGTCAACCACGGCAGTGCCGGCATCGCCCAGGCGTCGGTCGTGCACGACGACGCCGAGCTGGCCGAGCGCGTCGAGTTCCTGCACCGCACGCTGCAGACCGACGTGGTCGTCGAGCAGTTCCTCGCCGGCCGCGAGTTCACCGTCAGCGTGCTCGGCAACGAACGGCTGGAGACGTTCCCGATCTGGGAGCTGTGGTTCGACAAGCTGCCCGAGGGCAACGAACCGATCGCGACCTCGCGCGTGAAGTGGGACGAGCGCTACCAGAAGCGCGTCGGCCTGCGCACCGGCCGCGCCCGCGACCTGCCGGCCGAGCTCGAGGAACGCATCCACGCGATCGCGCGCCGCACCTACCGAGCCCTGCACCTGTCCGGCTACGCGCGCATCGACCTGCGCCTCGACGAGCAGGGCGCCGTGCACGTGATCGAAGCCAACGTCAACAACGACCTGTCGCCGGGCGAGGACTTCCCCGAGTCGGCGCAGAGCGTCGGCGTCGACTACCCGCAGCTGCTGCAGCGCATCGTCAACCTCGGCTTGTCCTACAAGCCCGCCTGGAAAGTCGATTGAACCGCATGAACGAGTCCCCCGAGGTCACCGCCTACATCGCCCGCTCGCCCCAGGACCAGCAGGAGCTGCTCGTCCGGCTGCGCACGATGATCCGCGACCGGCTGCCGTCGCTGGCCGAGACGTTCGCGAGCCGCATGCCCGTCTACATCGCCGGTGCGACGTGGCGCTGCGGCTTCGCCAGCCGCAAGAAGGGCGTGATGTTCTACGCGATGGACGAAGCGCTGCTAGACCGCTTCGCCGAGGAGCTCGGCCCGCTGCGCACCGGCAAGAGCTGTGTCGAGCTGAAGGTCACGAAGAAGCGCAGCCTGGTCGACCTGCTCGGCCTCGTCGACCGCATCCTGTCGGCGATCGCCGAGACCAAGCCCTCCGCCTGAGGCCTACTCCGCGTCCGGGCCGAACGGCGTCGTCGTGCGCCGTTCGCCGCCCCCGTGGCGCAGCTTGTCCTCGCCGTGCCGGTCGCGGATCGCGTCCATCGCCCGCAGCAGTCGCTCGCGCTGCCGCGGTGCCGGGGCGAACAACGAACCCTGCGCAGGCGCACCACCGGCCGCGAGCTGAGCCGCGGTGATGCCCAGCAGCCGCACCCCGCGCGAACGTTCCCATGCCGCCGCCAGCAGTTCGCGCGCCGTGCGATACAGCTCCTGGTCGTCGTCGGTCGGCGCCACCTTGCGCTGCCGCACCAGCGTCGTGAAGTCGCCGTAGCGGAGCTTCAGCCGCACGACGCCTCCGCGCACGCCTTCGCGGCGCAGCCGCCGGCCGACCATCTCGGCGAGCTGCAGCAGCACGCCGTGCACCTCGTCGGGCGTGCGCAGATCCTCGGCGAACGTCAGCTCGTGGCCGATCGACTTCGCCTGCCGTTCCGGTTCGACCTCGCGCGGATCGAGTCCGTGCGCCAGCACGAACAGGTGCGGCCCGAGGCTGTCGCCGAACGCGCGGCACAGTTCGGCCTCGCTCAGCTGCTGCACGTCGCCGATCGTGCGCAGCCCTGTGCGCTCGAGCTGCTGCTGCGTCACCGGCCCGACGCCCCACAGTCGCGCCACCGGCAAGGGCTGGAGGAACGCGCGTTCCTCGCCGGGCGGCACCACCACGAGCCCGTCCGGCTTGCGCAGGTCGCTGGCGACCTTGGCGACGTACTTCGAGGTGGCGACGCCGACCGACACGGTGAGCTGCGTCGCCGCCTTCACCTCGGCCTTGAGCCGCGCGGCGATGGTAGGCCCGTCGCCGAACAGCGCCCGGCTGCCGGTGACGTCGAGGAACGCTTCGTCGAGCGACAGCGGTTCGACCTGGTCGGTGAAGCGGTCGAACACCTCGCGCACCTGCGCCGACACCGCGGCATAGACCTCCATGCGCGGCGCCACGAAGATGCCGTGCGGACACAGCTGCTTCGCGCGCACGCCCGGCATCGCCGAGTGCACGCCAAAGCGCCGTGCTTCGTAGCTGGCGGTGCTGACCACCTGGCGCGGCCCGCTGCCGCCGACGATCACCGGCTTGCCCCGCCACGCCGGGTGGTCGCGCTGCTCGATGGCCGCGTAGAACGCGTCCATGTCGGCGTGCAGGATCGTGCGTGGCGAGCTCACGACGCTTCCTTACACCGGGCCCGCGGGTCGGCGCGAGGGGGCACACGCGCCCGGAGCGTTCGCCGGTTGGCGCGACGCGCGAAACTCGGCGAAGGCAGGACCGGAGCCCGCCGAGTCACCGCCGCGTGCGGCCCGGAACCTCGTCGAGCGACCACGGATCCTCGGCAGGGTCCCCCGGTCCGAGGATCCGGCATTCCGGCAAGGCCTGCTGCAGCGCCGTGAGCGCTGGCGCGCGCAGTTCCTCACGGCGCAGATCGAGCACTCGCAGCGTCACCATCGCGGCGAGCGTGCGCAGCCCTTCGGCGGTGATGTCGGTGCTGCGCAGCCGCAAGCGGGTCAGCGGCGTGCGTGCCGCGAGCAGCTGCGCGATGTGGGAGTCCTTCCACCAGATGCCGGTCAGGTCGAGTTCGCGCAGCGTCGGCAGTGCGGCCAGCTCCGCGAACTCGGCGCTCGTCAGCTCGACCCCGAACAACGCCAGCTTCTGGAGGCGCCTCGCGGCGATGGCGGCGCGCACGATCGCGTTGCCGTTCCCGACCGAGACCAGTTCGAGGGCCTCGAGCTGGCTCACCAGCGCGGCGTGGCCACGCTCGGTCAGGAGCCCGAGCCCGCCGTCGATGCGCACCGAGGTCAGCTTGCGCAGCGTGGGCAGCTCGGCGACGTCGGCGTCGGTGACGTCGCGGCCGGCGAAGCGCAGATGGCGCAGGTGCGGCAAGACCGCGAACTCCGCGAGGCGGGCGGGTGCGTGCAACTCCGTGATCGGGCCGTTGGTGCCGAGCGAGGTGGCGAGCACCTGGTCGACGCGTTCGAGCCGAGGGAAGCGGTCGAGATGCTGCGCGACCGTACCCGAACGCAGCGGCAGGCACTGGATCGCCTGCGCGTTCCTGGGCACGCGAGCCAGTTCCGCGAACGAGAAGGTGATGCCGTGCGCGATGCGCGCGTTGGTCAGCGCCTGCGAGTGCAGGGTGTTCACCTGGTCGAGCAACGGCCCGGGCGTGAGCCGCGCCGGGCGCAGCACGGAGAGCCAGAACAGCTCGCCCTCGCGCAAGACAGCGCCACCGCGAAGGACGCGGCCATCGCGCAGTTCGAGGGTGATGCGCGCGCTGTCGGGCGGAGTCGAGAAGGGGTGCGTGCGGAAGCTCCAAGTTCCATCTTCGAGCTTCGGCACCGCAGCCACGAACGCCTGCACCTGCTGCGCATCCTCGAGCGCGGCCACGGCTCCCTCGGCAGCGACGAAGTGGGGCTCCCACGCTTTGGCGACCTCCATGCGCACGCGCACGACGTCCTTGGCCAGCGCCAGGAACTCGCTGTGCTTCGTCAGCACCACGGACTCCGGTTCCTGCGCCGGCGTCGCCGCAGGCGCGTCGCCATCGCCAGCGCGCAGGATCGCGACCCCGAACACGACGCCGAGTCCGAGCAGCAGCAGAGCTGCCACGAGCCAACGCGCCGCTGCGGCGCGCGTCGGCGCCGAACGGGCCCGCGCGGTCCCCAGCTCCTCGGCCAGCAGCACTTCGACCAGCCGCTCGTGCGGATCGCTCGCCAGTTCGTCGTGGTTCATGGTTCCTCCCGCATCCGTTTCTGTACGCACACGGCCAACGCGGCGCGCACCCGCTCGAGCAGGCTCTTCACGCCCTCGTCGCCGAGTCCGAGCGCCTTGCCGATCGCCGGCCGCGCCGCGCCGTCTCCGTAGCGCAGCGTGATGGCGCGGGCCGAACGCTCGGGCAGTTCCTGCAGGCAGCGCCGCAACGCCCGCAGCTGACGATCGCCGCCATCGGGCCCGGTGACCTCGACCCACTGTGCGTGCAGCAGGTCGAGATCCGTGACTTCGCGGCCCGCGGCACGCAGGTGCATGCGGTAGCAGTTGCGGGCGGTGGTCAGCAACCAGCCGATGCCCGGCTCGGTCCGTGGGAACGCGCGCAACGCCGCCAGCAGCGTGTCCTGCGCGAAGTCCTCGGCGCGATCGTGTGGGCAACCGAGGAAGCGCAGGTAGCGCCCGATGCGCACCTGGGCGTGGACGTGCCACGCCGGCTCGTCGGGTGCGGCATGGTCGGGCGTGGGCGACAGCGTGGTCACGCCATGAAGATGCCCGGGATGGTCTTCCGGGGGTGCCGGCCGTCGAGAATCGTGCCGCGGTGCACTGGAGGGAGCCTTCGCGGGCACTCGCGGGCTCTCGTGCCGCCGCTGCACGTGTTGACTGGCGCCGCGGCAACCTCGACGCTGCGCCCGCCATGCGCGAGCGCTTCCCGGACCTCACCGACCGCATCGGCAACACGCCCCTGGTGCGGCTGCAGCGGCTCGCCATCGACGCGCCCGTACCGGTACTGGTGAAGTGCGAGCACCTGAATCCCGGCGGCAGCGTCAAGGACCGCCTCGCCAAGGCGATCGTCGCCGATGCGGAAGCGCGCGGTGTACTGGGCGGCCGCGGCAGCCACACGATCGTCGAAGCGACCGCCGGCAACACCGGCATCGGCCTCGCCATCGTCAGCGCCGCGCGCGGCTACCGCCTCGTCTGCGTGATGCCGGCGAAGATGTCGAGCGACAAGCGCACGGCGCTGCGCCTGCTCGGCGCCGAGGTGCACATCGCACCCGACGTACCACTCGACGATCCCGCCAACTTCCAGAACGTGGCGAGGCGCCTCGCGACGGAGCACGGCTGGTTCCTCGCCGACCAGTTCCAGAGCCCGGCCAACATCCGCGTGCACGAGACCGAGACCACCGCCGAACTGCTGGCCCAGACCGATGGCTGCATCGGCGCGTTCGTCGCCGGGGCCGGCACCGGCGGCACCATCACCGGCGTCGGGCGCCGGCTGAAGCGTGAGCTGCCGGGCGTGCGCATCGTGCTCGCCGATCCGGTCGGTTCGGGTCTCGCCGACTGGGTCGCGACCGGCGTGGTCGGGCCGTCGACTGCCTACGGCGTCGAAGGATCGGTGCAGGCCGGCCGCCGGCCAATCTCGATCGCGCCGTGATCGACGCCGTGGAACGGATCGACGACGCCGAGAGCTACACGATCGCGAAGCGCCTGATCGCCGAAGAGGGTCTGTTGGTCGGTGGTTCGGCCGGCACC
>JAEUHU010000025.1 GCA_016793305.1 Planctomycetota bacterium
GGGGCCTGTCGGGTGGTGCGACCTACTCGCTGAAGGCCATCACGCTCAGCCTCTACGCCTGGGCGACCGCGATCTGGACCTGGGACACCACGCTCTGCAGCTGGTCGGCCGGCCAGATCCTGCTGACGCTGATCTGAGCGCAGCTGCGCGCCGATGCGCGATGCGAACGAGGACGTGCGCCGCGGCCTGCGGCGCGCGTCCTTTGCCGTTGGCAGCGGGAGCCTCGGTCGCAAGAACGTGCGGCCGGCGCGAACGGATCGTGGCCGGGCGTCGCTCGACCGGCATGCACTCCGCTCCCCGCCGTCCCTCCCTGTGGTTCCCGGCCGCCGTCTTGCTGCTGGCGGCCGTCGTCACGGTGATCGCCCTGCCCGCCGGGCCAGCGCCCGTGTTGGCGACGCCGAACGGTGCCGAAGGCCTGCCAGGGGCGCAGCGGACCATCCAATCGGTCGGCGGCGACGTCGCGTCGCGCCATGCGGCCGAACCGGCCCAGGATCGGCTCGGCTGGACCGCGGCCCCGGGCAGCGTGTTCACGTTCACGCTCGACGACCGGCTCGACCTCGCGGTGCACAGCGCCGAAGCCGGGTCGCAGCCCGGAGCCGTGCTGCACACCCGCGGCACCGTGCACACGCTGGTGGTCGACCGGCGCGGCGACGAGACGCTGGTCGAACACCGCCTCGAGGTGCAGCTGCTCGGTGTCGACGAGAAGCCGCTGCCGGCCGACGCCGACACCGCGGGCCTGCTGGCGGCTGCCGCGGCCCCGGTGCTGGTGCGCTTCACCAGCGACGGCCGCGTGCTCGGCTACGGCTTCGCCGAGGCGCTGGACGGCGACCAGCGCAACTTCGTGCGTGGCCTCGTCGGCCTGTTCGCGATCGCGGCCCCGCGCGCCGACGTGACGCAGTGGACCGGTCCGGGCCAGGACACCACCGGGGAATTCACGGCACTCCACGAACAGCGGGCTCTCGGCGACGACGTGATCGTGCGTCGGGTGCGGCAGCACTACCTCCGCGTCGTCGGCCAGGACGAGCTGCCGGAACACACGCTCGAGGGAGCTGCCGAAGCCTGCTTCGCCGCCGAACTCGGCTGGCTGCGTTCGCTGCGCGTCGACGAACGCCTGCGCATGGCGGTCTCGCTGCTCGACCTGCAGACGCTGGCGCATCGGCGCACCAGCCTCGAGTGCACGGCAGAGGGGCGTGCGCCACTGCCGCTCGACGTGGCCGCCGCGTGGGCGCGTGCCACGGCATCGGTGGACGGGGCCGGCGAAGTTCGCGGCGCCCGGGCGGCCGAAGACGAACGGCGCCGCTGGCAGCAGCGGTTGCAGGCGACCAGCCTGTCGGCGCTGCTGCAGGAACTGCAGACGCTGCTCGCCGCCACCGAGGTCGACAGCGAAGCGGTCGACGCGCGGTTCCAGGACCTGCAGTGGCTGCTGCGGCTCGACGATCGGGCCAGCGAGGCGCTCGGCGAACTGCTCGCGTCGCGCCAGGTCGACGGTGCGGCGGCGCGCGTGGCGCTCGGCGCGCTCGGGGCCGCCGGCACCGATGCGGCGCAGCAGCAGCTGATCGTGTTGCGTGGCGACCAGGGCCTCGGCGACGAGTTGCGCCACTGTGCGACGGTGTCGTGCCTGCAGCTGGCCCGGCCGAACGCGGCCCTGCGTGCCGACCTGCTGCGCGATGCTCGCGGCGATTCGCCGCATGCGGAGTCGTCGCTGCTGGTGCTCGGGGCACTCGCCACGCGCGGGACTCCGGTCGAAGGCGAGCCGTCGTCGCTGCAGTCGCTGCTGGCGATGGAAGGCGAAGCCACCGCGCGCGGCCAGCTGCCGACCTGGCTGCTCGCCGTCGCCAACACGCGCGCCGACGTCGTCGAGGCGATCGCCCTGCGCCACCTCGGCCATGCGGACGCCCAGGTCCGGGCCGCCGCGTGCGTCGGCCTCGGCCGGGTCCCCGGCACCACGGCCTTGCGGGCGCTGCTCGAGACCGGCGTCACCGACAGCGAGCCGGCGGTGCGGCACGAGGCGATCATGGCGCTGTCGCACCGATCCGAACCCGAGGCGCGCGCCGCGCTGCAGCGGGTCGCCGCCGAGGACCAGGACCAGAGCGTGCGCGAACGGGCGGAGCGGCTGCTCGGCAGTTGAGGGCGTGGGCCGGTTCGCCGGATCCGGCGACGAACGGTGCCGGCGTCACGCGTCCGGTCGCTGCCCACTCGCTCAGTCGCCTTCGTCGAGCTCCATCGACAGGGCGGCGAGCCCGCGCGCGACCAGACCGCGCACCGCCGATTCGCTGAGCCCCATCTGTTCGGCGACCTGGTCGTACTCGAGGCCCATCAGCCGCGACATGGTCACCGCGTCGCGCTGGTTGTCGGGCAGCTTCTGCACCGCGGCCTCGAAGCGCGACAGTTCCTCCTTCGCCACCGCGTGCTGGCTCGGCGTCGCGATCGACGCGTAGCAGGCGAGCAACGCGTCGGCGGCCGGCCCGGCCTCCGGGATGGCGACCTCCTTCTGCGCGTCGCGACGGTCGCGGCCGTGGAACTTGGCGCGGTCGAGCACCTTCCGGGTCGCCTGCATGAACAGCCAGTTGCGGAACGCCCCTTCGCCCTTGAGCTCGATGCGGTCGGCGTCGGCGAGCACTTCGCGGAACACCGATTGGGCGATGTCGACGGCCGATTCGCGCGCGGCGACCACCTTGCCGGAGCGGGCGCGGATGAACGCGACCAGCGGCGGCAGATTGCGGGCGAACAGGCTGTCCAGCGCGTGCGGTTCGCCGCGGCGGGCCGCGACGATCTCCGCCGCGAAATCGCGTTCGTTGGCCATGTGCGAGGCGGGCGAGGGCGCGCAGTATAACGGGAGCCACATGACGATCGACGTTCTGCACGTCATCCACCAGTTTCCGCCGGAGAGCCAGGGCGGCTCGGAGTCCTACGCGTTCGACGTGGCCCAGCGGCAGCGAGCGCTCGGCCTGCGGGTCGAGGTGTGGAGCGGCACCAAGCATTGGCGCGATCGCCTGACCACGACCCACGACGTGGTGGAGGGGCTGCCGGTGCACCGGGTGCATCGCGACGACCTCTACTTCGACCACCACGCGAAGATGTGGCATCCGGGCGTCGAGGCCGAGTTCGGCCGCTTCCTGCGCGAACGGCGACCGGCTCTGGTGCACGTGCACCACTGGGTGCGGCTCACCTGCAACCTGGTCGAGACCTGCTGGCGTCACGGGGTGCCCGCGGTCGTCACGCTGCACGACTACTACACGAGTTGTCCGCGCGCGTTCCGCCGTCGAGCTGGGGACGAGGCGTGTCGGCGCCCGCTGTCGGCGGCGAGCTGCGGCACTTGCGTGCCGCGCTACGGCTACGAGCCGCAGGCCGAGGTCGACGCAGGCATCGAGCTCTACGCCGACCACTACCGCGCCGAACTGTCGCTGGCGGCGGCCGTGCTGGTCGCGGTCGGCAGCACCGCCGACCTGCTGCACACGACCACCGGCGTGCCGCGCGACCGCTACGAAGTGCTGCCGCTCGGCTACCGGCCGCGCTTCCCCGGCCTGTCGCTGCTCCCCGCGCCGGCCGCTGGTGCGCCACTGCGCTTCGCCTTCTGGGGCGGGGTCGGCCGCCACAAGGGGGTCGACGTGCTGCTGCGTGCGTTCCGGCGGCTGATCGAGGCCCGGCCGGGCCGTGCCGAACTGCACGTGCTCGGCGGCGTCGAGAGCGCCGAGTTCGACCGGGAACTCCGCGAGCTCGCGAACGGGTTGCCGGTGACGTTCCACGGCTCGTTCACGCCGCTCCAGCTGCACGCGGTGGCCCCGCACGTCGGAGTGTTCCCGAGTACGTGCCTCGAGACCTACGGGCTCGTGCTCGACGAGTGCTTCGAGCTGCAGCTGCCGTGCATCACCAGCGATCTCGGGGCGCTGCCCGAACGCGCCGGCGCTGCGTCCCTGCGCACACGGGCTGGCGACGACACGGATCTGGCGGCGGCGCTGCAGCGCTTCGTCGACGAACCGGGGTTGTGGGCGCAGTTGCGCGCGCAGCGGCCGGCCCCTTCGCCGAACCTCGAGGCCCATGTCACAGCACTGCTCGCGATCTACGAGCGCGCGCGCCGGCAGCCGCGCCGCGAACCGTTCGCGCCGGCGGTGTCACCCCTCCGGCGCGTGCAGTTCCTGACGCAGCAGCGCGAATCGGCGCTGAGCAAGCTGATCCCGCCGGGTGGACCGCGTTAGACGCCGAGCGTGAACAGCATGCCGTTCGACGTGACGGCGCCGTAGAAGTTGATCCCCGGCACCACGGCGGCGCCTTGTGCTGCGAACGTTGCGCCCATCAGTGGCAGCGAGTTCGGCACCGCCAGCTGGTATGGCGCGCTGCCGAAGATGAGCGGCAGGCCGAGCAAGCCGTCGATGCTGGTGTAGGCGTAGCAACCGGGCACCCCTTCCGAGCTGAGCTCGAAGCCCGGATCGATGGCGAACGCGCCGATTGCCAACACCGCACCGGAGGAGCCCGGCGGGAAGTTGGTGACCGTCATCGTCATCGTCGTTCCGAGGACCGGTGGCGTGCTGATGAGCGTCAGCGGCGCCTGGTCGTAGGCGAACGTGCGGATCGTGCCGGGCAACCTGGCGGAGATGTCGATGCCGCCTCGGTCGGTGGTCGCCTGCCCGGCCGAGTAGCCGACCAGCCAGTCGCCGCCGTTCGGTACGAGGGCGAGCCAGACCATCGCGACATTGCCGGTCGAGCGGTCGAACTGCAGCTGCCAGGTGTTCCCGCTGGTCGTTCCGGCGCTGTAGACGCCCGACCACGTCACGTAGGACATCCAGCCGACTTCGTGGAACTTGACCTTGCCCGAGCCGGGCGCGGCCGGGTTGAAGTCGTGCCACGTTCCCCAGCGCGGTTGGACCGACGCATGCCACTCAGCACCGGTCGGGGTCGAGTCGCTGCCGTTGCCGGGTGCAACCGACACGAAGCCGTTCGCGCAGACCTCGAGCGAGGTGGTGGTGCCGTAGGAGTAGGAGAACGGGGTGGCGAGGTTCACCGTGGTGACCCCGTTGTCGGTCAGCACCAGGTCGGTGGCACCCAGTGGCAGCGAGAAGGAGCCTAGGGCCACCGCGGTATAGGTGGTGCCGCTGGGCACGAGCGTCATCGCCGACAAGTTGAGGTCGATGCCGTTGCCCGGGAACAGCTCGTAGAACGTGGGGGACGCTTCGTAGCAGCCGGAGCCGTAGGCGACGGCGGACGCGGGCACGCCAGCCGGGCCGTTCACGGAGAGGCTGAACGTGCCGAGCGCGCCCTGGAAGCCGCCGACGCGCACGAAGTAGGGGCCAGGCGTCACCGCGACGGTGACGCGCGAACGGGTCGAGCAGGTGTCGTCGTTGCAGCCGACACTGGTGAGCGCTCCGCAGTTGCCGGAGAACACCTGGATGGCGGTGTCCCAATCGGCCAGGTTGCACGTCTCCACGACCAGCGAGCCGGCCGTGCCCACGTAGTAGCTGAACCAGACGTCGTTGCCGCCTTGCGCGCAGGCCCAGGCCGGCGTCGACGTGCTGGAGCCGATGTTCGTGAACGGGCCGTTGACGCCGTTCACGAGCGGGATCGCGCCGCTGCACTCGTCGTTCGGCAGCACCACCGGGAACGGCAGGTTGTGCTGGGTCGCGGCCCAGCTCAGGTCGAGGTAGTTGGGCGTGCCGTTGGCGAGGTTGCCGTCGTCGTCGTCGGCGAGGAACACCTCGAGGACCGCGTCTTCCTGGTTGATCGCGTTGGCGACGACCGTGCCGATCACGATGTCGTTGCTCAGCGCGATGGCCGCGGGCCGCGAGCCGAGCGTGGTCGCCAGGCGGTCGCGCAGCTTCCACGCGAAGCCCATCCACGACTCGCCCTGTGCGTGCACACCCGAGCCGCCCGGATACTGACGCGTGTTGTTGCCGTTGCGGATGCCCTGACCGGCGGTGCTGAAGCCACTGCCGAGGATCGGGCTGTCGACCAGGTAGAGACCGACGATGTCGCCCCAGCCTTCGCTCAGGCCGTTGGTCTGCGAGATGCCGCCGTAGCGATCGTCGAGGCCGTGGCCCCACTCGTGCGCGATCACCGTCGAGAAGGCGGTGTTCGAGCAACCACCGCCGGCCGCGAAGAAGTTGAGCGTGTTGCCGCCATAGCTGGCGTTGCACGTGCTGGCGATGTTCACGTTCACGGCGATGTTGCTCGCCGTGTTCAGCTGGGAGGTGTTGCCGAGGATCGAACGCGCGAACTCGTTGGTCCGGTCGATCCACCACGACACCGTCGTATGGGCGGCTTCCGAGCTGCTGGCTCCCGAGGTCAGCAAGGTGATGGTCTTGTTCACTCCAGGGTTGACCGTCTCCGAAGCGGTCGGCTGGTTCGAACCCTGGACGAGCAGGTGGTGGCGTCCGGGGATGCCCGTGATGTTGATGTTCACCGGGCTAGCGATGTTGATCTGGAACTGACCGATGGCATTGGTCGTCACCACGCCGATGCCGGGCACGCTCACCTCCACGCCGGGCAGCGGCACGTCGACCAGTGCCGATTGCGCGTCGTTGCCGGTGCGGGTCCAACCGCGCAGCGTCACGGTCGTGACCACCGGCGCCATCGCCTCCGGGGACCCTGCATCGGACTCCGCGGCCAGCGGTGTTGCGGCCGGTGCAGCCATCTCGCCAGGCGAGGCACTCGAGCCGAGCGTGCAGCCGGGGAAGTTGCACTCGTGCTTGTCGCTCTCGAAGTGCAGCACCGTGCCGTTCGTGGCGTCGACGTAGGAACGACCCATCGGGCCTTCGCCGGAGCGATCGACGTTGCTGATCGCGCACTCCCAGGCGAGATGGAACGTGCCGGGCCGATCGGCGTGCACGTCGCCCCAGATCACCAGCCGGGGTGCTGCGACCCGCGCGGGTTGAGGAGCGTCGGTCGGGACCTGGCCCAGCTTCTGCCAGGCGAGCGCCAGCGCGGTGTCCCCGTCGATCGTCGCCGTGGTGCCGAAGTCGGCCGGGATCTGCCACGCGGTGCTGCCGAACATGGCGACGCGGCCGCTCATGCTGATGCGCACGTCGGCGCGACCACCGATCACTGGCAGGCCGCGGAAGTACTGGTCGAACACGAACGACCAGGTGCGGCCCATGCGGCTGCCGATCGTCTCGCGGAAGTCCGAGGTGCCGAGCCGCAGCAGATCGGCCTCGGTCTTCAGCAGCACGTGGGCGTGCCGGCGGGCTTCCTCGAGCGAGTTCTCCCGCCAGTCGGCCAGCTCGAGGCCGGTGCCGTAGATGGCGCGTGGGGTGCCGGTCGCCGGGCACCAGTCGAGTCGCCACTGGCCGCCGTTCCTGGCGAGGAAGCCGGTCCAGGACGCATCCTGGGTGAAGGTCGCCTTGGGGTCGGGCGCGCCGACCTGGTCCTTCTGGGCGACGATCGGGGTGGTGAAGGCGAGCGCGGCGGCGATGCCGACAGCGGCAGCGAGCCGCGGGAAGCGGGAGGAGTCGGGCATGTGCGAATCGAGCGGCTCAGGGTCGGGGCGAACCCGAAGCCGGGTGGGGAGTCAGGGTAGGACGAGGCAGGACGTGCAAAAGTGCCCTGGAGTCCGCCGGAATCCCAGGGGGGGCCATGGGATCGGGTCTCGGGATGGCACACCGGCCTTGGCAGCGGCCGGCTGCGGCTGCTTCAGTCGCATCGCTGCAGGGTCGTGATGATCCGGTCCTTCTCGCAGAGCAGGAACAGGACCTGGACGAAGCTGTTCCCCGTGAACCCAGCCCCGTCGAGCGTCTCGTCGCCGATGCTCGCCAGGAAGGTCATGGGGCCGTTGCAGCGAGGGCATTCGGCGGACGGCGGCCCCTGCACGAAGTACGGCTGGCCACCGATCTGGTGTCGGGGAGTCGTCAGGTGCCGAACGGCCTTGCGTAGGTCGATCGAACGCAACTCGCCCGAGTTCAGCTTGCCGAGGATCCTCGACTCGGCGGCCGGCACGGGCTCCGGCACGAACCGGCTGCCCGGGAAGGAGCGCGGGTGGTTCGGATACGGGAAGTCGCGCGCCACTCCGCCTCGCCGGTGCTTCACGAACCGGACTCCACCATCGGCAAGCAATCGATAGGAGACCTCACCCTGCGCGAGATTGCAGGTCCAGCAGAAGAGCAGGTGCAGGCGAGGAACCGCCAGGCCCTGCAGCCCGAGGCGTCGGTCGGCGGTGTCCAGCGTCAGCATGCGCAACAGGGGCTTTCGGCAGTTCGGGCACTGCGCACCCGGGATCGAGTGCTCGCCGCAGAACGTGTGGGCGAACCGGCTCCGATTCGTGAACCTCAAGGTGAAGCCGCGCTCGGGGATCGAGACCAATGGCGGCTTCGCGTCGACGTGGTCGACTTGCTTCACCCAGCCGCCTTGTTCGCTGCGGCGGGCGATCCAGCCCGAGCGCAACGGCCAGGCCTTGCGGAGAGAGCGGTCGCACTCGAGTACGCGGCCTACATCGACGAGCAGCACGTCGCGCTTCCTGAATTCCCTCGTGCCCAAGAGCAGCCAACCGCCGTCTTGCTTGTGGACGACGATGGCGACGCGGTCCTCGCCGGCGAGAACCTGCCTGGTGGTTGCGATGGTGCCTGCGGGCTGGTTGCGATCGTTCATTCGGAGGCAATGGTCCGCGAACGCTACTGGATGGCCCGATTTCGTCATCGATGGACAGACAACGGACCGCATCCGCGACCGGCAACTTGGCACGAACGATGGGCGATGTCAGCAGTACGGCTCGACCGTCCACTCCACGGAACGGCCCACCACGAAGAGCTTCGATGTCTTCAACTCCGCCATGTCACGCGGAGGATCGAGGAAGTCGCCGAGCTCCAGTCCAACAGAGTCCCCGAACCAGCAGACGTTCATTCTTGAGCTCAGCACGCCAGAGTAGGTCTGTCTGTTGTCCGGAGAGTTGGCGTCGGCACAACAGAAGCTCTCGACTTTCCTCACGACCAACCGAACACACACCCAGCGATCGTCATCCGGCCTTGTCGAGTCCTGCGTGGCGATCAACACCACGACACTCAGGCCCTCGCCTTCCAGCACACGGACCTCGAAGCTCCGCACGATCCCGTCGACGAACAAATAGAATCGGCTCTGGAACAGACGCGCCGTGTCTCGGTCGATCAGAGGCATGCTGGTTCCCCATGGGTTCGAGTGGCGCCACTCCCGGTGGCAATGCACTCAAGCTACACGACTTCTCCTCCTGCGTCGCAGCACTCACCCGGCCGGAGTCGTCAGCTTCCACAGCGTGCGCCACACCGCCAGCGACGCCAGCGCCACCAGCCCCGCGAACGCGCGGATCACGAAGCCGTAGTCGTCGTCACCGCCGAGCAGCACCGGCGCTGCGACCAGCACCGCGAGGACGGCGAGCACGAGCCAACGACCGCGGCCGAACGTCCAGTCGACCGGCGGCAGCAGCGGCAGGCCGAGGCACAGCCAGACGACGTCGATGTGGTGGTCGGTCACCATCGTGCCGGGCGTCACTTCGCTGAGGCCGGTGCGGCCTTGCAGCAGGTTCATCAGGCCGAAGCCGACGAAGCCGACGCCAGCCAGCAGGAACGCGCAGCGGACGCACCAGAGCCCGCCACGCGCGATGCGGCCGAGCGCCTCGATCTCGGGTTCGCGGGGTGTGGTGGGTTCGGACGGAGAGGCCATGGGAGGCAAGGATGCCATGGGGCGAGGTGCTCGCTATGGTTCGCGGCCTGCAAATGGCCAAGAACCCTCCCTTCCGCCGCGTGCTGATCGCCAACCGCGGCGAGATCGCGGTGCGCATCACCCGCGGTCTGCGTGAACTCGGCATCGAGTCGGTGGTGGTGCACAGCGACGCCGACGCCGGCTGCGCGCACGTGCTGGCGGCCGACCACGCGGTCCCGCTCGGCGGCAACACCGCGGCCGAGAGCTACCTCGACATCCAGAAGGTCCTCGCCGCCGCGAAGAAGACCGGCGCCGAGGCGATCCACCCCGGCTACGGGTTCCTGAGCGAGAACAGCGGCTTCGCCCGCGCCGTGCGCGAGGCGGGGCTGGTGTTCGTCGGCCCGAACCCCGAGGCCATGGAGCGGCTCGGCGGCAAGAAGGCGGCGCGCGAGGAGGCGATCGCCGCCGGCGTGCCGGTGATCCCGGGCACCGAGCAGGACCAGGGCGACGCGTCGCTGATCGAGTTCGGCAAGAAGATCGGCATGCCGGTGATGGTGAAGGCCAGTGCCGGTGGCGGTGGCCGCGGCATGCGCATGGTCGAGCGCGAACAGGACCTCGCCGAAGCGCTGGCCGCCGGTCGCCGCGAGGCGAAGGCGTCGTTCGGCGACGATCGCATGATCCTCGAGCGCGCGGTGTTCCCGGCACGGCACATCGAGATCCAGCTGATGGGCGACAAGCACGGCCACGTCGTGTCGCTGCACGAGCGCGAGTGCTCGGTGCAGCGCCGCCACCAGAAGGTGCTCGAGGAGGCGCCGTCGGCGGTGGTCGACGAAGCGCTGCGCAAGCGCATGGGCGAAGCGGCGGTCTCGCTGGCCAGGCGAGTCGGCTACGACAACGCCGGCACGGCCGAGTTCCTGCTCGACCCGAAGGGCAACTTCTACTTCCTCGAGGTCAACACCCGCCTGCAGGTCGAGCACCCGGTGACCGAACTGGTGACCGGCGTCGACCTCGTGCACCTGCAACTGCACGTCGCCGCCGGCGGCAAGCTCGAACAGCTGCTCGCCGGGCGCGACCTGCGGCCGCGCGGCCACGCGATCGAAGCGCGCATCTGCGCCGAGTCGCCGGAGACCGGCTACATCCCGGCCGCCGGCTTGCTGCGGCTCGTGCGCGAGGCCGAAGGGCCGGGCGTGCGCGTCGACAGCGGCGTCTACAGCGGCTGGGAGGTGCCGCCGTTCTACGACTCGATGCTCGCCAAGCTGGTCGTGCACGCGCCCGATCGCGCGACCGCGTGTGCGCGCCTGAGCCAGGCCCTGCGCGAGATGGTCTACCTCGGCATCCCGACCAACGTCGACTTCCTGCGGCGCGTCGTCGACGACGAAGCGTTCCGCACGGCGAACATCTCGACCGACATGCTGAAGCACCGGCCCGACCTCGCCGAGGGTCCGAAGACCGGCCCCGGTGACTACACGCTGGCGGCGGCGGTGCTGTGCCAGGTGCTCGGCAAGAGCGGCGGCAACGGCAGTGCCCCGGCGAGCGGCGGCGGCAGCGGTACGAACGGTTCGACCGCGGTCTGGCAGACGTTGGGCGGCTTCCGCCTGTTCGAGGGCGCACGATGAAGATCACCCGCGAGTTCGTTCGCGACGGCAAGACCGTCGCGGTCACGGCCGAATTCCTCGAAGGCGATCGCTGGCGCGTGCGCATCGGCGACACCGTGCACGAGTACGAGGCCAAGGCGCTCGGCGACGGCGGCGTGAAGCTGCAGTCGCTCGGCGAAGGTGCCGACCGCGCGTTCGTGGCCTACGGAGCCGCGCTGGCGAAGGGCTACATGGTGCGCGTCGACGGGCGCACCTGGACGCTCGAGGCGCCGGCGGGGCGGCGAGGCGCTGGTGCCGCCGGTGGCGACGGTGTCGTGCGCGCACCGATGACCGGCACCGTGCTCGAGGTCGCGTGCAAGGTGGGCGACGTCGTCGAGGCGAAGCAGACGCTGGTCGTCGTCTCGGCGATGAAGATGGAACACAAGCTGGTGGCCGGCGTCGCTGGGGTCGTGCGCAAGGTCGCGGCCCAGAAGGGCGGCACCGTCGACCAGGGTGCCGAGCTGGTCGTCGTCGAACCGCAGAAGGCCGAGGAGGCGAAGTCGTGAGCGATCCGCGCTATCCGATCGGCAAGATCGAACTACCGGGTGCGCTGACGCCGGCCGCGCGCGCGCAGGCGTTCGCGACGATCGCCGGCATCCCGCACGCGCTGCACGACGCCGTGCGCGGGCTCGACCAGGCGCAGCTCGACACGCCCTACCGCGACGGCGGCTGGACGCTGCGGCAGGTCGTGCACCACATCGCCGACAGCCACGTCAACGCGTACGTGCGGCACAAGCTGACCATCACCGAGAAGTCGCCGCCGCCGATCAAGGCCTACGACGAGAACGAGTGGGCGAAGCTGGCCGACGCCAACGGCCCGATCGGCACGTCGCTGCTGCTGGTGCAGGCGATCCACGATCGGTGGGTGCACTGCCTGCGCACGCTGCCGGTTGCTTCGTTCGCGAAGACGTGCGTGCACAGCGAACGCGGTGCGATGACGCTCGACGACCTGGTGGCGCTCTACGCGTGGCACGGCAGCCACCACGTGGCGCACATCGCTCAGTTGCGGCGCAGCAAGGGCTGGTAGTCGAAGGTGTGACCGCTGCGGCGCTTGCGCAGCACTTTCCAGTTGAGCCCGCGCACGCGGCCGACCGGCTTCTCGTCGCCGCCCTGCGACTCGCACGGGAACAGCGCCTGGTCGAGCGCCTGCTGCAGGCGTTCGGTGACCAGCTCGGCGTCGGCGGCGCTCTCGATCATCGCCTGCTCGGCGAGCAGCTGGCAGCGCTCCAGCGCGTGCGGCCAGCGGGCGATCAGGCACATGCACGCCAGCTGCTCGTGGGCGCTGTCGCTCTCACAGCTGACCTCGAGCTCGCCTTCCCATTCGGCGCCGAAGCGATCGTGCCAGTGCAGCGACAGGCACTGCGGCGTCAGCAGGCAGGGGGCGGCAGGGTTGGTGACGGCCGCCGTCTCGCCCATCGGCGCGGCGGCGAACGGCATGGTGTCGTCGGCGGGAACCGAGGCGCCGCCAGCACACGACGGGAGCACGGCCAGCACGGACGAGAGCAGGGTGATGGAGATGCGCATGCCGCGCTGCTATCGGCCGTGCGGCCCCGTCAACCGAAGCGGACCGCGAGGCGGCTCAGCGAGCCGAACTCGAAGCCTTCGATCGGGAACGTCACCGGATCGGCCGTGCCGCGCGCGGTCGCCGCCCCAGCCGCCACCAGCAGCGGCAGGAAGTGGTCGTCGGTCGGGTGGGCCAGCTTCAGGTCGGGCGCGTGGTCGCGGTAGGCGAGCAGGCCGTCGACGTCGCCGGTGCTGAGCCGTTGCCGCACCCAGCCCTCGAAGTGGGTGGCCCATGCCGGTGGGGTGGTGCCGCCGTTCCAGTCGAGGCGGCCGAGGTTGTGCACCATGCCGCCGCTGCCGAGCACCAGCACGCCCTGGTCGCGCAGCGGGGCCAGCGAACGGCCGAGTTCGAACAGCTGCCGCGGCGACCAGCGGTAGGGAACCGACACCTGCAGCACCGGCACGTCGGCACGGGCGAACATGTGCACGAGCGGCACCCAGACCCCGTGGTCCCACGGGTGTTCGTCGGCACGCTGCAGCGACGGCACCATGCGCTGCAGTTCGTCGGCGACGTCGGCCGCGGCCGGCGCGTCGTAGCGCACGCGGTAGAGCTCCGCGGGGAAGCCCGAGAAGTCGTAGAGCAGCTCGCGGCGGCTGCGCGTGCCGATGGTGGCCGGCGCGTCGAGCCAATGGGCCGACACGGCCAGCACGGCGCGCGGCTTCGGCAGCCGCTGGGCCAGGCGGGTGAAGTCGGCGCCGGCGGTGCGATCCAGCGCCATCGTCGGCGCGCCGTGGGACACGAACACGACCGGCATGGTCGAAGTCGGTGGGGTCGTCATCGCGGGCTCGGGATCGTGCTTCGGTGTGGCGGCCTTCGGGGTCGGCGAACAGCTGGCGGCGGCGAACGCGCCGAGCGAGGCCCGCAGGAAGTCGCGGCGGTGCAGGCCCGGCCGATCGCCAGCGGGCGGGCGCGCCTCGTTCGCGGCCGACGAACGGTCTCGATCGGACTCAGCCACGGCGATCCCGGGTCAGGTGCAGCCGCACCTTGTTCAGCAACGGCAGCAGGGTCTCGACCTCGGCGTCGCTGAGCGCGGCCATCGCGTGGTCCTCGAGCGCGTCGATCGGCTTGTCGAGCTTCTTCAACAAGGCGAGCCCGTGGTCGGTGATGCGGCAGATGACCTGCCGCCGGTCGGCGCCGTCGCGGCTGCGCGTCACCAGTGCCTTCGTCTCCATGCGGTCGATCAGCCGCGTCACGCCGGGCGTGCGTTCGAGCATGCGCGTGCCGATTTCGAGCGTCGGCAGCCCCTCGTCGCCAGCACCGCGCAGGATGCGCAGCACGTTGTACTGCTGGGGCGTCAGCTCGTCGTGGTCGGCGAGCAGGTCGAGCAGCGGCCAGCGGGTCGCTTCGGCGGCCAGCAGCAGGCACAGGAACGTCTCCTGCCGCCGCGAACGGAACGGCCGCCGCTGCTTGATCGCCGCCTGGACGCTGTCCGGGTCGAGGGCTGGGACGGTCGGCGGCTTCGGCTGAGCGGGAGGCACCCGACCAGTATCGACCGAGATACTTGACGCGACAAGCATCGCAATTCGGCGTAGGTCGTCTGCGTGATCCTGGCCGTGGCACGGCTCGTTGGTGCCGTCCCAGCACGTTCGCACGAGGGGATGGCGCAGCGCGCTCGGCACGGCACACTCTGCGGCCCCCATGACCGACGCGACGGCACCCCTGATCGGCTCGGGCCTCTCCGGCCTGCAGCAGGCCCTGCCCGAGGCCAAGGCGCTGCTGGCGCGCCGCCTCGTCGCCGCGGGGCGCACGCCGACGCTGCAGGACTTCGACGAGCACGGGCTGCGGCTCGCCACC